>DAIUCA010000123.1:0-7539 GCA_036846405.1 Candidatus Competibacteraceae bacterium
GCTACCGGAACGCTTATTTATTCCGTTGCAGCAGCACATTGGCGCTCCGGCCGCTGCCGAGGTCGCCGTGGGCGAGCGCGTGTTGAAGGGCCAACGGCTCGCGCGCAGTCAAGGTCTCGTGTCGGCGCCGATTCATGCCCCCACCTCAGGGGTAGTCACCGCGATTACCGATTATGTGGGGCATCACCCTTCTGGCTTGCGGGTGCGCACCCTCGTGATCGAACCCGATGGCCGCGATGAATGGCGGGAACGCCAGCCCATCGCCGACCCCTTTAGCCTTGAACCGGCAGAAATCGCCGTCCGTGTGGGCGCCGCCGGCATCGTGGGTTTGGGTGGGGCGACGTTTCCATCCGCCGTCAAGCTCAATCTGCGCAAACGCCATCCCATCCACACCCTCATCATCAACGGCGCCGAATGCGAGCCGTATCTCACCTGCGACGACCGCCTGATGCGAGAACGCACTGCCGCGGTCATCGCCGGGGTGCAACTGATGGGCTATGCCCTGGGCGTTGCGCAAATCTGGTTTGCGATTGAAGCCAACAAGCCAGCTGCCATGAAGGCCATCCGCGCCGCCGCTGAAGCCACCACAAACCCCCATGCGCCGCCCATCACCGTAGTCGCCGTGCCCACCCGCTATCCCATGGGATCGGAAAAGCATTTAGTGCAAGCCCTTACCGGCAAGGAAACCCCCGCCCGGGCGTTGACGGCGGATTTGGGTCTGGTGGTGCACAACGTGGCGACCGCCTACGCCGTGTGGCAGGCCATCGCCCACGATGAGCCGTTGATTTCCCGCATCGTCACCGTGAGCGGCGGCGCCATCGAGCAGCCTCGTAACCTAGAAGTCCCCCTGGGGACGCCCGTCGAAACGCTCATCGACTTCTGCGGCGGCATCAAGGTACGGCCCGCCTTGGCGCGACTCCTCAGCGGCGGACCGATGATGGGCCAAATGATCCCCGACACCGCCGTGCCCATTGTTAAAGGCAGCGGCGGCATTCTCGCCCTCACCGCGAACGAAACCCCCGAAGCCCAGGCCGGCCCCTGCATTCGCTGCGGCACCTGCGTAGACGCTTGTCCCTGCGGCCTGCTGCCCTTGGAAATGGCGATTCGCGCCCGCGCCGAAGACGTGGAAGGCGCAAACAAGCTCGGGCTGTTGGATTGCGTGTCCTGCGGCAGCTGTTCCTACGTTTGCCCGTCCCACATTCCCCTCGTGCAGTACTTTGCCTACGCGAAAGGCGCCCTCGCCGATCGTCAACGCCAAGCCCATCGGGCGGAAGAGACCAAAAAGCTCGCCAATGACAAAATCCTGCGGATTGAACGGGAAAAACAAGCCAAAGCCGCCAAAACAGCACCGACCAAATCCGTCGCGGAGCCTGTGGAATGAAGCTCAAACCCGTGGGCGGCCCCCACATCCACTCTCAAAATAGCGTCGGTCGCACCATGGCCCTGGTCATGGTGGCCCTGCTGCCGGCCACGCTCTGGGGGCTGTATTTATTTGGTTGGCCAGCGGTAAACCTTTTTTTGCTCTGTGTCGCCAGTGCGTTCATCGCCGAAGCCTTCGGGCTGTGGCTGCAAAACAAACCCCAGCGATTTTATTTATTCGACGGCTCGGCGCTGCTCACCGGCTGGCTCGTAGCGATGACCATGCCCCCCTGGGCGCCCTTTTGGTTGGCCATTCTCGCTAGTGCCCTGGCCATTTTGATTGGCAAGCAGATTTACGGCGGCCTCGGGCAAAATCCATTTAACCCGGCCATGGTGGCGCGGATTGCCCTGCTGATCTCGTTTCCCGTGGAAATGACCACCTGGATTCAGCCCACGCCGCTGTTTTCCGCCCAGGCCCCGGGCTTTTTGGAAGGATTGCAAATCACGTTCGGCGGCTGGCAAGGCGCGATCGACCAGTACACCGGGGCCACCGCCCTGGGTCACGTTCAAACCGAACTCGGTCGCGGGGCCAACCTACAAAACATCGGCGACGGCCCCAACGACATGTGGCGGCTGTTTACTGGCTACACCGCCGGCAGCTTGGGCGAAACCTCGGCGCTGCTGTTGCTCGTAGGCGGTGCCTTCCTATGGGCCGTGGGCGTGATTTCGTGGGCCATTCCCGCCGCGATGCTCGGCACGGTGGCCGTGTTAGCCACAGCGTTCAGTCTCTACGACCCGCTCCACTATCCCGGACCGATTTATCACCTGCTGTCCGGGTCCCTGATGATCGGTGCGTTCTTCATCGCCACCGACATGGTGACCTCACCCATCACCCGTCGCGGCCAAATCCTGTTTGGCATGGGCTGCGGCCTGTTGGCCTTCGTCATTCGCACCTTTGGCAACTATCCCGAGGGCGTGGGCTTTGCGGTGCTGCTCATGAACGCCTGTGTGCCGCTCATCGATCATTACCTCAAACCGCGGGTGTTTGGTCGCGATCGCCAGGGCAACCCCCTCGCTGTGGATTCGCAATCATGAGTTTCGACAAAACTACCCTGCGTTATCAGGTGGCCTCCCTGGGCGTGGCCACCTTCATTGCCGGCACCCTGCTCGCGCTCGCTAACAGCATCACCGCGCCCCACATCGCCGAGCGCAAGGCGGAAGACCTGCGCAAATCCCTCACGGCGGTGATTCCTACGGCAATACACGACAACGATCTGCTCCAGGACCAGCGCCTGTGGACCGAAAACGGCCAAGCCCAGCCCTTGTATTTGGCCAAACAAGGCGACCACATCACGGCAGTAGCCTTTGAGGTCAGTAAGGAAGGCTATGCCGGGCCGATTCAATTGCTCATGGCAGTGGATGCAAACGGGGAAATCCTCGGCGTAAGGACGCTTTCCCACATGGAAACCCCCGGGCTAGGCGATAAAATCGAAATCAAGAAAGACGACTGGATTTTGTCCTTTAACGGCAAAAGTCTGGAAAATGCCCAGTTCGCCGTTAAGAAGGACGGCGGCGAGTTTGACCAATTTACTGGCGCCACGATTACGCCAAGGGCCGTCGTGGAAGCCGTGGCCGGCGGTCTCCAGCGATTCGCTGCACAAAAATCCACGATCTTGGAGGTAACCGACCATGACAACCCGTAATGACAGTACAAATTACGCCCAAAAATACGGGCAAATCACGCGAGATGGACTTTGGACTAACAATGTCGCTTTTAGCCAAGGACTGGCCCTATGTCCCTTACTCGCCGTCACGAGCACGGCGACTAACGGCCTGGGGATGGGACTGGCCACCACGGTCGTCTTGATTGCCTCGAGCGCCCTCATCTCAGCGATTCGGGAACTCATCGCGCCTGGGGTGCGCATTCCCATTTTCGTCTTACTCATCGCCGTGCTCGTGACCATCGTGGATTTGTCCATGAATGCCTGGCTCCACGAGCTACATCAGGTTTTAGGGCTGTTTATCGCGTTAATCGTGACGAACTGCGCCATTTTTGGCCGTGCCGAGGCGTTTGCTTCCAAAAACACCGTGGTGGATTCCACCCTCGACGGCGCCATGATGGGCCTGGGCTTTACCTTGGCGCTTGTCATGATCGGTGCGTTTCGAGAAATCATCGGCAGCGGAACCCTGTTTGCCGGCGCATCAAATCTCTTAGGAAGCGGCTTTACCTGGATGGAATTGACGCTCATTCCCGACTACAAGGGGTTTTTGCTCATGATTTTGCCGCCCGGGGGCTTCATTGCCATGGGATGCTTACTCGCAGGAAAACGCATCCTCGACCAGCGATTCGCCGAAAAACGCCGCTTATCAGCAGCCCCGGCTGCGGTATAAGGAAAATAAGCGATGAATGTCGGCATTACTTTCGCTAAAGAAGACCGCCAGGTGTGGCTTAAAATCGATGTTCCCGACGGGAGCACCGTTCGGGAAGTCATCGAAAAATCGGGGATTATGAATCAGTTCCCCGAAATTGATCTCAAGAAAAACAAAGTTGGGATTTTTGGCAAAATGACGAAACTGGACGCAGTTGTGATGGATGGTCAGCGCGTCGAAATCTATCGCCCCATTACCTGTGATCCGAAAACCGTGCAGCGGCGCAAGCTAGATGACGATGACGACGACGATTGAGGAGCGCCATCATTCATTACCATCGGGGCTAACGCCCCTTTTTTGATGGTTTTCCTAGATAACCGCGTCTCGCCAGGCATCGGCGTGTTTTTGGATGGCTTGTTGTTCTTCGGCAGATTTTCGCTGCCAATTTTTGATTTGGAGCGCCATGCGCGGATGATTTTGAAATTTTTCCGCGTGGCGCCCGAGAAAGTCCCAATAAAGCGTCGTAAATGGACAGGCCTGTTTGCCAACGGCCACGGTAGGACGGTACGCACAGCGGGAACAGTAATTACTCATGCGCTGAATGTATGCACCGGACGCACAGTAGGGTTTGCTGGCCATCAGGCCGCCGTCGCCGTACTGACTCATTCCCAGGGTGTTGGGCAGGCTAACCCAGTCGATAGCGTCCAAATACATGGCCATGTGCCATTGGTGGAAGCGGTAAGGATGGACGCCGAGAAGCTGCGCCCACAGCCCTAAAATCATCAAACGCTGGATATGGTGGGCGTATCCATACCGCAGCACGGATTCCATGGCATCGGCAACGCACGGCAGGTCGGTCTTACCGTCCCAGAACGCGGTGGGCACCTCGCGATTTTCCGCACAATTCAACGCATTTCCTTCCGCATAGCCCGGCATGGTTTGCCAGTAAATACCGCGCACGAATTCTCGCCAGCCGAGAATCTGGCGCACAAAGCCCTCCACGCTGTTGAGGGGCGCGTGTCCTTCCCGATAGGCGGTCACCGCTGCCTGCACCGCCGTGCGCGGGTTGAGCAGTTTCACATTGAGGAGCGCCGACAGTCGGCTGTGGTAGAGCCAGGGCTGGCGAGTCCACAGGGCGTCCTCGAAGCGCCCGAACTGGGGCAGGCGGTGGGCGATGAACTCGTCAGGGCCGTCTGGGCTGCTTCTGCCGTCACGGGCATGGCGAAATCCGCCGCCGACCCGGGATGGTCGTGAAATCGCTGGGTGACTAAGGAGATGACGTCGCGGGTAATCGCATCGGGCGCGACCGTGAACGGGGGCGGGATGGTCGGCGGGCCCGATGGGCCGAAGCTCGCCCGATTGTCGGCGTCGAAGTTCCAGGCGCCGCCCTCGGGCTTGCCGTCCGCCGTCAGCAAAATCCCGTGTTCTTGGCGCTGGCGCTGGTAGAAATGCTCCATGCGCCATTGCTTGCGGCCCTTGGTCCAGGCGGCGAAGGCCGTGGGGGCGCTGTAAAAATGATGGTCCGGCAGCCACACCAGGGGAATCGCCAGTTCGCGGGCCACGGCGTCGAGCTGTTGCTTCACCCGAAAATCCCCGGGCCAGACGGCGAGCAGCCGTTCGGGCCGCAGCGTCGGGAGATCAGCCCGCAAAATGGCGGCGAAATCGGCGCCCCGGTCGGCAGAGGGCGTGGGCGTGAGGGCGTGGTAGTGAACCGTGAAGCCCTCGGCCCGCACGGCATCGCGGAAATGGCGCATGGCCGCGAAGAAAAACACCAATTTACTCTGGTGACAGCGGCCCGCCTCTTGGGCGGTTTCCGCCATCCACAGGGCGTCAGCGGTGGGGGACGCGGCGGCAAACACGGCACTGTCCCGATTTAACTGGTCGCCCAGCACAATGAAGAGATCACGCATCAAAGGGCGTCCTGAGTCGCTCGACAAAGGCGCAAGATAACCCGCGCCGCGCGGCGTTATTTTAATTTGCCGCGGTTTAGGGCGGTTATTTATCGCCGCGATTTAGGGCCATTTATTCAGGCCCCATTAGCCACCTCATTTCGGGAAAATATCGCATGAATCACCAATTGCTATTAGCCACCGCTATTAACGCCGCCCGCGAGGCGGAAAAGATTATTCGGCATTATTATCAACACCCCATCGCGGTCGAAATTAAAGCCGATCACAGCCCGGTGACCAAAGCCGATCAAGAGGCCGAAAACGCCATTCGGTTAATCCTGTCCCATGCGTTTCCCGATTTTGGTTTTTATGGGGAAGAAACCGGTCAATCCCAAATGCAGTCGCCCTATTTGTGGCTGGTGGATCCATTAGACGGCACCAAAAGTTTTATCCGCGGTTACCCTTTTATTTCGACGCAAATCGCGCTCATGAAAGACGGCGAACTCGTGCTGGGTGTCTCAAATGCCCCGTTGTTCAACGAGTTAGCCTGTGCGGTGAAAGGGGTCGGCGCATGGCTCAACGACCAGCCGTTAACCGTGAGTCGCTTCACGCAATTCGCCGACGCGACGCTTTCCGTGGGCAACCTTAAAACCCTGGCAAAGCGGCCCCATCAATGGCAGCAATTAGGCGAATTAATCCCTCAATTCACCCGTTTTCGCGGTTATGGCGATTTTTACCATTACCACCTATTAGCCGCCGGCAAAATCGACGCCGTTATCGAATCCGATGTGAATATTTTGGATATTGCCGCATTAACGGTCATTGTCGAACAGGCGGGCGGTCGAGTGACCGATCTCCAGGGCGGTCGAATTAACCTGGAATCCACCACGATTATCGCCACCAACGGCGCATTACACGCCCCGTTATTAGCTGCGCTGAATTGATCCCGTGAACACCCTCGTGCTGGGCGGCATGCGGTCGGGCAAGAGCCGCTTTGCCCAAGATCGCGCCGCCGCCGTCGCCGCCGAGGTGGTGGTGATTGCGACGGCCCGTGAATCCGACGACGCGGAAATGACCGCCCGCATCGCCCGCCACCGGGCTGATCGCCCCCGCCACTGGCGCACCGTGGAAGAACCCGTGGAACTCGCCGCCGCCCTCGACTATTACCACGCCCCTCACCGCTGTCTCCTGGTGGACTGCCTCACCCTTTGGCTCACTAATTTGTTGCTTATTGACGACAATGTATTGAAAGAGCAACAACAACAGTTGCTAAATGGGCTATCCACTTGGACTGGCGAGGTAATTTTGGTGAGTAACGAAGTGGGTTTGGGCGTGATTCCGCTCCATGCGCTGGCGCGGCGATTTGTAGACGAGGCGGGACGGCTGAATCAGGCCCTGGGCGGGCGCTGTGACCAGGTGTATTTCGTGGCGGCTGGGCTGCCGCTGCGGTTGAAATGAGGCCAATGCCATGACCCTTACCGCTTTGACCCAGAACGCTTGGGGTCAACAGGCCCGTCACCGACAAGACCAGCTCACGAAACCTCGGGGATCGTTGGGGCGTTTAGAGACGCTGTCGGTGCAATTGGCGGCGGCGCTGGCGACGGCGCGACCCCAACCGATGGGCAAGCTGTTGATTTTTGCGGCGGATCACGGCTGCGCGGTGGACACGGGGGCCTATCCCCAGGCGGTGACCGCCCAAATGATCGCCAACATTGCCCACGGGGGCGCGGCGTGCAGCGTGCTGTGTCGGGTCTTTGGGATGCCGCTGGAAGTCATCCACTTGGGAACCGTAGCGCCGGTGTCGTCCCAGCTGGCGGGGGTTCATGGGGACTTTGTGGCCACCCAAACGCCCCATTTCGCGCGCCGCCCCGCCATGACGCCCGCCCAACGGGACGCGGCCTTCCGCGCGGGCGAGGCGGCG
>DAIUCA010000124.1:0-7495 GCA_036846405.1 Candidatus Competibacteraceae bacterium
CCGTGCCTCGTGGATTTCCGCCGGGGTGCTGCTCGCCGTCGCGCTGGTGCTGGGCGAACGGATTTTTCCCTACTCGCTGTACGGCTGGGCCGTGTTGGTGGGCCTTGGCGTCATCAGCCACGCGGCGGGCCAAAGTCTGATTGCCTTCGCCCTGGCGCATTTACCGGTGGCGTTTTCCGCCTTGGGCCTGTTGTTGCAGCCCATCGGCGCCGTGGTCATCGCCTGGTGGCTGTTCGACGAACAGCTCATGGGCTGGCAATGGCTCGGCGCGGTCATCATTTTGGCGGGGATTTATTTGGCCCGCCGCGCCTAGCGCCAACCAATCACGATCGCGGGGAAGGCGATCAGCACAGCAAGCCGCAGCACATCCGCCAGCAGAAAGGGCGCGGCGCCGAGAAATAGGGTGCGATTAGACACTTGAGGCATTTGGCGCTGGATGGTGAACACGTTAAGCCCGAAAGGCGGTGAAATTAGGCCCATTTCGACGCAAATCAGCGCCAAAATGCCAAACCAGAGCCGTACGTCGTCGGGACTCAAGCCCAAATCGAGCTGCCCCAACACCGGCAAAAACAGCGGCAACGTAAGCAGCAGCATGGACAGGCTATCCATCACGCAGCCCAGCAGCAGATACACCAGCAGCATCGCCACGAGAATCAGCAGGGGCGGGACGGCGAGTTGCCCCAGCATCGTCGCCAGGTCCTGAGGCAGACCGCTAAGGGCGAGGAAGCTGTTGAACAGATCGGCGCCCAACAGGATGAAGTAGAGGAAGCCGCAGATTTCCAGGGCCGACCGCAGATCGTCGCTCAAACCGTTCCCCAAATACCGCCAACCGCCCCGCCAACACGCCAGGCCGAACGCCATCGCCGCCCCCACGGCGGCGCCTTCTGTAGGCGTAAACACGCCGATCATCAAGCCGCCCACGCTAATAATCACCAGTAAAATCAACGGTTTAAGCTGCCACAAAGTACGCCAGCGGGTAGCCCAATCCGCCGGCGGCAGGGCCGGCGCGGCGGCGGGTTGCCACCAAGCCCATAGCCAAATCACCGCGCCATAACTCAACAGCGCCAGCAGCCCCGGCAACAGCGCCGCCGCGAACAGGGTGGCGATGTTTTGTTCCGCCAACAGGCCGTACACCACGAGCACCACCGAGGGCGGAATCAGAATGCCCAAGGTGCCGCCGGCCGCGAGCAGTCCGCCGGCGAGGGCTGGGTGGTATCCCAACCGCAACAAATCGGGCAAGGCGACGCGGCCCATGGTGGCGGCGGTGGCGAGAGATGAGCCGCACACGGTGGCAAAGCCGCCACAGGTCATGAGGGTGGCGAGGCCAACGCCGCCAGCCAAGTGGCCAAACCAGGCGCGGGCAGCGGTAAACAAAGCGTCGCCCACGCCGGCGCGGGCGGCGAATTGCCCCATGAGGACGAATAGCGGCAACACGGCGAGGCTGCCGCTGCTCAAGCGGTAGACCGGCAGGGTTTTTAGGAGGTTGAGCAGGCCGTTGACGCCGTCCAAATAGGCGTAACCGAGGCCGCCCACGAGACAGAGCGCAGCGCCAATGGGCACGCGCGCAAGGGTAAGCCCGAGTAATCCGCCAAAGCCGATGACCGCTACGAGCCAATCAGCCACGGGACGACACCAGTTGGCACAGGCCCACGGCGACCAACAGCCCCAAGCCCGGCAGTGCCAACAGGTACGCGGTGCTATCCGGTATCTGCCACAGCATGGAATAGCCGCCCCGCTGTACGGCGTCGATCGCGCCCACCGCCACGCGCCACGTCATGACCGCCGCGACCAAGGTGACCGCCAGAGCGCCCAGGCGGGATGGCGCCTGATGCCATTGTCCCCAAGGCAGCGACGCGCTCGCTGCCCACAGCGTGGCGATTTCTAAGAGTTCGTAATCGCCCACCAGAGGTTGGCGGAAAAAGTAGCGACCCAACACGCTCGCCGTGACCGCGATGGCCGCCAGCAGCAGCGCCACGCCGCCCAGGGCCGCCCAGCCGGCGGTCGCGATTTCTAGCCCTCGCCGCACGGAAAATTACGGTGCGGCTTCGCCAAATTGGCGAACCAGAGCGCGGGCGTCGTCGAGCAACCCCTGGCCGTCGATGCCCTGCTGGCCCATTTCCGCCAACCAACGCCGAGTCACGGCGGCGCTCGCCTCGGCAAACGGCGCCGAATCCACGGTCACGACCGCATTGCCCCGCGCTTCGGCTTCCTGTTGGCCCACCCGCTCGATGTCATCCCAGGTGGCGCCCATGTCGGCGGCCAGCGCCACACCACTGTGGTCGTCGATCACCTGTTGCAGCGCCGGCGACAGGCCGTCATAGGTGGCGCGGTTCATGGCAAACAAAAACACCGCCGTGTACAGCCCGGGCACCCGCAGGTGGTGGGGCGCCAATTCCAGCACCCGCAAACTCCTGGTGACCTCGAAAGGCAACAGCGCCCCGTCGATCACCCCGCGGGTGAGCGCCTCGGGCACCTGATTCGCGGGCAGGTTGATGGGTGTGGCCCCCAAATCCGCGAGCATTTGGGTACTCAAGCGGGTAGGCCCCCGCAGCCGACGGCCCTTGAGGGCGCTCAAGTCGGCGGCGGATTGGCGCAGATGGAAGCTCCCCGGGTGGTGGGCGTGAAACAGCAGCGGTTTGATGTCGGCGAATTCGTTTTGCAGGTGCTTGGCGGCAAAGGCGGTGAGCGCCTGGTTGGTGGCTTTAGCGGTGGTGGCTACAAAGGGCAGTTCAAAGACCTCTGCCTTAGGAAACCGCCCCGGGGTGTAGCCCGGCAGGGTCCACGCCACCTCAACCACCCCATCCCGCACCTGGTCGATGAGCTGGGCCGGGCCGCCGCCCAGCTGCATGGCGGGGAAGATGCGGCAGCGCAGTTCGCCTTGGCTGGCGGTTTGGATGCGGGCACACCAGGGTTCGAGGAGCTGGGTTTGCACCGTGGAGGTAGCCGGGAGGAAATGGTGCACCTTGAGCACCGTTTCGGCGGCGGCCGTACCGAAAGAAAGCGTCATCGCGCTCACAGCGCCGAGAAACCAACGAGACATGATTCAACCGCCAGTGATAAAAAGTGCCGCGTGTTAGCACGTTCGATTTGCTACGTCACAGGGGTCATTTGCCATGAGTTACTGCTTCACGCCACCGCCGATTCCCCAATTACCGGTGGCTCGGCGCGATGAATTTTTCCCGATTCATCGCATTTACTGCGTCGCCCGCAATTACGCCGACCACGCGAAGGAAATGGGCTTCGATCAGCCCGAACCGCCGTTTTTCTTCCATAAACCCGCCGATGCGGTGGTGGCGTCGGGGGCGACGATTGCCTACCCGTCGGCGACCCAGAATCTGCACCACGAAATCGAGTTGGTGGTGGCTTTGGGAGAAGGCGGTCGCCACATCGCGCCCCAAGACGCCCTCGACAAGGTGTTTGGCTATGCGGTGGGCTTGGATTTGACCCGCCGGGATTTGCAACAGGCCGCCCGACAGGTGGGCAAACCTTGGGACACCAGCAAGGGATTTGACGACTCGGCGCCCTGTTCGGCGATTCATCCGGTGGCCGATGTGGGCCATCGCCAGGAGGGCCGCATTTGGCTCGCGGTGAACGACGAGGTGCGCCAAAACGGCGATCTGAACGAGATGATCTGGTCGGTGGCGGACATCATTGCGGAGCTGTCGAACTTCTACACATTGCAGGCGGGCGACTTGATTTTTACTGGCACCCCGGCGGGCGTGGGGGCGATTGGTCGCGGCGACGAGGTGTACGGCGGCATTGAAGGCATCGACGAAGTCCGCCTGTGGATTGCGCCGTAATGCGCGCCCTTCGGCAGCCTCGCGTGGTCGGTTCAATGGCGGCGGTGATGGCGACATTCCTAGCAACCCCGCCGGCCATGGCCTGTAGCGCGGCCCGCTGGTCGGCCAACGTGGGCGTGACTACCGCCCAACTCGGCGGCGCGGAACAGGGCTTTCCCGTGGCCGAGGGCAGCTGCGCGTTGGCGCTCCCCATTGGCGACCGCGACACCACGGTCATGCGTTACGTCCAAGACGATTCCCCGCAAAACGAGGCGGGGTATTTGGCGGAGTTCGCGGTATTTGCCGACAGTTTGACGGCGATTGGCGACTTTGCGGTGCTCGTCGCCCAAGACGGCAGCGGCCAAACCCTGTTTAGCGTGGGCATCAAGCAGGACGGCGATGGCCCGCGCTTGAGTTGGCGCTATTTGAACGGCGACATGGAGCAGCGCCCGCTGCCCGGGCCGTTGTTGAGCGGCTGGAGTCGGATCGGCGTGGAATTTCAAGCCGGCAGCGGCAATGGCCAATTCACCGTCGCCCTCAACGGCGCGGCGATTTTTACTGCGAGTGATTTGTTAACGCCGCGGGGCGTGGATGCGGTGCGGTTTGGCCTAGTGCAGCCCCGCTTCGGCGGCATTGGCGTGCGGCGGTCGCCCCTGCTGACCACGCCGACGAACCATGTATTTCTGGACGACTTTCGATCCAGTCGCCTGACGACCGAGGCCACCCTGGCCACGGCGCCGACAAACGAAGCGGCGGTGACCGCCCCCCGCGACACGGCATCCCCAACGGATCCCCTCAGCGCCGAGTCGGCATGGAAGGTGATGACGTCTGGAGACCGCTTAGGCGTGTGGCGGGCGCCGGCGACTTGGTTGATCGACGGCCTGGCCCCCTACCACTGGACAGTCAACGGGGCGACGCCGACGACGGCACGACCCTTCATCGTCCTCGGGCCAGACGCGCCGCGCTTTGGTCTCGCGGTGGACGGCCAGCTCGCGTTTGCCGACGGCGAGGGTGGAGCGTTTGGCGCGGCGGGCGATTGGCCGGTGGTGGGCGATTGGAACGGCGATGGGCAGGCCCAATGGGCGGTGTATCGCCCGACCACAGGCCAGTTGTGCGTGGATCACGACGGCAATCGCCAGCTCGACGACGCCGCCGAATGTGCCGTGGTGGGCGAGGTGGGCGATTTGCCGGCGGCAGGGGATTTCGACGGGGATGGGGTGATGGCCCTGGCGCTGTATCGCCCCCACCGCCGCGCGTTTGTGGTGAACGGCGTGGAGATTCCGTTTCCCCCGGGGGATGCGCCCGTGGTGGGCGATTGGAACGGCGATGGTCGCCAGGAATGGGGCGTCTATCGCCGCGATCTCAGCGCGTTTTATCTCGATATGAATGGCAATTTTGCGTGGGATGCCGCCGATGTAACGCGGGTGTTTGGCAAGCCCGGCGATTTACCGGTGGTGTATCCGATGCCGCGTTAAGAAAACCGACGGCGAGCGGCGGAATCGCGCCGTCTCGTCCGCCGACAACGGGCAACTAGACCCGTTTGTACCAGTTAGAAAACATGCCCACCTTGGGCTGAAACCCCTTCGCTTCCATGTGCGCTTTGACTTTCGCGCGGCATTGCGCCTCGTTGAGGCGGTTTAAAGCCTCTTTTTGGGCGAAGGCCACGGTGTTTTTGAACTCGTTCTCGTCGATTTTGCCGTCGTTTTTCGCAAACTGGGCCAGCAATTCCAGGATGCGCTCGTCGATCACGCTTTCCACGGCGTATTCCTCCTTGCGACAGACAAACCGCAGGGTGTCTTGGGCTTGGACGAGGGTCATGCCCTGTTGGATGCCGATTTGCAAAATCGCCTTCTCCTCGTCGCGGTCGATGTAGCGGTCATCGTAGGCCCGCAGCTTAACTTCTTCGGCAAACCGCTGACGGAGCGCGTCGGTGCGTGGGTCTAGCATGGAAAACCTCCTCGTCTCGTGAATGGCTAATCAGCCCGTAAACCTTCTTGATACCGCGCTAACACTACATCCCAATCGATGAGCTGGGTCAGCGCGTCGAGATATTCGGCGCGACGGTTTTGGTATTTCAAGTAGTACGCGTGCTCCCACACATCTAGGCCCAGGAGCGGAATCGCGCCTTGGGTCACCGGGCTGTCTTGATTCGCAGTGGTGTCGAGCTGCAACGTGCCCCGATTCAAGCTCAACCACGTCCAGCCGCTGCCAAACACGCTCATACCGGCCGCTTTGAGCTGGTCATTGAGCTTTGCCACGCTGCCAAAGGCGTTGTCGATGGCCGTGCGCAGTTCGCCCTTGGGTTCGCCGCCGCCCACCTTGAGGCTGGGCCAAAACAGGCTGTGGTTGTAATGCCCGCCCCCGTGATCGCGCACGGCGGTTTGAATGTCCGGCGGCAGACTTTCTAAATGAGTCAGCAGCCCGGTGAGCGATTGGCCCCGCAGATGGGGGTGATTCGCCAACGCCGCGTTGAGTTTCGCCACATAGCTCGCGTGGTGCTTGCCATGGTGCAGCGCCATGGTTTCCGCATCGATAAACGGCGCTAAGGCATCTTCCGGGTAGGGCAGCGGCGGCAACGTGAAATCCAGGCGCTCGCCGTTTTGGGCCATCGCCGACGCGCCGATGACGAAGGGCGCCACCGTTGACCAGGCCGTGATTTGCAGCCATTGCCGCCGCGACACACTGAAATTCATGGGAAATCACCTCGTGAGTAGAGCCAAATACAGAAAATCGTCGCGCATCTCTAAGTTAACGGCTCAGCCGCCGTTCAGCAGCGGGGGATAACCGACCTGCTGCGCCATGGTGCCCCATTGGACTTCGATCCACGCGGCGACGGCGAGCAACTGCGCCTCTTGGCGGGCCGGCGCGAGGAGCTGTAATCCCACCGGCAGCCCGGTGCTGTCCAAACCCGCCGGCAGAGACAGGGCACATAATCCGCCGAAATTCGCTAAACAGGTGTTGCGCAGACTCAATAAATTGGCCCAGCGGTACTTGTGGGGCTGATTTACCGCCGCCAAGCGCGGCGGGCTGAGGGGCACCGTCGGACACACCAGCACATCCACCGCCGCGAAATACGCCGCCATCTCCCGCTGCATCTGGGCGATGCGCCGTTGGCGCCGCAGGTATTCCCGCGCGTTGATGTCGCCACCGTCCGCCAGCCGCGCGGTGATGAATTGATCCAGCTTGGGCCGCCAGTCCGGCAGCAGCGCGTCGATAAACTCGTCGCATTCCGCCGCCACCACGCTCCCCAACTGCAACAGCTCAAACGCCGTCACCGCCTCGGGCACCGCCACGGTCACCAGTGTCGCCCTGTGGAGCGCGAGCCGCGCCAACTGCTGTTCTAGCTGTGACCCGATGTCGGCTTCCAGATCTTGCCACGGCAAGCCGCTCATCACGCCGATGCGCGGCGGTCGCGGGAGCGGCGGCACCGGCTCATCCAACAGCGCTGTAAACGCCGTCGCCGCATCGGCCACGGTGCGCGTTAAAAAGCCGATGGAATCCAGCGTGGGACTCAACGGCACCACGCCGGTGAGCGGCAAGCGGCCTTGGGTAAATTTGAGGCCCACGGTGCCGGTAAAACTCGCCGGTATCCGCACCGACCCCCCGGTGTCCGACCCGATGCCCGCCACGGCCAACCCGAACGCCGTGGACGAGGCCGCGCCCGACGACGACCCCCCCGGCGCCCAGTCGCGGCCATGCACGTTCGGCGGCGTCGC
>DAIUCA010000125.1:0-7494 GCA_036846405.1 Candidatus Competibacteraceae bacterium
GCCTACGAGGTGGAGCGGCTGGAATACGCGATTTTGAATCTCACCATGACCAACATCCGCACGGTGATGGGTTCGATGGATTTGGACGAGCTGTTGTCGCGCCGAGACGAAATCAACTCGCGGCTGTTGAGCGTGGTGGATGAGGCGACCAGTCCCTGGGGGATCAAGGTGACGCGCATCGAGATTAAAAACATCGAGCCGCCGAAGGATTTAGTGGCGTCTATGGCGCGGCAGATGAAAGCCGAGCGGGAAAAACGGGCGTCGATTCTCGAAGCGGAAGGCGCTCGGCAAGCGGCGGTGTTGAAGGCGGAAGGCGCCCGGCAGGCGGTGATTTTAGAAGCCGAGGGCCGTAAAGAGTCGGCATTTCGCGATGCCGAAGCGCGGGAACGCCTGGCTCAAGCGGAGGCCACCGCCACCGCCATGTTGTCGGAAGCGATTGGTAACGGCGGCGTCCAGGCGGTGCAGTATTTCGTGGCGCAACAGTATGTGGGGGCGCTGCAAGCCCTCGCGGCGGCGCCAAATCAGAAGGTGATTTTGATGCCGCTGGAATCCAGCAGCGTGCTGGGGGCGTTAGAGGGCATGAGCGAACTGCTGCGTTCGGGCGGCACCAGCGGGGGGAAAACGCTGTAATGGACGGGATTCTCGAGCTGCTGCAACAGCCCCCCTACTGGCTGTGGGTGGTGTTGGGCTTGGCACTCATGTCGGTGGAAGTGTTGGTACCCGGGGTGTTTTTGCTGTGGTTGGGCATCGCGGCCCTCGCCGTGGGGGGCCTGGTGGCGCTGTCGCCCACATTAAGTCTGTCGGCCCAGCTCATCGCCTTTGCGATCTTCGCGGCGACCGCGGTGTGGGTGGCGCTGAAGTATTTTCGCCCCCAAGACCAGGTGAGCGACCAGCCCCGTTTGAATCAGCGCGGCGCCTGGTATCTCGGCCAGCAGTTTGTGACGAGCGAGGCCGTGGTGAATGGATGGGGACGGTTAAAAATCGGCGATTCCACCTGGGCCATGCGCGGCCCCGATTGCGCCACCGGTAGCACGGTGCGGGTGACCGCCGTGGATGGCGCGGTGCTCGTGGTGGAGCTGGTTACGCCCGCCGCGTCGCCAAAATCCCCTTAATTTTTTCCCGCCCCTCCCGCAGTGCGCGGGCGGTGGCGTCCCAGTCGATGCAGCCGTCGGTCACCGACACGCCGTAACGCAGCTGGGACAAATCCGCCGGAATCGACTGATTACCGGCGTGAATGTGGCTCTCCAACATGAGGCCCACGATGGAACGATTCCCTTCAAGCACCTGGTGCATGCAGTCCATAAACACCAGGGGCTGCAATTCGGGCTTTTTATTGGTGTTCCCGTGGCTGCAATCGACCACCAGGTTCGCGGGCATCTGCTTGGCGGCCAGTTCCTTCTCACATAGCGCAATCGCCACCGAATCATAATTCGGCGCATTGCCGCCCCGGAGCACCACGTGGCCGTAGCGATTGCCGCGGGTGCGAATCACCGCGCATTGGCCGTCCTGGTTGATGCCGAGAAAACTGTGGGGCTGGGATGCGGATTGCAGCGCATTAATCGCCACCGTGAGACTGCCATCGGTGCCGTTTTTGAAGCCCACGGGCGTTGACAGCCCACTCGCCATTTCTCGGTGGGTTTGAGATTCCGTGGTGCGGGCGCCAATCGCGGTCCAGGTGACCAAATCCGACAGATATTGGGGCGTGATCGGATCGAGGGCTTCGGTGCCCACGGGCAACCCCAATTCGGCGAGTTCCAGCAACAGGGCGCGAGCGGTGAAGAGGCCCTCTTCGATATGAAAGGAATCATCGAGACGCGGGTCGTTGATGAGGCCCTTCCAGCCCACGGTGGTGCGCGGCTTCTCGAAGTACACCCGCATGATGATGAGGAAGGTGTCGGCCACTTCGGCGGCGAGGGCTTTGAGCCGCTGGGCGTAGTCGCGGGCGGCGGTGAGATCGTGAATCGAACAGGGGCCAACGACCACGAAGAGTCGCGGGTCGCGGCCATCTAAAATGGCTTCCACGGCGCGGCGGCCCTGGCTCACGGTGGTGGCGGCGGCCTCCGTCATGGGAAAGCGGTGTTTCACTTCGCGGGGCGTCGGGAGGAGTTCTTGAGCAGCGACATTCACGTTGTAGAGAGAATCCATGGGGGTGATTTCGTAGGGCTGAGGGGAAAAAACCCTAGCATATTCGCCTCGGGTCGCTGATTGGGCGCCATGAACGGCCCATGACCGCAAGGGCAGGCACTGTGCCAAAATCGCCGTCATTCACTATTCACAGAAAAGGTTTCACCGTGATTGACGCCGAAGGTTTTCGCGCGAATGTCGGCATCGTCCTCTGCAATGACGACAATCGTCTGCTGTGGGCGAAGCGCATTCGCCAGCGGTCGTGGCAGTTCCCCCAGGGGGGTATTGATGAGGGCGAAACGCCTGAAGACGCCATGTACCGCGAGTTATTTGAAGAGTTAGGGCTTGAACGCCACCACGTGGAAATCATCGGACGCACCCCCGATTGGCTCCATTACCGCCTGCCCCAGCGCCTCATCCGCCGCCATAGCCAACCCGCGTGCATCGGCCAAAAACAGATTTGGTTTTTGTTGCGCATGGTGGCGGCGGAATCTGCTGTCCGCCTCGATGCCTCGAACGCCCCGGAATTCGATCACTGGCGCTGGGTGAGTTACTGGTATCCGCTCCAAGCCGCCGTGCCGTTTAAGCGCCAGGTGTACGCCTGCGCTTTGAGCCAATTTGCGCCGCTGCTGTTTTGTGAAAGTACTGCCCGCGCTTTTTTGAGTACCGAGCCGCCGTTGGTGTCATCGTCCTATTTTGCGGCACCGCGTCGCCCCCGCGTGAGGTGGTAAATGCTCGATTCTCTTAGCCGCATCGTCCACGAGGTCAACCAGGCCACCAGCCAAGAAGACGCCCTCGCCCTCATCGTGAGCCGCGTGAAAGCGGCGCTCCAGGCGGACGTCTGTTCGGTCTATCTCACGGATCCGGAAACCGGCGAACACGTGCTCATGGCCACCGATGGCCTCAAACGCAGCGCCGTGGGCAAGGTGCGGATGCCGGCCAAACGCGGCTTGATTGGCCTCGTCGCCAAACGGGCCGAGCTGGTGAATGTGGAGGACGCCCAAAAACATCCCCAGTTTTTATTTATCGCCAGCACCGGCGAAGCGCCGTTCCACGGCTTTCTGGGGGCGCCCATCGTGCGGCGGCGCAAGGATTTAGGCGTGCTCGTGGTGCAACAGCGCCTGGTGCGCCGTTACACCGGTGAAGAAGAGTCGTTTTTAGCGACCCTCGCGGCCCAGCTCGCCGCGTCCATTAACCAGGCGGAAATCCGCGAAAGTCTCAATCGCCTGGACGATCGTTCGGTAGAAACCTCCGTGTTTCTCGACGGGGTGGCGAGTGCGAAGGGCTTGGGCATTGGCCGCGCCGTCGTGCTTTATCCGGAGGCCGCGTTAGAAGCCGTGCCCGATAAAACCATCGCCGACGACGCGATTCCCCAAGAAATCGCCCATTTTGAGGCGGCGGTCACCGCTGAGGTGGCCGAGTTAAGCGAGCTAGGCCAGCGCATGGGCAAACTCCTGGCGGCGTCGGATCGGGCGCTGTTTGACGCGTACAGCCTCATTTTGCGCAGCGATTCCCTCACGGATGGCGTCATTTCCCGCATTCGCGCCGGCAATTGGGCGCCTGGGGCGGTGCGCGTGACGGCCCTCGAATACGCGAACGCCTTTGAGGGCATGGAAGACGAGTATTTGCGGGAACGCATGGCCGACATCCGCGACCTGTGCCAGCGCCTCATCAAGCGATTGCTCCAAATGGAGCATCAGGTGCGGGAATACCCCGAACACACGGTGCTCATGGGGGAAGAAATCAGCGTGACCCAGTTTTTGGAGGTGGATCCGCGCAAGTTGGCGGGCCTGGTGTCGGTGCGCGGGACCGGCGCGTCCCACGTGGCGCTGTTGGCTCGGGGCTTGGGGATTCCCGCCGTGTTTGGCGTCAACGACGCGCCATTACCCCGACTCAACGGACGGGAAATCGTGGTGGATGGTTATATGGCGCGGGTGTGTATCCAACCCGCCCCGGCGCTCCGCCAGGCCTATCAACGCCTTGCCGATGAGGAAGCCGAGTTGTCGCGCGATTTGCAGGAATTGAAGCATCTGCCGAGCGAAACGCCCGATGGCCATCACGTGGCGCTGTTGGCGAACTCGGGCTTAACCGCTGATGTGGCCGCCGCTCGGGAGTCCGGCGCCGAGGGGTTGGGGCTGTATCGCTCGGAATTGCACTTTTTTATGCGCGACCGCTTTCCCAGCGAAGACGAACAGACGGCGATTTATGCCGAAGTGCTGAACACCATGGCACCGCTGCCGGTCACGCTGCGCACGCTGGACATCGGCGGCGATAAGCCCCTGAGCTACTTTCCCATCGAGGAGCAAAACCCGTTTCTCGGCTGGCGCGGCATCCGGATTTCCCTCGACCAAATCGACATTTTTAAGACCCAACTGCGGGCTATGTTGCGGGCGGGGGGCCATAGCCTCCATCTCGCCATCATGTTTCCCATGGTGACGACGCTGAAGGAGTTAGACGACGCCATCGCCCTGGTTCACGAGGCGCGGGAAGAGTTGTTGGAGGACGGCCTCGCCGTGCCGCTGCCCCGCCTGGGCGTGATGGTTGAAGTGCCGTCCTTGCTGTACCAAATCCCCGCCGTATGTCAGCGGGTCGATTTCATTTCCGTGGGCAGCAACGATTTAACCCAGTATCTGCTGGCGGTGGATCGCAATAACCCCCGGGTGGCCAAGCTCTACGACGGCGCCCATCCGGCGGTAATTACGGCGGTGTGTCGTTTGGTCGAGGACGCCCACGCGGTCGGTAAATCCGTGAGCATTTGCGGCGAAATGGCCGGTGATCCCGCCCTCGCCCTGCTGCTCATGGCCGCCGGCGCGGACGGGCTGAGCATGAGCTTGGGCAATCTCTTGAAGGTGAAATGGACCATTCGCACGGTGCCTTTCGCCGTGGCCCAAACCTGTTTAGCCGCTGCACTCGTAGCCGCCGACGCCCCGGAAGTGCGGGGACAGCTCAACGCGGTTCTCGATCAATACGGTTTGGGTGGCCTCATTCGCGCTGGTAAATCCTGATGTCTCCGGGCGGGCGCAAGGCCCGCCCCTACAGGGTGACCAGCTCTTCCGCACTGGTGGGGTGAATCGCCACGGTGCGGTCGAAATCTGCCTTCGTCGCGCCCATCTGCACCGCTACCGCAAAGCCTTGGAGCATTTCATCCGCCCCATCGCCGATCACATGACAGCCCACGATTTTTTCCGTCGGCCCCACACACACCAGTTTCATCGCCGTGGGCGTTTTGTGGCTCAACATCGCGTAGTACAGCCCGGTAAAGCGGGTTTGGTAGACCTTCACGGCGTCGTGGCCAAAGCGTTCCCGCGCCGCCGCTTCGGTTAAGCCCACGGTGCCGATGGGCGGGTGGCTAAACACCACCGTGGGAATGTTCTCGTAGTCGAGACGGCTGTCGGGTTGGTCGCCAAATAGCCGTGCAGCCAGCCGTCGGCCCGCCGCAATCGCCACCGGCGTGAGCGCCGCCTGCCCCGTGATGTCGCCAATCGCGTAAATGCCGTTCTGATTGGTGTTCTGAAACGGGTCCACGGGCACAAAACCCTTGTCGTCCACCTCGACCCCCGCCGCCGCCAGATTTAACCCCGCTGTGAGGGGTCGGCGGCCCGTGGCCCACAGCACGCAGTCGAAGGGGCCAAGAGGCGCAGACCCGTCCGTCTGCACGGCGATGCCCTCGGCGGTTTGGGTTAACGCGCGGGTGGGCGTTTGCCAGTGCAGCCCAATGCCCGCTGTCGTCATGGATTCGGTGAGCACGTCCCGCAGCAGGGCATCGAAGTTCGCCAGCAATTGGTTGCCACGCACGAGCATGGTTACCTCGCTGCCCAAGGCGCGGAGCACGCCAGCCAGTTCCACCGCGATGTAACCGGCTCCCACCACAGCCACCCGTTGGGGTTGGTGGGTGAGCGCAAAAAAGCCGTCGGAGGTAATGCCCAACTCGGCGCCCGAAATCGGCGGCACGATGGGTTCGCCGCCGGTGGCCAGCACGATGTGGGGGGCGGTGTAGTGGACGCCGTTCACCGCCACCGTCTTTTGATCCACAAACGCCGCGTCGCCGGTGACCAGCGCAACGTGTTCGTTCTCTAAATTGCGGCGGTAAATGTCGTTGAGCCGCGCGAGGTAGCTCTGGCGCTTGTCCACCAGCGCTTCCCAGTCCATCGCCCCGGTCGTCACCGGCAGCCCGTATTCGGGCGCCGCGTGTAGAGCGTGATTGAGGTGGGCGGCGTACCACATAATTTTTTTGGGTACGCACCCCACGTTCACACAGGTGCCGCCGAGCTTGCTGCGCTCGATGACTAGCACCCGTTGGCCCAATTGCGCCGCCCGTCGGGCCACCGCTAGGCCCCCACTGCCGCCGCCGATCGCGATCAAATCAAAAGTCTTCGTTGTCATCGCTCAGCTGCTCTCTCGTCGTGAATTACGTGCGGCGTTCTGATAAACCCTGCTTTGTCGAAGTTCAGACCCTATTCGAGCCTCACATGAGCCACATCACCGCCATTCCCGACTTTTCCGCCCTCGATGTCGCCGCTACCAGCGACGCGCTAGAGGCGCTCCTCGCCGCCCATCGCGCCGAACTCGACACGCTGCTGGCTACCTGGACCGCGGCTCCCGACCACCTCTCCTGGAACCAGGTCATCGGGCCTTTGGAAGCCCAGCAGGATCGGCTGGACTGTCTTTGGGGCCCCATCGTCCATCTGAACGCCGTGCAGCAAACCCCCGAATTGCGGGCGATTTACCACGCCGCCCTGCCCAAACTGAGCGGCTATTACACGGATTTGGCCCAAAACGCCGCGCTGTACCGCATCTACCAACAGCTCCGCGACCAACCGGCCTTTGCCGACTATTCCCCCACCCAACAAAAGCTCATCACCGACGCCCTGCGGGATTTCGACCTGTCCGGCATCGGGTTGCCCCCCGCACAACAGGCCCGTTACAAGGCGTTGATGGCCGAATTAAGCCAGCTCCAGGCTCAGTTTCACGACCAGGTCGCCGACGCCACCGCCCTGTGGACGCGCCACATTACGGATGTCGCCGCATTGGACGGCTTGCCCCAAAGCACCCGGGCCTTGCTGCGTCAGGCGGCGAAACAGCAGCAGCGGGACGGTTACTGGCTCACTCTAGATTTGCCCTGTTATCTGCCGGTGATGAGTTACGCCACGGATCGTGCCCTGCGGGAGGCCCTGTACACCGCCTACGCCACCCGCGCCTCCGACCAAGGCCCGTTTGCTGGCCAGCACGACAACGGTCCCGTGATGCAACACATCCTCGCTAAACGCCAAGAACTGGCCCAACTCCTGGGGTTTGCCACCTTCGCCGACTATTCGTTGGCCACCAAAATGGCCTCCTCTGCCCAGGAGGTGGAGCAGTTTTTGATGGATT
>DAIUCA010000126.1:0-7437 GCA_036846405.1 Candidatus Competibacteraceae bacterium
GCTCCTTGCGAAACGGGAAGTTCGCGCCCCCGTGGATCGAAAATGTGAACACCGTTGGATCGTCCGCAAAAATCACCGCTGTGCCGTTGCCTTGGTGCACATCACAGTCGATCACCGCCACGTGCTGGGCCAGTCCCGCCGCCTGCAAGGCCCGCGCGGTCACCGCCGCATCGTTAAACACGCAAAAACCCTGGGCCTGGTCGGCATAGGCGTGGTGGGTACCACCAGCCAGATTCGCCGCCACCCCTGTTTTCAGCGCCATCCGCGCCGCCGCCAAGGTGGCGCCGCTGGATCGCCGCGACCGCTCGATCAATTGGGGCGACCAGGGAAAGCCCAGCACCCGCAGTTCCCGCTCGGTAAAGGCGCCGGTAGTCGCCCGCTGGACATAATCAGGGGTGTGAACGCGCAACAAATCCGCATCCGTCGCCGCCGGTGCCTCGTGCAACGCAAATCGCGGGTCGTGGATCAGGCGTTCGCGCAATTTCGCGTACTTCTGCATGGGAAAACGGTGGTTCGGCGGCAGCGGCAACACGAAGCTGTCGCAGTAAAAGCAGGTGAGCGGCGTCATAACGCAGTCAATCCCGTGCGCAGTTGCGCGATGTGCCGTTGCATCGCGGGCCACAGCGCGTCGATGGCGGGCCAATCGGCATCGTGGCGGGTCAAGGTTTCGAGTTTTCGACAGGCCATCGCCACGGAAACGGCGCCAAAATGTTCACAAGACGACTTGAGCCGATGGGCTTGGCGGTGGAGCGCCGAGGCATCGCGGTTAACGACGGCGGTTTGCAGCAGCGGTTCGCAGGTCTCGAGCTGTTGTTGCAGCAATGCCACCAGGTTGGCGAACTCAGCCTCATCAAATAACGCCCGCAGTTGGGCGATTTGCGTCATATCAAGCGGAGAATCCATGTGAATCACCCAAAAAAGTCGGCAGAAATTCCCAGCACCATGGCCGAAATGGCGATTTCCCTGTCGGCGCAGACCCTGTGGCTGCGACAACAGGGACAGGTGGTCGCCACATACGCCGTGTCGACGGCGAAAAATGGCGCTGGTGAGCAAATGGGATCGGGCTGTACGCCTCGGGGATGGCATCGCATTCGCGCCAAAATCGGCGCTGGCTTGCCCCGCGGGGCCGTGCTCGTGGGACGGCGCTGGACCGGCGAGATTCATGACGCCGCGTTACAGGCCCAATTTCCCGAACGGGATTGGATTTTGTCGCGGATTTTGTGGCTGTGCGGCGAGGAAGTGGGCCGCAATCGCTTGGGGGCATGCGACACCCAACGGCGATTTATCTATCTCCACGGCTGCCCCGACGGGCTGCCCATGGGGGTGCCGCTGTCCCACGGCTGTGTACGCCTCACCAACGACGACATGATCGACCTGTTTGCGCGGGTGGCCGTGGGAACGCGGGTCAATATCGTGGAAACCTAGCGAATCCGCGCGGTAATGGCGGGAATGCCCGCATTGCGCAGCCGACTGCGCACCTGTTCCGCCTGCTGGGAATCATTAAATGGCCCCAGTTGGATGCGCATTTCGCGGCCACTCGCCCGCTGCGCCACGCTCACCCGCGCCGGCAACCCCATGGCGGCAAGCCGTTGGCGCAGTTGATCCGCCCGCTGTTCATCGCCAAATGACCCGGCCTGGATCAGATAACGCGAACTATCTGACTTCGGCTGGGGCTTGGCGTCGGGCGCTTTCGGCTTCGCCGCCGCCACGGGCTGAGGCTTGGGTTCCGTCAACTTGGGTTTCGCCGCCGCCACCGGCTGAGGCTTGACTTCCGGCGCTTTTGGCTTCGCGGCCACCACGGGCTGGGGTTGGGGTTCCGTCAACTTGGGTTTCGCCGCCGCCACCGGCTGGGGCTGGGGTTCCGTCAACTTGGGTTTCGCCGCCGCCACCGGCTGAGGCTGGGGTTCCGTCAACTTGGGTTTCGCCGCCGCCACCGGCTGGGACTGGGGTTCCGTCAACTTGGGGGTCACGACTTCCACGGGCTGGGGTGTGACTTCCGGCATTGGGGCAGGTGCGACGGGCGGTTTGGGCGCCGCGACCACTTTGGGCGCTTCGGTTAAAGAATTGATGGCAGGACGTCGCTCGTTGAGCGTCGGCGGCGGGGCAGCCACGGGCGTCGCCCGCGCGGCGATCGGCGCCACCGGCATGGATCCGGCAGATTTAGTCGCCGCCAGTTCGCTGTAAAAATTCAGCGCAGATGGTGGTGCTGCCCCCGATGGCGCGACCGTCGGCGGCGCCGGCATCGGCGCTGCTTCTGGCGGATGAGCTGTCGCTGTGGTGGACGGGGTCGCAATCGCAGGCGGTGTCGCACTGGCTACGGCGGCGTCGCGGTTCAACACCTGGTCGGCGATCAAGCTCGCCGCCGCCGTCATCGCGCCGCCCAAGGCCATGGCGCCGATGACCAGCAAACTGCGGGACATGGGCTGCTTTTTGGGCGCGGTCGGCGCGTAAACGATGTTTTTGTAATCACGATGTGTTTGGGTCATGTCACATGGTTTCCGGTGCGGTGACGCCGAGAAGCGCCAACCCGTTAATCAATACCCGTCGCAGGGCCAGGCAAAGTCCCAACCGCGCTTGTCGCAGATCGGGGTCGTCGCACAACACGGCGATGCGCGGTTTGTAGTCGTAATAACGATGCAATTCCGTCGCAACTTCTAATAAATACTGGGCCAGCACGTGGGGCTGTTGACTCGCCGCCGCCGCTTCCACCATTTCGCCGTATCGCGCCACCTGCACCATTAAGCCGTCTTCCAGCGGATGGGTAAGCAGCGACCACGGCGCCGTCGTCATCGTCGGCGACCACCCAAACTGTCGCGTCGCCTCGTCGAAAATCCGACAGATGCGGGCGTGGGCATACTGAATGTAGTAAACCGGGTTGTCCTTCGACTGGCTTTTGGCCACGTCTAAGTCGAAATCCAGCCGCTGGTCGGCGTTGCGCGACACATAAAAGAACCGCGCCGCGTCGTTGCCCACCTCATCGCGCAGTTCCCGCAGGGTCACAAACTCGCCGCTGCGGGTGGACATGGACACGGGTTGGCCGTCCCGCAGCAGCCGTACGAACTGAATGAGCTGCACGGTGAGCCGTTGCGCGTCCAAATTCATCGCCGTGAGCGCCGCTTTGACCCGCGGGACATAGCCGTGGTGATCCGCGCCCCACACGTCGATGACCTGGGCAAAGCCGCGCTCGAATTTTTCCTTGTGATAGGCGATGTCGGACGCGAAATAGGTGGTTTGGCCGTTCTCGCGCACCACCACGCGGTCTTTTTCGTCGGCAAATGCCGTCGCGCGAAACCACCGCGCCCCGTCTTTTTCGTAGATAAAACCGCTGTTTTCGAGAGCCTGAACGCCGGCCGCCAACGCACCCGACGTGGTGAGGCTGCGTTCCGAGTACCAGCGGTCAAATTCCACCCCGAAGGCGGCCAAATCGTCGCGAATGTCGGCGAGAATGCGCTGCAATCCGCAGTGAAACACCCGCTCGTAGACCGTGTCGCCGAGCTGCTGCTTGAGCGCGGCGATGACGCCGTCGATATGCGCCTCTTTGTCGCCGCTCACCACCGCGCCGGCATCGTCCACCACCGCGTCAGCAGGCACGTCGGCCAGTAGCGCGGCCACATCCAATGTCGGCACATCGGCCAATTCGGTCGCCAAGACGGCGGCAATCTCCCGAATGTAGTCGCCGCGATAGCCGTTGCGCGGAAACGGGAACGTTTGGCCCTGGGCCTCGGCGAATCGCAGGTAGACGCTGGCGGCGAGGATGTCCATTTGGCGACCTGCATCGTTCACGTAGTACTCCTGCTGCACCACAAATCCGGTGGCACGGAGGAGATTGGCGAGGGTGGCGCCAAACGCCGCGCCGCGACCGTGGCCCACATGGAGCGGGCCGGTGGGATTCGCCGATACATATTCGATCTGCACCGATTGGCCTTGGCCGAGGTCGCGGCTTTCGCCAAATGCTGGGCCATCGGTAAGTGCGCGGTTGAGGACAGCGAAATAGGCCTGGGGCACAAGGGAAAAGTTAATGAACCCCGGCCCGGCGAGGGTCACCTGGCGCACCTGGGGCAGGTTGGGTAGTGCGTCGATGAGTTGTTGGGCGAGTTCGCGGGGCTTGAGACGCAGCTTTTTCGCCAGGGTCATGGCGGTGTTGCTGGCGAAATCCCCATGTTGCCGCTCGCGCGTGCGCTCCACGTGCAGGGCGTCCACGGCGTCGGCGGGGAGGTGACCCTGGTCGTGGAGGGCGACGAGGGCGTGGCGGAGGGCGTGCAAAATCGGTGATTTCAAGGGCGTCAACGGCGGTTTGTATCAATTGAGCTGCAAAGTGTAGCGCCGGCGCCACGACAGAACGAGAGGCAACCGCTGAACAATTCTCCGACTAAAGCAGTCAATTAACACCACAAATTCTTCAGGAGAATCATCGTGTTGCGACTGGCTATTTTCACAGGTTTAACGCTGTTGACGGCGACGGTTCCCGGAACCGCGATGGAAATTCCCGCTAAGGACTGGTCATTTCGCGCCCTGCTAGACGGCAGCGAGATCGGTTTCCAGCGATTTGCGCTGAAAAACGGGGCGGATGAGCTGCGGGTGGCGAGTGAAGCGCAATTCGACGTGCGCTTTTTGTTCATCAACGCTTATCGCTACCGTCACCGCCACGAAGAACGCTGGCAAGACGGCTGTTTGCAAGAGATTCGCGCCAACACGAACGACAACGGCACGACCTACGATCTGGTGGGCAAGGACCGCGGTAACCGCTTTGTGCTCACGGTGAATGGTGTGGAACAGCAGCTGCCCGCGTGCGTCATGACCTTCGCCTATTGGAATCCTCAACTGGTGGCCGCGCCCCAGGTCAACCTGCTCAACCCGCAAGACGGCAAATTTGTCGAGGCGCAGGTGCAATTTTTGGGGGAAGACGCGGTGAGTTTGCAGGGCAAAACTATTCCCGCCCGCCGCTATCGGTTGTTGGCTGACGAGTTAGACATCGAGCTGTGGTACGCCCAGGACAACCAACGGTGGCTACGTCTGGAAAGCCAGGTGGGCAGTTCGCGGCTGGTGTACGAATTGGTGAATTAGGGATAACGCGGCAAAAATCCCCTAAAAGCGCGATTTTCACTACGCTTGGGCTACCCATTCCGCCACATGGCCAACCCCAGTGATTGCCGACGCCACGATCCGCGCTGTTACCGAGTATTTCCGCCATTTCGACGCGATTGATCCCGATTTAGGGCATCGCCTTACCGACTATTTGATCCACGACAAAGACGCCGAGGTATTACTCACCTTACCGTCGTTTTCGACGTTGCCCGAACATCTCGCCCTTGTGTATCAAAATTGGGAAAAATTGACGGAATCCCTGGCGGCGGGACGCCATCCCTCGGCCCTATACAGCAAACTCACGGACGACGATGTGGCATTTCATTACCGCTTGATCGGCGTGTTTACTGCGGTGAACTCGCCCAACAGCAACGCCCAGCGAATCACCCATCGCGTCGCCGTCCCAGCCCATCTGCCGGATTGGCTGGTAGCGCTGTTGAGTTTTATGAAATGCGAACCCCATGGCGGGTTGCTGCGCGGTCGGCAAGTCAAAACGACGGTGCCGAGCGCCCCGACAGTGGCGGCCATGCTGGTGTTGGACGGCTTGCCCGCCGACATTTTGTTGGCAACGGTGCTTGATGCTGACCCGCGCTCCTGGCAATCCCAACAGTTTGTCGAGGCGTGCGAGGGTCTGGCCGACTTTCGCGGCTATTTGGCGGCCCACGCGGCGTTGTTGCGCACCAAACTGTTGCAAGCGGACAACAAACATCGCCAGTGGCTGCTGGAATTTTGCCATCGCCACGAGGCCGATTTGTCGTTTATGGCGCCGGAGGTGCTGGATTGGGCATTGGGCGACGCGAAAGGCGTGCAAGCCCAGGCCGAGCGATACCTTGTCACGTGGCAGGCGGCGGGAATCGCCCAGGTGACGGCGGCTTTGGGGGCGGGAACGCCGAAAAAACGACTCCTTGCGGCGCAGTTGCTGCACCGCTTGGCGGGCGAAGCGGCCCGCGAGGCGCTCCACGCCCACCGAGAAATCGAAACCACGGCGGCGGTTCGGGACGGCATCGCCGCATTGTTAGCGGGGCCGAGCTTCGCAACGACTGTCGATGTGGCGCTGCCGCCACAACCCGATTTGGATTTGACGGCGCAGCTGCCGGTGGAACTCGAATTACCCCTCGCGGATGAACTGAATCGCGTGTGGCAGCTGATGGCGGCCCAGCACGAGCACCATGTGCAGTGGTGGCAACGGCAAGATCGCGCCCGCGAACCCGAGCCGCTTCCCGCATTTGACGCGGCGGCGCTGGCGGCGACCCTGCGCTATTGGCTGAACTGCGCGGACATGAGCCATCCGCCGCCAATCCACTGGCTGCCGCGACTGTCGCTGGAGTCCGGTTTCCAATGGGCATTGCGCAACCAAAACCTCGATCGTTCGCTGCAATTTGGCCTGGTACATCGAGTGCGCTGGCGAGCGCTGTCCGGATGGTTTGCGTTTGATGCCGACGCGCGGCATTCATGGCGTTGGACGAGCGACCATGATTTGACGGATTACCTGGAAAAAATGGGATGGGGCCTGCGTGAACTCGCCACGTGTCTAGATTTTTTGGGTCTCGACAGCGAAAATCTCGGTATTCATTACCTGTACGACTATCACATCGAACGCCAGCGACCCGCTGATTTTCTATGGTCCTACTTCGCAACGCACTTTTCCTTACTAGAAACCGCCTTGCGCGGCAGCAAAGAACACAACCGCTATACCATGCCGCAAATGTCCCGTGGCCGTGCCATGGATATTATCGGGAAATTCCCCCAATTACCGCAAGAATTTGTACCAATTCTGTTTGACATTGCCATCAATGGCGGCAAACAAGATCGGCTTCTTGCCCAAAAGACGCTAGGTTCCATACCCGACAAGCTCGAACGGATTTGTAGCCATCTTCAAGCCAAACAGCAAGCTACCCGCCAAAATGCAGCGGAGTGGTTAGGCCAACTCAAAGATCGCCGCGCCATTACTTCCCTAGAAATCGCCTTAAAAAAGGAAAAACACGGAGCGACCAAGGCAACCATGCTGGTGGCTTTGGAAAAGATCGGCGGCGACTTAACGCCTTACCTCAATCCCACGGCGCTGGAAGCGGAGGCCGAAATCACGCTGCAAAAGGGTATTCCCGACGAGTTGTCCTGGTTTGGATTTAACCGATTGCCTGAATTGCATTGGAAAACGGGGGAAATGGTCAATCCGCGGATTATTCACGGATGGCTCGTCACGGCATACCGCTTAAAAAGCGTGGAACCCAACCCCCTGTGGCGGCGTTACTTTGAGGATATTCGCCCGAATGAGGCGGTAGAGCTGGGTAATTTTATCCTCGACAGTTGGATCGCCCAGGACACGCGCGCTTATTCACAACACGATGCCGA
>DAIUCA010000127.1:0-2442 GCA_036846405.1 Candidatus Competibacteraceae bacterium
GGCCACAACTTTTCCATGGGCGTGGACAGCATCGTGTTTTTGCGGGAGAGCCTGCGGGGCATGAGCGGCGGCAAGGGGGCCAGTGAAATCCAAGCCAAGGTGAGCGGCCTGTGCGAAGCCATCGAACGGTATGCCGGGCTGTGTACCGGCCATGAATACGCAGTGCGCGGCAGTTTTCAGCAGCTCGCCCCCGCAGCGATTCATCCCAACGACTGTCTCGGCTTTAGCCCAACCCAGTTCGCCCACCGGGAGGCGTGGAATCAGTCTCAGGCCCAATCCCGCTGTGTGCTCATTACGCACCCCTTCGACGAAACCGCCGAGTACGCCTGGACGCCGCTCTACTCTCTGACCCACGACCGCCTGCGCTATCTGCCCACGGCCTACTGCTATTACGGCCACCCGGAGTTCAAACACAGCAAGTGGTGTGCGCCGGATTCCAACGGCAGCGCCGCCGGCAATACCTTTGAAGAGGCCCTGTTGCAGGGATTTTTCGAGCTGGTGGAGCGCGATGCGGTCGCCATCTGGTGGTACAACCGCATTCCGCGCCCCGGTGTGCCCCTCGCGTCCATTCCCCTGCCCTATGTGCAGGCCGTCGCCGCTTATTACGCCAGCCAACAGCGCGAATTGTGGGTGCTCGACATCAGCCACGACCTGCCGGTGACCACCCTCGCTTGTCTGTCGCGGCGGACCGATGGCCCCTGCGAAGACCTGTTGCTCGGCTTTGGCGCCCACAGCGACCCGCAAATCGCCCTGTTGCGCGCCATCACCGAGGTCAATCAGTTCCTGCCCTCCGTATCCCTGCGCAACGCCGACGGCTCGACCCGCTATCTCTTCGGCGATGACCTGGCGAAAACCTGGTGGCGCACCGCGAAACTCAGCGATCACCCCTATTTGGCGCCCCACGGGGAACGTCCCTGGTCGCAGCTCGTGGACCGTTCCCGCGACGACCTCAAGGCCGATGTGGACGACTGCATCGCCCTGTGCCGCGATCGCGATTTAGAACTCCTGGTCCTCGACCAAACCCTCCCGGACATCGGGCTATCCGTGGTGAAAACCGTCGTTCCCGACCTGTGTCACTTCTGGCGGCGGTTGGGCAAAGCGCGGCTGTATCAGGTGCCGGTGCAGTTGGGCTGGCTGCCCGCGCCCCTCGCGGAAGATCAGCTCAATCCCCACAGCATTTTCTTTTGAGGTGACCGGTGACCCTGCCCGCTAAACCGCGTTTGAAGGCCCATTTCGCCGTGGAAACCATCGGCGATGCGCTGTTTTTGCTCGCCGAACGCAAGCAGCTCACCTTTGAAGGCGCCGTGTTTGTGGCCCTCGCGCCCTTGTTGGATGGCACCCGTGGCTTTGCGGATTTGATGCTCGCCCTCGCCGGCGGCGACGACGGTCAATCGGGGTTTCCGCCCCAGGCGCTGTTCTCGGCGCTGACCGCCTTGTCCCGTCGGGGCGCGTTGGTAGACGGTCCAGCGATGCCCGACGCCGCTTTTTGGGATGCCGCCGACGCCCTGCCCCGCGCGGATGCGCCCGCCGCGACGGTGGCGGTGACGAATTTCACGGATTTGACGGCTGACGAAATCGGGTTGGCCCTCGCCGCCGTCGGCTTGACCGTCGCCGAGACGGCGCCGATGCGCCTGGTGTTGGTGACCGACGAGCTGGACGGGCGCCTCGCGGTGGTGAATCAGCAGCAGCGCGATCAACAACAGCCCTGGTTGCTGGCGAAACTCGGCATGAACAGCCTGGTTGGCCCCCTGTTTGGCGGCGACGGCCCCGGTTGTTGGGACTGTTGGCAGCACCGTCGTCGGGCGAATCGCCAAATCGAACACCACGTGCAGCAACAAACCGGCGTCGCGCCGATGGTGACGCGGGCCGCCGTGCCCCACGCGCTCCCATTGCACTGGGCGGCGCTGGAACTCGCCAAGTGGCATCGGCTCGCGGCGCCGAAACAGGCCCCATCCGCAGCGTCTTCGGCGGCGCCTTCCGCGGCAAACACCGTGTGGCAATTCGACGGTTTAACCCTCGCCATCACCGCCCATCGCTTCATGACACGGCCCCAATGTCCCGTGTGCGGCGACGGCGGCCGCGACACCCTGGCGTTTCGGCCCCTGGCCCTGGCGTCCCAGCCAAAAATCGACGGCAGCGACCGCCAATGCAGCGCCCACGACGCCTTTCAACGCCTCGAACCGCTCATCAGCCCAATCACCGGCATCGTCACCGCGCTGCAATCCCGAGGGCCAACCCATTCCCTCGTCCACAATTACGTGGCGGGCCATTACTTTCCGGTGCCGCTGGGCGACATCAACCAGCTCCGCCTCAACCGCATCGCCCGCAGCGGCGGCAAGGGCAGCGACGACCTGGCTGCCAAAATGGGCGCCTTGGGCGAGGCCATCGAACGGTATTGCGGCATTCGGTGGCGCGACGAACCCACCATCACGGCGACCTTGG
>DAIUCA010000127.1:2452-7335 GCA_036846405.1 Candidatus Competibacteraceae bacterium
GTCCTCGTCTTCGCGCTCGTTTTATCCATCCCGCTCAACGCCGCTGCCGACAGTGCGCAACAGTTCGTGCCGGCGCCGTTTGACGAATCGCGGACGATTGCCTGGTCACCAGCCTGGTCGCTCACCCACGAAAATCGCCGTTGGCTGCCCACCGCCTACTGTTTTTACGGTCACCGCGATGTGCCCAACACGAATGACGGATTGTTTTGTCGCTGCGACAGCAACGGATGTGCGGCGGGCGCGACCCGCACCGAGGCGATTTTTCAGGGGCTGTTGGAGCTGATCGAGCGGGATAGCGTCGCCCTCTGGTGGTACAACCGCGCGTCGCGGCCCGCCGTGGACGGGGCGTCGTTTGCATTGCCCCTGTGGCGGGAAATGCAGCGCTACTACACGGGGATGGCGCGGGATTTACACGTGCTCGACCTCACCACCGACCTGGGCGTGCCCACCTTTGCGGCAGTGTCGCGGGCGTTGACGCGGCCCACCCAGGACATCGTCATCGGCTTTGGCAGCCATCTCGACCCCAAAAAGGCGCTCCAGCGGGCGCTCACCGAGGCCAATCAGTATCTGCCGGCCCTCCACGAGCAACACGCCGACGGGTCGACGCGCTATCGCTTGAGCCATGTGGAGGTGATTCGCTGGTGGCAGACGGCGACCTACGAGGCCCATCCGTATCTGGTGCCGTCGCCCACGGCCCCCCTGAGCACCGCCGCCGACTTTGCGCCCCCCGCTACGGCGGATTTGGCGGATGACGTGGCGCAACTCGTCGCCACGTTGGCCGCCCGCGGCTTGGAAACCTTGGTGGTGGATCAAACCCGCCCGGATGTGGATTTAGCGGTGGTGCGCGTGGTGGTGCCGGGGCTGCGGCATTTTTGGCGGCGCCTGGGCTCAGGACGGCTGTACGACGTGCCCGTGGCCCTGGGCTGGTGTGCCGCCCCCACCCCAGAAGCCGAGTTGAACCCGGTGTCATGCTTCGTGTGAGCCGTCGCCCCTGCCTGGAGAACTGCACCCCATGACCGCCGATGCCGTAATGCCCGCCGCCGTCATCAAGATTTCCCTCATGGATGGGGCCGCGTGGCACCCCACCGAGGGGGGCGGCTGGCAACTCGCCACCCCGCCCACGGGCCATCGCCCGCCCCTCGCGCTGCCGCCAAACCTGCCCTGGATGGAGACCCTGTTGCAGCTCGCCGCCCCAGTGGCCACGAGCGACCTGATTGCCCAAGCGCTCAGTCAGGGGGGCATGGCCGCCATGGCCCAGCTCAACAGCCTGTTGGGCCGACTCAATCAGTTCGGCTGTTTGAATCACACCTTGTTTATTGACGACGGCGGCGCGCCCCTGGCGGTGTATCGCCCGCTGGCCATGTATGGCCGCTTTCGGGCGGGCCAGGCCACAGCAGATGGCGAATATCGCCTGTCGCGCTTTGCGTATCTGCGCCGGGTGGACGGGGAATGGTTGCTCGAATGTCCGAAAGGCTATGCGGCGATCGCGTTGTGTGCGCCGACGGGGGCGCTGGCGGTGCATGCGCTCCATGCCGGCGTGACCGCGAACGGTTTGGCGGCGGCCACGGGGCTGTCCACGGCGACGGCGCTGGCGTTTCTCGACCTCCTCGCCAATGCCCAAGCGCTCACGACAGCCCAAAACGACGCGGAAATCACCGCGCCATCCCAGTTGCCGTGGGATTTCCACGACCTGCTGTTCCACAGTCGCAGCCGCTTGGGCCGCCACAGCAACCCGTTTGGCGGTACGTATCCGTTTCACGGCACGCTCGCACCCCTGCCGGTGGTGAAACCGCCGCCGACTGCGCCCATCGCGCCGGCAATTCCCCTATTTCAACCGGATGTGACGGCGCTTGCCGCCCAAGACCCGCCATTTACGGCGGTGATGGAGGCGCGGCGCTCCACCCGGGAATATGCGACCACGCCCATCGCGGTGCAGCAACTGGGCGAGCTGTTGTATCGGGCGGTGCGCGTGAAGAGCGCGTCTGAAGACAAGGGGGTGAGTTTTCGGGTGTATCCCGGGGGCGGGGCCTTGCACGAGCTGGAGGTGTACGCACTGGTGCAGCATTGCGATGGCCTCGATGCCGGGCTGTACCACTACGACCCGCTCCACCACTGCCTCTACCCCCTGAGCGGCTTCACGTTGCCCGCGAAAACCCTGGTGCAGATGTATTCGGCGACGGCGAAGCTCGAACAGCCGCTCCAAGTGGCTTTGGTGCTCACGGCGCGGTTCCAGCGGTTGCAGCTCAAATACCAATCCATGACCTACGCGGCGGTGCTCAAGCACGTGGGCGTGGTGTACGAGGCGTTGTATTTGGTGGCCACCGCCATGCACCTGGCCCCCTGCGCCCTGGGCGGCGGCCACTCGGATTTGTTCGGCCAACTCGCTCAGCTCGATCCCTTTGAAGAAGCGGCCGTGGGGGAATTTCTCGTGGGCCAGCCCGATGACCAGGCGCTGGCGGATTCGCGCCACCGCATCGCCCAAGCGCTCCAGGCGGCTACGAGCACCGGCCAGTCTTGGGGTGTGAAATGACCGACCTCGCCGCTCCCAGGGTTTGGCCAAACGACCCGCCGATTTTGTTGGGTTCGCCCCTTATCCCCCTCGGCGACGGTTTTGTGGGCCGCGAACAGCCGCCGTTGATGCCAACCGCCGGGGTGGTTCCCGCGCCGAAGGTGCTGTGGCTCCACGGCTACACCCTGGATTCTCGTTCCTGGGGATCCCTGTGGGGCCGCTTGCCCGACCATCACCACCTGGCGGTGGATTTGCCCGGCCATGGGGGCGCCGAACCCATGGATCCCGACAGCGATTTGCCCACCCTGGCCCGTCGACTGGCGGCGCTGATTCGTCGCCACGAGGTGACCCATCTGGTGGCGCTGTCCTTTGGCACGATCACGGCGACGCAAATCGCCATCGACCATCCGGACTGCGTGCGCACCTTCACTCTGGCGGCGCCGTCGTTGGCGGGTGCGCCCCAAGACGCCGAGGTGGAGGCCGGTTATCGCAAGCTGTTTGGGCTGTACTTCGCCCGCGTGCCGCGGGGGCTATTGCGGGAAACCTGGCTGGATTGTCGGGCTTGGCGGGGCGTGAACGAGCGCGTGGGGCTGCGGGCGGCCTTGGGCCAGCTGGTGGACGACCATTCGTGGGCGGAACTGGCGAATTACGGCATCCGCCAGTTCACCACGCCCGACCAAACCTTCGCGGATTTGCAGCGCATCACCACGCCGCTGCTCATTTTGTTGGGGGACCGGGAAATGCCGGCGTTTTGCGACTGTGGCGCCTGGTTGGCCCAGCACGCCGCCTGCACGGAAACCGTGATTCTGCCGGACACCGACCACCTGTGTTTGCTCATGTCGCCGGCGCCGTCCGTGGCGGCGATGCAGGCGTTTTGGGCAAAACACCCCCCGTCGCGGCGGGATTAGTAATGCAGCGCGTCGTCGGCGGCCATCTGCTGGAGGCTGGTTTCAATCGCCGTCGCCAGCTGGTCGCATTGGGCGTCGGTCATGGCCGCACAGAGATTCAGGGTCGGCACGGTTTTGGTGTAGACGCCGTTGCGCCGCAGATAAAAGGTCATGGCCATCAAGGTCTTGATCTGCTGCTGGCTGGTGCAGCTCATCATCCCTCGGTAGGTCTGTTCGGTGGCGGCGGCCTTGCCCACGGCGAGTTGCAGTTGCAGCCGGGGATGGCCTTGGAGACTCACCGGAATGCCGCTGCGCTGGCCAAAGTCGTTCAGGCGCGTGGCGAGCTGGTCGTAAATCTGGTCGATGCGCCCCATGAGGCCGTCGTAGTGGTCGTTCAGGTAACGCAGTTGGGCCAAGGCGGCGACCGTGGGCAGATAACTCGCCGACAGCGTGGTGGACAACCACGCCTTGGCCGGCCAGTAGTCCTGATAGAGCCCGTTGGTACGGCTGGCGTCCAAATAGAGCGCGTCGCCGGCCACCACAGACAGGGGAATCCCCAAGCCGCTGGTGATTTTCCCAAAGCAGGACAGGGCCGGCGGCGGCACATCCGCCCATTCCCGCACGCCGCCCTTCGCCAGTCGGAAGCCGCAGACCACCTCGTCCACGATCACCGTGATGCCGCAGTCGCGGGCGACCGCCATCACGTCCCGGGTGAACTGGCGGGCGGCGTCGCTCCAGTTGCTCATCCAGTTGGGCACGGCGTCGATTACCACACAGCTCAGGGTTTTGGCCTCCGCCCGCAGGCGTTCCAGGGCGATGGGCGAGTTAAACGGCAGGATCACGTAGTCGTCGGGCCGGCTGGCGATGCCGCCAGTCGCCGCCCGGGGCTTGAGTTGTTCCGGCGGGTCGTTGCTCAGGCGGCCGGCGAGAATCAGCCAGGGGTTGTGCATGCCCACCTCGCCGTTGCCGTGGTAGCAACCTTCAAACTTGGCGACTTTCCCCGGGCCGTTCACGGTTTTCGCCAGCCGCACCGCCGCATCCACCGCGTCGCCGCCGGTGTGGAGAAAGGTGCATCGCTGCACCCCGGGCACCATCTGCTGAATCAGCTCCGCCAAGGCCACCTGTTCCTCGAAAAAAGGGCTGCCGTTGAGGCCCCGAGCCAGGGCGGCGGCGACCGCGTCCCGCACCGGCGTCGGGTTGTGGCCCAAAATCGTCGCCGTGTAGGACAAATGGCAGTCCAAATAGCGGTTGCCGTCCACATCGACGATGTCCACGCCGTCCGCCTCGGCCATGGCGACCGGCAAAATCGGCGATTCGTAGCTCAACAGGGAGGGCGCACTCCCCAGACTGGCCACCGCCCGCTGGTGCAGCGCAATGGATTGGGGTTGGCGGCGAATCACCTCGTCGATCACCGCCCACAGCCGATCATTGCTGCCGGCAATCATTTTCAGTCCCGCCAACTCGGCGTAGGTCAATTGGTCCCGCAT
>DAIUCA010000128.1:0-7198 GCA_036846405.1 Candidatus Competibacteraceae bacterium
AGTTGGCGAACGGTTTCGGCACTGAGCGTCTGAATGTCGCCGGCTACGGGCAGATATGGGCGATTCAGCGCGATGGTCTGTTGGCAGAACGGGTCGATTTCACAGACCAGACGGGTTTCAAACCCCGCCTGTTCGAGGCCCAAATCAAAGCCCATGGCCCCAGAGAAAAAACTCAGAACCAGCGGCTTGGGGGCAGAGTTCGGTTGTGTGGATTCCATCGGTGCGCTCTCGCTCTTTACTGCGGGTATTTGACATAAAAGTTCGTCAGAGAATGGCTGTCGATGGGATTGAGATAGCGGTCGTCGGCGTAGGAAAAGGCGTGGAGCACCGGCGCGAGGTAGGCATCGGCGACGGTGACGCGGCTCAGAAGCGGGTGGCGACGGGGATCGAAGAGACCGCCGTTGTAGGCGGGCAGCCCGGCGGCATCGTCGCCCTGGTCGATGAGCGCGAAGACGTCCCGGAGGTGCGCCCAAAAGCGACTGGTTCTTTGGGAATAGGTCGATTCGAGATGGCGCAACTCCCGGCGCAAGGCCCGCAAACTGTGGCGTTTGTACACGGGCTGCTGCATGGGGAGGAGGTTGCGGTCCTCGGCGTAGAAGAGAAAAAGCAGGCGGTAGAGGAGGGTGAGGGTGGCATTGCGGAGATCGTCCAGATCATCGCGGGTGAGGGCCTCGGGGGAGACACGGGGGCGGGGTGTTTAGTCAGCGCGGGCGGAAATGGGGCGGGATTAGGGGCCGATTTCGCCGCGCGTGGGGTATCGGTTTTAGGGTTGTTTCATCGGCACCATCACTTCATTGCGGCGCAAGAACCACAGGGTGAATGGGCTGTTGTACACAGCGAATTGCGCCGCGCCCGTGGCAGACAGACCCGCCTCCTGAATCGCCACCCGCAGCACCGTCTCGTTCTCGCGGAAATTGCGCTCGCTGGAACGCCCCGAAAAGCGGCGCACCGCCATCCACTGTTCGGGCTGGGAGCGAATGCGCACGCGGGTATCGAGGGGTTGCGGAACCGTTTCAAGGGTGAAGCGCGCGGGCAGCACAAACTGCATGGATTGCCCCCCGGGTTCGCTGTCCTGGGTAATCACGGGAACCGTCATCGCGATGGCCTCCCCAGATTCCTTGGCGGGGGCGGTGATCACCGGAATGGTCATTTCCAACTTCTGCTGGGATCGATTGTTGCCGGAGATGTAACCAAAAAGTGCTCTGAATGCCGCGTTGCGGCCATCTTCAAAACCACCGGTGAGGGCGATTTCCGCGACCAGGTAGGGCGAATAGCGGCGAATCTCGAACGATTCGGTGGACTTTTCCACGGTGTAAACGGGTTCTTCGTAGGCCACAGCGGGCTCCGCAAGAGGCATCGTGGTCACTAGCGCGACGAGCGATGCCAGAAAAGTGAGGATAAAAACACGAGGGTTCATGGGAGTTCCGCGCATTCGCGCAGTGGGGGGGATGACCGCAAACAACGTGAACGCTCCACCCCAATCCCACAAGGGCACCTTCCGCATGTGTGGGCACCGAGGAGGAGACCTAGGCCGAGAGAATCTCTGCACATGAACCGCCGTCGACGCGTCCACTGCGGCGCGTTGCTGTGCCACGACCACCGCCGTGCACGGTGCCGAATGGCCTTGTGGAGATGTGGCGGCGGCGCGGGGCGGTCCCTCAGGCGTCGCGCCAGACCTTAATCGCCGAAATCACCAAAATAGCGGCGAGCAGCGGGAGCAGCACGGCGCTTTCTACGACGCCAAGGAGCCGGCCCCCCAGATAGGTTCCCGCGATGGAGCCGGCAGCCATGATCAACACGAACCGCCATTCGGTGCGCACCACGCGGAAGGAGCCGTCGCGGCTGTAGCGGCCAAAGGCGGTTAATAGGGTCGGCAAGCTGATGGCGAGGGACAGGCTGCCGGCGAGTTTCAGATCGGCGCCGAACAAAAGGGCGATGGTGGGAATTAACAGCTCGCCCCCGGCGACGCCCAACACGGCGGCCACGAGGCCAATGCCCCATCCGGCGATGGCCCCCACGAAGATCACCCCCCCGGGGGACAACAGGGCGGTCTGCCCAGGCGCCCCGTGGCCCAGCAACAGCACGCCCGCGATGGCGAAGAGCAGCACGGCGATGACGCGGCAGAGGGATTTCGCCCGCAGTCGGATGGCCCAGCCCGCCCCCATCCAGGCGCCGACCATACAGCCGGGCAGCAGGGTGAAGATGATGGGCCAGTGGCTCAGGACGGTGGCGAACGACACCGCATCCGCGCGGGCGGGCAGCGCCATGGCGACGACGATCATGCTCAGGGTTTTGTTGAGAATGACGGCTTCTAGGGCAGCGAAATGGAAAAGGCCCATGAGGAGGGGCAGGCGAAATTCCGCGCCGCCCAACCCGATTAAGCCGCCAAGGACGCCAATGCCGGCGCCGGCCAGGAAGATGGTGACAGGGTTGGATGGGGTCATCGGTGGGGTCGTCTCACAGGATTGATCTCAGAACATTGCGCCGGTTTATGGCCGATGCCGCGGCGGCTACCCCAGGGTGGGCAGTTGAATCGTCGCGGTAAGGTCGGTGTCGTCGCCGTCGTCGTCCTGATCGTCGGGGCGCTTCGCGCGGTGCTGATTCGCCCACAGCGCGGCATACCGACCGTTGAGGGCCAACAGGGTCGCGTGGTTGCCTCGCTCGACGATTTCCCCCTGGTGCAGCACCACGATGTCGTCGGCATCCACAATCGTGGACAGCCGATGGGCGATGACCAGCGCCGTGCGGCCCTCCCGCAGCCGTTGCAGATTCTGTTGGATGGCCTGTTCCGTGTGGCTGTCGAGGGCCGAGGTGGCCTCATCGAAAATCAGCAGCGGCGGATTTTTCAGAATCGTCCGCGCAATGGCGACCCGCTGTTTTTCGCCGCCGGAGAGCTTTAGCCCCCGTTCGCCTACCCGCGTCTGATACCCGTCCGGCAGGCTTTCGATGAAGTCGTGGAGTTCGGCCAGACGGGCCGCCTCTTCCACCTCGTGGGGCAGAGCCGAGGGCCGTCCGTAGGCGATGTTGTAGTAGATCGTGTCGTTAAACAGCACCGTGTCTTGGGGCACCACGCCGATGTGTTGGCGCAAGCTCGTCTGCGTCACCTGGCGAATGTCCTGGTCGTCGATGGCGATGCGGCCCGCGTCCACGTCGTAGAAGCGGTACAGCAGCCGCGCCAATGTGGATTTTCCCGAACCGGTCGCGCCCACGACGGCGGTCGTGCAGCCGGCGTCGATGGCAAAACTCACGTCCCGCAGCACCACCCGTCGGGTGTCGTAGGCAAACCGCACGTTTTCAAAGTGCACCACACCGCGCGTCACTCGCAGCGGCAGCGCATCCGGGGCGTCCGCCACGGTGATCGGCGCCTGCAACAGCCCAAACAACGCTTCGATGTCCACCAAACTCTGTTTGAGCGTGCGATACAGCACTCCAAAGCTGTTGAGGGGCTGGTAGAGCTGGATGAGATAGGTGTTGATGAGCACGAAATCGCCCAAGGTCATGGTGTTGTCGCGAATGCCCGCCGCCGCCCAATACATCACGAGGGACGCGCCCCCCGCGATGATGGCGCCCTGGCCGATATTCAACACCGCGAGAGACTGTTTGCTCTTGATTTGCGCCTGTTCATAGCGCACCAGCGCCCGATCGAGCCGCTGATTTTCGTGCTGTTCGTTGCCGAAATACTTCACGGTTTCGTAGTTCAACAGGGCGTCGATGGCCTGGGTGTAGGCCGCCTGGTCGGCGTCGTTGAGGCGGCGAATCAGCGGCAACCGCCATTCCGTAATCCACGCGGTAAACGCCACATAACCGCCCAAAATCAGCAGGGTGGTCGCGGCAAATGGCCAGGGAAACAGCCACAGGAACACCAGGGTCACCAGGGCGATTTCGAGAATCGTCGGCAGGATGTAGAGCAGGAGATAGGTGCAGAGGGAGTCGATGGCCTTGGTGCCGCGCTCGACGCTGCGGGTGAGCCCGCCGGTTTGGCGATCCAGATGGAACGACAAGGACAGTTGGTGGAGATGGGCAAAAACTTTGGCCGACACGGTGCGAATGGCGCGGGCGGCGACCGGTAAAAACACCAAATCGCGGAGTTCGCCGAACAGTAGACCGGTCACTCGGGCCAGGCCGTAGCCCAAAATCGCCAGCAGGGGCAGATAAATAATGTCGGCGGTGAGGGCGTCGATGGCTTCGCGGTAGAACAGGGGCACGGCGACGATGGCCCCCTTGGCGATGAACAAAAACACCAGGGCGGCCGCCAAGCGCGTGCGAATGTGAAGCGCCTGTCGGGGCCAGAGAAACGGCCACAGTTGGCGGATCACGTGGAGATCGCTGAATTGCACGGCGCGGGCGGGTGCCGCGCGGGGAGTCGAAGACGTTCGCATAACAGTCGCTTTTGTAGAGTGGGCGGTAAGACGGTCGCGCTGTACGCGGTCCGCGTTGAAGTTCAGAACCAGTTTATTTAGACCCATTGGCCCCATGAATTGAGAGCGTTCACAAAATTATGTCGGTCACGCCCCCGCCAAAAGATTCGCCCAAAAGCGCGCCGCAACTCGTACCGATGGCCGCGGCTTGGTTGGGAAAACCCTCGTCGCCATCGCCATCGCCGTCGCCCCCACCGGCGACGGGGGAAACCGCACCCCGACTCGTGCCCTTGGCGGCCGCGTGGCTGGGTCAACCGACGGGCGAGTCGCCGCCCGAACCGCCATTTGTGCGAAATGACGACCGTCCCCGTCCGCCGCCCACCCCCCAGAGGTTGCGGTTAACGGCGGCGTCGCCTTCGCAGTCCGCATCCCGTGGGCGCGGCGGGTGGCGCGCGATTCTGGTTATCGCCGTCGCCATCGCCGTCGCCATCGTCGGGGGCCTGGCGATGTTCTGGGGCGACGGTGACGCCCCTCCCGCCGCACGGCCCACGGCGGGCCTAGTCGTCGCGTCGGCCGCAACCGTGAACCAGCAGCTGTTGGCCGCATCGGGAGACGGCTGGCGTATGGCCACGGGCCGTGGGCCTGCCCACGCGGCGGCGCCCCAGGTGACATGCAACGCCTTCACCCCCTTACTGTCCGCCGCGCCGGCGTCGGTGGCGGTGGACCCCGCCGTGGGCGTGGCGGCGGTGCTGGGGTTACAGGTGCGGCGCATCGTCATCGACCCCGGGCATGGGGGCCGCGATTGGGGGGCGAAGGGGCCCGATGGCACGTTGGAAAAAGACCTGGTTTTGGACATTGCCCAGCGGTTGCGCACGGCATTGCAGCAGCAGCGCCCCGAACTGGAGGTACGGCTCACCCGGGACGACGACACATTTTTGTCTCTCAAACAGCGGGTGGATTGGGCCAATCGCCAGCTTGCCGACCTGTTTATCTCGCTCCACGTAAACGCGCTCCCGACAGACCTGGCCCGCAACGCCGCGCCGTTTGTGGAAGCGTATTTCCCGAGTGTGCAAGACAGCGGCGTGCGTCCTGAGCTGCTGCAACAGGAAAACTCGGAGGCGGATTACGCGATTCACGAGTTTCGGCAACTCGCTGCCGGGCTGGAGTCGGCCCTAAAGCAACAAGAATCGGCGCGGTTAGCGACCCAGTTGCAACGGCGGTTATTCGCCCATCTGCGGACGAACAACCCCCAATTGGTGGATGCCGGCGTGAAATCGGCACCGTTTGTGGTGTTGCTGGGCACGAATATGCCCAGCGTGCTGGTGGAAGTGACCTCGTTGAGCCATCCCGATGAAGAGCGGCGTTTGGGGTTGCCGAGCTATCGCCAGACCATCGCGACGGGGCTGGCGTTGGGGTTGATGGATTATTTGGCCGCGGCCTCGGCGCCCTGAGGGTTAAGTCGTCGGGGCGTCGTCGCCGTCGGTTTTAGGCATGGCCAAGGCTTCGAGTTGGCGCAACTGGGCTTCGAGTTCCACCACGCGGGTCTGCAAGCGGGTGATGAGGGTTTGTTGAATGTCGAATTCTTCCCGCGTGACCAATTCCATTTTGGAAAACGTGGTTTGCGCGGCGGCTTTCACGTTCTTTTCCAAATCTTCCTGGAATTTTTTCATCCCCGGCGGAATGGATTCCAGGAGGGTTTTGGCGAAGTCTTCGATCATTTTGGGGGGTTCAAAACCGGCCATGGGTTATCTCCAGCGGTAGGTGGGAAGGGGTGGGCCGCTACACCGACAGGCGGTCTAGGGGCGGAACCGGCACGAGTTGCCACAGATCGCGGTTGTATTCGGCGATCGTGCGATCGCTCGAAAAGCGGCCGCTCGCTGCCGTGTTCAGAATACTGAGACGCCGCCATTGGCTAGGGGTTTGGTACGCGGCGGCGGCGGCGGCTTGGGCCTCGCGGTAGGCGCTAAAGTCGGCAAGGGTCAGCCAAGGGTCATGGGGACTTTCCAGCGCGTGAATCACATCGTCGAAGGCATGGGGCGCGAAGGCGTTGAAATAGCGACTTTTCAGTAGCGCCATCACCCGAGCTAGGGCGGGATCCGCAGCGATCACCGCCGCCGGGTCATAGGTCGCGCGGGCCGCATCCACTTGATCCGCTGTTAAGCCGAATAAAAAGAATGCTTCGGCCCCCACCGCCTCGCGGATTTCGATGTTGGCGCCATCCAGGGTGCCCAGGGTGACGGCGCCGTTCATCATCAACTTCATGTTGCCGGTGCCGGAGGCTTCTTTGCCGGCGGTGGAAATCTGCTGGGAAAGCTCGGCAGCAGCGCAAATCTGTTCCATCGCGGACACGCTGTAGTCCGGATAGAACACCACCCGCAGCAGGCCAGCCGTCGCCGGATCCTGGTTGATGACATGGGCGACAGCGTTAATCAGATGGATGATTTTCTTCGCCATCCCGTAGCCCGGGGCCGCTTTGCCGCCGATTAACACCCATCGCGGCGTCCAGTTCTGGGTGTCGCCCTGCTTAATGCGGTCGTAGAGGTGAATCAGGTGCAGCACGTTGAGCAGCTGCCGCTTGTATTCGTGAATGCGCTTCACCTGCACGTCCAACAGCATGGTGGGTTCCACGGTCACCCCCGTGAGGGCGGCGATTTTCGCGGCGAGCTGCTGTTTATTGCGGTATTTCACCGTCGCCCAGCGTTCGCGAAAGCCCATGTCGTCGGCGAAGGGCGCGAGTTGCTGCAACTCATCCAGATCTCGCTGCCACCCCGGGCCAATCGCCGATGTAATCAGCTGGGACAGGGTGGGATTGCAGGCCATGAGCCAGCGGCGCGGGGTCA
>DAIUCA010000129.1:0-6561 GCA_036846405.1 Candidatus Competibacteraceae bacterium
CCGCCATTACCGAGGTGACCTTCGAGGGCAATACCGACATCACCACGGCGGATTTGCAAAAGCGCCTGCAGGAACTGGGCTTTCGGGAGGGGGAAGTGTTTAACCAAGCCCTGCTGGATCGGGTGGTACAAGCGCTGTTTGAGCTGTATTTCGCCCGCGGCAAATACGGCGTGCAGATCGATCCGCAGATTCGGCCCCTGGTGCGCAATCGGGTGGGTGTGAACTTCGTGATTTCCGAAGGCATTCGCGCCCGCGTGCGCGAAATCCGCATCGTCGGCGCGAAGGCGTTTAGCGAAAAACGCCTGGTGGGCCTCCTCAACACCACGACCCCGGGGCTGGTGGCCCTGTTTACCCGCAGTGACCAATATTCCAGAGAGCGATTAGCGGCGGATTTGGAGATCTTGCAGGCGTTTTATCTGGATCGCGGCTATCTGCGGTTTGCCGTGGACTCGACCCAAGTCACGCTCACCCCGGATCGGCGGGACGTGATTGTCACCATCAACATTAGCGAAGGCGCGGTGTATTCCTTGACGGGCGTGGAGCTGCTGGGCGAGTTGGGCGTGGAACGGGCGGTGCTCGATGTGCCGCTCGCCAAGGTGAAGCTCAACAAGCCGTTTTCGCGGCAAGAATTTTCTGAAGCGATGAACGCGGTGCAGGCCGAGTTGGGCAACGCGGGCTTTGCCCTGGCGCGGCTCACCCCCGAACCGCTCATCGACGACGCGGCGAAAACCGTGGTCATGCAGGTGCAGGTGGTGGCGGGCGAACGGGTGGTGGTGCGCCAGATCAATTTCCAGGGCAACACCACCACGCGGGACGAAACCCTGCGCCGAGAACTGCGCCAGTTGGAAAGCGCCCCCTACGACCGCCAGGCCATCGAGCGCAGCAAAACCCGCCTAGAACGGCTGAAGTTCTTGTCGAGCGTGGAGGTGAAAAACACCCCGGTGCCTAACCAGCCCAACCAGCTCGACTTAGACATTGCCGTTGCCGAACAGCCGTCGGGCAACTTCCTTTTCGGCATTGGCTATGGGGACGTGGGGATACTGTTTAGCGCGAGTTTCACGGAGGAAAATTTCTTTGGCACCGGTAACCGGCTCAACCTGGGCTTCAACAACAGCAGCGTCGATCGCCTGTATTTGCTGAACTTCGAGCAGCCCTACTACACCTTGGACGGCATCAGTCGCGGCCTGAATCTCTCCTACCAAGAAACCGATTTTGGCGAACAAAACTCGGCGGATTACGCGACGGACAATTTCCTCGGCCAGGTCACCTTTGGCTTTCCCCTCAACGAAACCGACACGGTTAATACGGGCCTGGGGTTTTCTTGGGTGAAGGTGAATTACGACGAGAACCTGGTGGCGACGGAAATTCTCGATGAGATCGTGGAAAACGGCGATATCTACCGCAATCCGCTGTTCACCTTGAGCTACTCCCGCGACACCCGAAACCGCACGGTATTTCCCACCCGCGGGGCCTTCAACACGGTGTCCAGCGAAGTCACATTTCCGGGGAGCACGGCCCAATTTTACAAATTGAGCTATCGCCATTTGAGCTATTACCCGGTGACCGACGATTTGACGTTCTCGTTGCGGGCCAATCTGGGCTACGGCGACGGCTATGGCAGCACGGACAAACTGCCATTTTTCGAGAACTACTTTGCCGGCGGCTTGAGCACCGTGCGCGGTTACCGCGCCAACACCCTCGGGCCCCGATATGCCAGCACCGACGAACCTTCCGGTGGCAGCACCCGCCTGACCACCGGGGCGGAATTGGTGTTTCCCATGCCCTTGCTCGAGGAGGCCCAGGCGTTCCGTTTGGTCGCATTCACCGACGCGGGCAACGTGTTTAATGCCTTTAGCGACATTCGATTCGCCGAACTGCGGGCGTCGGCGGGGGTGGGCTTGCGCTGGTTCTCGCCCTTTGGCCCCATTGGTCTGAGCTACGCTGTGGCCCTCAACGCCGAAGACGAAGACGAGACCGAAGCCGTGCAGTTTTCCTTTGGCGTTCCATTCTAACTACTTGATTTTATTAAAAAAAACCAGGAGAGCTTTTCCATGAAAACCATGCGTTACTGGGGGCTGTTAGGCCTTGTTTGGGGGGCGTTGCTGCCGTCGATAGGCGCGGCCCAGGGGTTAAAAGTGGGCTTTGTGAACACCGCTAAGATTCTCGATGAAGCGCCCCAGGCACAAAATGCCCGCAAGCAGTTAGAGCGAGAATTTTCGCCGCGGGATAAGGGGTTAACCGATGCGGAGCGGTCGTTACAGCGCCTCGAACAGCGGCTGCAGAAGGATGGCCAAGTGATGAGCGAGGCGGAACGGCGCAAGCTGGAGCGGGACATTTTGACCCAGCGACGGGAGCTGGCGCGGTCGGCAGCGGAACTGCGCGATGACTTGAATCTGCGGCGCAACGAGGAGCTGGGCAAATTGCAGCAGCGGGTGCGCGAGGCGATTTTGGCCGTCGCCGAGCGGGAAAAATTCGATTTGGTGCTCAACGACATTGGCGTGATCTTCGCCGCCCAAACCGTGGACATCACCGACCGCGTGTTGCAGCGGCTGAAATAGTGGAATCGTCGGCTGCGCGGTGTGCTGAGATGCCGACGACCCCGGCGGCCCTGCGGCTTGTGCTCAGCCAGCCCCCCAGCGGGCTTGCCGTCGCGGTCATCGGCGATGACCAACGGGCCATTGACGGCGCTGCCTCTCTGGCGACGGCAACCCCGCACCAGGTGAGCTTTTTGAGCCAATCCCGCCACCGCCGCGCCCTCGCCCACACCCGGGCGGGGGCCGTGTTTTTGCGGGCCGCCGACGCGAGCCACTGTCCGCCGACGACCACCGCCCTGGTGGTTGCCGATCCGTTGCTGGCCTTCGCGCGGGCGTTGACGGTGTTGCATCCGGACGCCGCGCCTGCCGGCGGGATTCATCCCACGGCGGTCGTCGCGGCGACCGCGCACATCGACGCCACGACCAGCGTCGGCCCCCTGGCGGTCATCGGCGCGGCGGCGGTGATCGGGCCCCGCTGCGTCATCGGGCCCCGCTGCGTCATTGGCGACCGCGTGGTCATGGGCGCCGACTGTCGCCTCGTGGCCGCAGTCACCGTGCTCGAGCGGGTGGTGTTGGGGGATCGGGTGCGCATTCACCCCGGAGCGGTGCTCGGCGCCGACGGCTTTGGCTTGGTGTGGAACGGCCAGGCCTGGGAAAAGGTGCCCCAGCTGGGCACGGTGCGGGTGGGCGACGACGTGGAAATCGGCGCCAATACCGCCATCGACCGGGGCGCCCTCGACGACACGGTGATCGAACGGGGGGCAAAGCTCGATAACTTGATTCAGATTGGCCACAACGTGCGCGTGGGCGCCGACAGCGCCCTCGCCGGCTGTGTGGGCATCGCCGGCAGCGTGCGTCTGGGCCAACGCTGTCGCTTGGGGGGCGGCGTGGGCGTGGCTGGTCACGTGGAACTGGCCGACGACGTGGTGGTGACCGGCATGTCGCTCGTGACCCGCTCCCTTACCCAGGCCGACACCTACTCGTCTGGCTGGGCGGCGCTGCCCAATCGCCTATGGAATCGGCTGCAAGCGCGCTGGCGTCGCGACCAGCGGGCCGCCCTCCACCGTTCGCCCCACGAGCACGACGATTAATCCTGTCCCCCGCGACAGCACTTTTTTCAGAACCACCTTTTGGAGCTAGCCGCGATATGACCCACCTGACTGAGGTCCCCGCCACCCGATTGGATATTGGCGAGATCCTGCGGTCTTTGCCCCACCGCTATCCGTTTTTGCTCGTGGATCGGGTGATCGATTTACAGCCTAACCAGTCGCTGACGGCCATTAAAAATGTGTCCTTCAACGAGCCGTATTTTCTCGGCCACTTTCCCCAGCATCCCATCATGCCGGGGGTGCTGATTATCGAAGCCCTCGCCCAAGCCACCGGCATTTTGGCGTTTCAGAGCCAGACGCAGCCGCCGTCGGATAAAACCGCCATGCAGTATCTGGTGGGCGTGGATGAGGCCCGTTTTAAACAGCCCGTGGTGCCCGGCGACCAGCTGGTGCTGCATGTGAAGCTGCTGCGGTTGCGCCAGGGCGTGGGGTCGTTTGATGCCGAGGCCCGCGTGGAGGATCGGGTGGTGGCGTCGGCCAAGCTCATGTGTGCGCGGCGCGAGATCTAATTCCATGGCTCACATCGACCCGCGGGCCGTCGTCGATCCCACGGCGGTGCTCGCCGATGACGTGACTGTCGGTCCCTTTGCGGTGATTGGCGCGGACGTGACTATTGGCCCGCGCACCCGCGTGGATGCCCATGTGGTGCTGCGGGGGCCCCTCGTCATCGGCAGCGACAACCAGATTTTTCCCTTCTGCGTGTTGGGCGAGGCGCCGCAAGACAAGAAATATCGCGGCGAGGCCACCGTCCTGGAAATCGGCCACCGCAACGTGATCCGCGAGTTCACCACCATGCACCGGGGCACGGTTCAGGGGGGCGGCGTGACCCGGGTGGGCGACGACAATTGGCTCATGGCCTATGTCCACATCGCCCACGATTGCCAGGTGGGCCACCACACGGTCATGGCGAATAACGTGGCCCTCGCCGGCCATGTGGAAATCGGCGACGCCGCCGTGCTCGGCGGCTACACCCTGGTCTATCAGTTCTGCCGCGTGGGGGCGTTTAGCTTTTCGGCGTTTAACTGTGGCATCCATCGGGATGTGCCGCCCTTTGTGATGGCCGCCGGCTATCGCGCCAAGCCCCGAGCCATCAACGCCGAGGGGCTGCGGCGCAACCAGTTCAGCGCCGACGAGATCTTGGCCATCCGCAAGGCGTACAAAATTCTCTACAAAATGGACCTGCGCCTGGAGGAAGCCTTGGTGCGCCTCGCCGAACTCGCCCAATCCTGGCCCCGGGTGCAGATGCTCATCGACTTTCTGCAAAGCGGCCAGCGGGACCGGGGGTTAATCCGCTGATGCGCATCGCGGTCGTCGCCGGCGAGCCTTCCGGCGACCAGTTGGGCGGCGCGTTGCTCGCGGCGATGCGCGAACGCTTTCCCACCGCCACCTGGATGGGCGTGGGCGGAACTCAGATGCACCAGGCCGGGTTGACCAGCCTCATGCCTTTGGACCGTCTGGCCGTCATGGGGCTGGTGGAAGTCCTGCCCCGACTCCCCGAACTCTGGCGGCGCCAGCGCCAGTTGATGGCCACGTTTAGCGATCCCCCGGTGGACCTGTTTATTGGCATCGACGCGCCGGATTTCACCCTGCCCATCGCGGCCCACCTGCGCCGGCGCGGCGTCATGACTGTGCATCTGGTGAGTCCTTCCGTGTGGGCCTGGCGGGCGGCGCGGATTCACCGCATCAAACGGGCGGTGGATTTAATGCTGGTGCTGTTTCCCTTCGAGACCGAGATTTACGAACGCCATCAACTGCCGGTGGTGTGCGTCGGCCATCCTCTGGCGGCGGCGTGGGCCGCGTCGCCGGCCGCGATCAGCCCCCGGCTTGCCCGATCGAGCCCGCCCTATCGAGTGGCGCTGTTGCCGGGCAGCCGTCGCGGCGAGGTGGCGCGGCTCATCGGCCCGCTGTTGGATGCGGCGACCCAGCTCCATCAGACCCGCGGCGACCTGGAATTCACCGTGTCGGCGGCGTCGCCGGCCCGCGAAGCCGAATTGATTGTGGCGCTCCAACAACACGGGGCGGCGCGACTGCCCCTCACCCTGTCCCGCACGCCGGCGGCGACCCTGTTGCAGCAGGCGGATTTGGCCTTTGTCGCCTCCGGCACCGCCACGTTGGAGGCGCTGTTGGCGGGCTGTCCGCCGGTGGTGGTCTATCGCACCCATCCGCTGACCGCCTGGTTGGCCCGACGACTGGTCACCGTGGCGCATTTTTCCCTGCCGAACCTCCTCGCCGACGCGCCCCTGGTGGTGGAACGCTTTCAAGACGCCGTCAACGGGCCCCAATTGGCCGCCGATGGAGCCGCCCTGTTGGACGATGTGGCGCGGCGACAACAACTCATGACCCAATTCCACGCTTTGGCCCACGACTTAGCCGAGGCGTCGCCCGCTACGGCCCCCCGCCACACCCCGCTGACCCACAACGCCGCCGCGCAACGGGCCGCCGCCGCCATCGCCGCCCATTGGGATGCCCGCTCGTCAAGCGCCGCCGCCCCCCTTCCCGAGAGTTCCCCATGACAACGCAAGACTCCTACGATCTGATCGTGATTGGCGCCGGCCTGAGTGGCCTGGCCCTCGCCTGGCACAGCCAGCAGGCGGGCCACCGCACCCTGGTGTTGGAGGCCGCGCCCACCGTGGGCGGCTGCATGGCGTCGCCGACCCTCGCCACCGCGCCTGACGGCCCGCCGTTTTGGACCGAATTGGGCGCCCACAGCCTGTTTAACTCCTACGGCGGCGTCATCGACCTGCTGGCCGCCGTGGGGCTGCACGCCCAAATCCGCCCCAAAAAGGGCGTGAGTTTCCAGCTGTGGACCCCCGACCAACGCCGTCGCCGCATCGTCAGCGCCCTGCATTGGGGCGAACTGCTGCGTTACGGGCCGAGCTTCTTTCGCGCCACCAAGGCCGGTCGCACCGTCGCCGAGT
>DAIUCA010000129.1:6571-7186 GCA_036846405.1 Candidatus Competibacteraceae bacterium
GATCGTCGGGCCTCGGAATTACGCCCGCGTCTTCGGGCCGGCGTTTAACGCCGTGAGCAGCCAAGACGCCGGCGACTTCCCCGCCGATGCCCTGTTTGGCAAGCGGTCGCGGCGCAAGGATTTTCCCCGCAGTTTCAGCCTCGCCGACGGCCTGCAAGCCCTACCCCAAGCCCTGGCGGCGCGGTTAACCGTGGTGACCAGCGCATCTGTCACGCACATCGACGCAATTTCGGCGGCTGCTGAAGCGAATTCGCCGACAATCGCGGTGACTGGGGCGGATGGGCGCACCTGGCACAGCCGCCGCCTCGCCCTCGCCACCCCGGTGCAGACCGCCGCCGCGCTGTTAACCACCGCCGCGCCTGCGGTGAGCGCGGTGGTGCGGGAGGTTGAGACGACCGCCATCCACACCACCGCCGTGGTGCTGCCGAAAACCGCCCTGTTGTGGCCGGCCACCGCGGGGTTGATCGGCGTGCAGGACGATTTTTACTCGGCGGTTTCGCGGGATTACCTGCCGGACGCGGCGCTGCGGGCGTTCACCTTCCACTTCAAGCCGCCGTTTGCCGACGCTGACGCTCGGCTCCAGCGGATTGCGGCGGTGTTGCAGGTGCTGATCGC
>DAIUCA010000130.1:0-7151 GCA_036846405.1 Candidatus Competibacteraceae bacterium
GCCGCAATTGCTGAAACCGCGCCCAATCCGCTGCGAAATCGCCACCCGCCGTCCCAGATGTGGCCTGTGTGGGCGCAGTTTGTCGCAGTTCGGCCAAGCGCTTGGCCTGTTGCGCCGCATCGGCCTTGGCCCGCGCCTGTTCCTCCGCCAACTGCCGCGCAAATTGCGCTTCCTGTTGGGCCGTCGCCTTGTCTCGGGCCGTCGCCGCCTCATCGCGCAATGTCTCGAAGCCCGCCGTGTCATCGCTCACCGTGGTCGGTAGCGTCTGCAACCGCGTCAACAGCACCCCCGCATCCTTCGGACGCTGGCCCCGAGGCTGATCGAGGCAGTCCAACAGGAGCTTTTGCGCCAGCGCCGGCACCCGCCGTTCCTGCAACCGCTTCCGCAGATAGTCCGGCGGGCGGATTTCGTGGGTCACGAGCTGGGAAAAAATCACCGCCAAAGCGTACACGTCGTCGCTGGGATCGGGCTTTTGGCCTTGCACCTGCTCCGGCGACGCATAACCCACCGTGCCCATGGCCAGATGGGAGGTCGTCTGGGCGGCGTCGGCGAGTCGTCCCAAGCCGAAGTCGGTGACTTTTGGGATGCCGGCGGCGGTGATGAGCACGTTCGCGGGCTTCAAATCCCGATGGACGATGCCCAGCCGATGGGCCGCCGCCACGCCGTCGACGATCTGCGTGAACACCCGCAGGCTCTCGGCCCACGCCAGATGCCGCTGCTGCATGACATCGAGGAGCGTGCCGCCGTCCACATATTCAAAGGCCAGCCATAAAGGCTCATCCGTGAGGTTGAGATCGGTGATCCGCACGATGTGAGGATGACTGGCCAGGTGTTGGCGCACGCGCTTGAGAGTCTCGACTTCGCGGCGCAACGAGGCCACACCGCGGGGGTCGTGGCAGAACTTGATGGCTTCGCGGTCGGGAAGGGATTCGTGTTCCGCGAGCCACACTTCGCCAAAACCGCCGCTGCCCAGATGCCGCCGCAGATACCAGCGGGGCCGGTGAGGGAGCGGCTGATCGGCGAGGGGCTGCGGACGGCGACGGGGCACGAGGTCGAGATAGAAGTCCGGATCATCTTGAAGCTGTTCGCGCCCGAGGCGACGACTGGCCGAGGTTTTCTGGGTCATGGTGCGGGCGAGGCCAGACAGAAACTCCCGAAAAAAGGCCTGTTGTTCGGGCGTCATCCCGCCCAATCGCCCGAGAATCAGTCGATGAATCTCGGCTTCGGGCGTCATGGCGACCTGTTCGATGGCCTGGATTCGCTCATCTAGTGCAGCCATTCGCCCGAAAATGTTCTACAGGTGGTCGGCCATTTCTCGACGTTCGGCGAATTCGATGGGCGCACCCAGGCCCGGGACTTCCTTAAATGCGACGATGGCGGCGTCGGAGATCAGATTCCAAATCTTCTCGCGGTCGATTTTCATGGGGCGATCCTTGGAATGAAGAGACGCATCTTAACCGCTGCCCGTCACGCCTCACGGACAGCGCAGTGTCACCACCTCATTCAGAAGCCCTTCGAGGCCCTCGAACATCGACAGGCGCTGAATTTTATCTTCAAGCCTCGTTAGATCGAGGCCGGCGCCTGAACCACCACCGCGTCGGCCACCACCAGGTCGCCGCGAGACACCGCCCCCAGGGGGTCGTGTTCCGCAAGCCAGGCCGCCGCCGCCGCAAACGCCGTGTCGGCCACGGCAATCTGGCGCGTGAGTTGCAGCCGACCCGCCCCGTCTCGACCCGCCAGTTCCACGGTTACGGTCACCGCCCCGGGGTCGATGCCCGCCTGGGTCGCCTGCATGGCCACGGTCATGGCCGCACTGCTCGCTAGGGCCGCTTGCAGCAGGGACAAAGGACGATGGCCGTCGTCTTGGCCGCCCAACAGGGTCGATTCGTCGGCCACTAAGCGACGACCGTCCGCCTGAACCACCGTGCGCCAGGGCAAGCCCCGCCATTGGGCCACCACCTGACCGGTCGCTCCCATCAAGGGCCCGTCGTCGGGGACGTCCGCGTATCGCCCACACCAAAGCGCGATCCACTCGGCCGCCTCGGCGAGGGCAGCGGGCGTCGTCAATAGGTGATCGCCGTCGGGCAGCCAGTGCATGTCCACGGCCTCGCCGCCCGCCGCCGCCACCTGCCGGCTGTGGCTCGGGGGAATCACCGCGTCGCGCCCCCCATGGAGCAGCAGTTGCCGTTGGGGCATGGGGGGCAGGTGGTCGGGCAAACTCGCCAAAAACGCCGCCGACACCGGCCAACGTTGGCCAAACAGCGTCATCGTCACCACCCCTTCCGCAGCAATCGCTGCCCGTTCCTCGGCGGTGAACAGCAACTCGGGAAGGGCCGCCGGGCAGGTTGGCGCCGCGAGGGCCACCACGCCCTGGATGGGCGGGCCGTCCGCCGCCACCGCCCGCGCCACGCAACCCCCCAGGGAATGGCCCATGAGCACCGTGGGGGTGCGAAATCGCTGGGTGAGCATGGCGATCGCGCCCCGCACGTCGTCGCAGTAATCGTCGAAGGTGGCGGTGGCCGGGTCGCCCTCGCTGCGGCCGGTGCCCGCCAAATCCAACCGCAGCACCGCGAATCCCTGTTGGGCCAGGCGCCGACTGAGCTGCACGGCCATTTTGGTCGCCCCACTGGCGGTGAATCCCGGGATCCACACGGCGAAGGCTCGAGGGGCCGCCGGCAGCTCCAACACCCCGTGGAGCGTGCGCCGTTGGCTACCGGCAAATTGCAGCGTGAGTGAACGCATAAAGCAGACTCCCAAAAAAAAGGATTATCGAGTGATTTCAACCGCTTATCGGCGGTCAATGGCGACGCATAGGCGGTTCTGGTGGCAAGTGATGTTGTCACAACGCCACTTGTCCCTCGGGATGCACCGCCGCAAATTCCGCCGTTCGTCGTTTTCGGAGCTTTCCATGACCCTTTCCCCCTTTGCCCCCCGTCACCTGGGCCCCAACGCCGCCGAGCAACAGGCCCTGTTGGCTACCCTCGGTCTATCCACCCTGGACGAGCTGCTCGCCGACACGGTGCCGCCCACCCTGCGGGCCGCCCCGCTCCACGCCATCGGCGCCGGGGTCGATGAGGCCACCGCACTCCACCAGCTGCGGGAATACGCCGCTCGTAATGTGGTGGCCACCAGCTTTCGCGGCCAGGGCTATTACCCGAGCCACACGCCGGCGGTGATTTTGCGCAATGTCTTCGAGAATCCCGGCTGGTACACCTCGTACACCCCCTACCAACCCGAGATTTCCCAAGGGCGCTTGGAAGCGCTGTTGAACTATCAAACGATGATTTGCGAACTCACCGGCATGGCCGTCGCCAACGCCTCCCTGTTGGACGAGGGCACCGCCGCCGCCGAGGCCATGGCGCTTTGTCGCCGGGTGACCAAATCCAAAAAAGCCGGGTTCTTTGTCGACGAAAACACCCATCCCCAAACCCTCGCCGTGCTCCACACCCGCGCCGCCGCCGCCGGCATTCCCCTCGCCATCGGCGATCTCGCCACCACGGATGTGGCAGCGGGCGATTTTTACGGCCTGTTGGTGAGTTATCCCGGCTCGGATGGGGCGGTGATCGACCACCGCGCCGTGCTCGCTGCGGCCCAAGCCGCCGGGGTGATGATCGTGGTGGCGACGGATTTACTCGCCCTCACCCTGCTGTCGCCGCCCGGTGACTGGGGCGCGGATGTGGTGGTGGGCAGCAGCCAGCGCTTTGGGATTCCCCTGGGTTTTGGCGGGCCCCACGCGGCGTTTTTCGCCGTGAAAGATGCCTACAAACGGGCCATGCCCGGGCGCTTGATCGGGGTGTCGGTGGATACCCAAGGCCAGGCGGCCTATCGCCTCACCCTGCAAACCCGCGAGCAACACATCCGCCGGGAGAAGGCCACCAGCAATATTTGCACGGCCCAGGTGCTGTTGGCGGTGATGGCCGGGCTGTACGGGCTGCACCACGGGGCATCGGGCCTCACCGCCATGGCCACCCGAGTCCATCGCCTGACCCAACAGGCCGCCAACGCCCTCACCCAGGCCGGCTATCGCCTGAAGCACAGCCAGTTTTTCGACACCCTTGCCATCGCCACCGGCGACCACACGGCCCAGATTCTGGAACGGGCGGCGGCGGCCAATCTGCTGCTGCGGCCCCTCGACGCGGGCCATCTGGCCGTGAGCTTCGATGAAACCAAAACCGTCGCCGATCTGGAGCGGCTCTTGGGCTGCTTCGCGGTGACCGCGCGGGCCGAACCGGCCGCCGACGCGCCCCTCGCCCTGCCGACGGCGTTGCATCGCGCGGGGCCCTGTCTGCGCCATCCGGTGTTCCAGCAGTACCGCTCGGAAAGCGAGCTCATGCGGTATCTCCGCCGCCTCATGGACAAGGACTTCGCCTTAGACCGGGCCATGATTCCCCTGGGGTCTTGCACCATGAAACTCAACGCAGCGGCGGAAATGTTGCCGGTGTCCTGGCCGGCCTTTTCCCAGATCCATCCCTTTGCGCCGACGGCCCATTTTGCTGGTTATCAGCAGCTGATGACCGATTTGGAACAGTGGCTCGCGGCCATCACCGGCTTCACCGCCTGCTCGCTGCAACCCAACTCCGGCGCCATGGGGGAATACGCGGGGCTGTTGGCGATTCGCGCCTATCACCACGCCCGGGGCGAGATCCACCGGGACGTGTGTTTGATTCCCAGCTCGGCCCACGGCACCAACCCGGCCTCCGCCCAGATGTGCGGCTTTTCGGTGGTGGTGGTGAATTGCGATAAGCACGGCAACGTGGACGCCGCCGAGTTGGCCGCCAAGGCCGAAAAGCACGGGCCGCGCCTGGCCGCGTTGATGCTCACGTATCCCTCCACCCACGGGGTGTTTGAGGACCACGTCTCGGCCCTGTGTCAAATCGCCCACGACCACGGGGGCCTGGTCTACATGGACGGCGCGAATCTCAACGCCCTGGTGGGCCTGGTGCAGCCCGGCGCCATTGGCTTTGACGCCTGCCACATCAATCTCCACAAAACCTTCTGCATTCCCCATGGGGGCGGCGGCCCGGGGGTGGGCCCGATTGCCGTGAACGACAAACTCGCGCCGTTTTTACCCAGCCGCGGTGGTGCCGATTGGGCCGCGACGGCAACCCACGACGCCGGTGTGGGGCCGGTGGCGGCGGCGCCCTTTGGCTCGGCGAGCATCCTGCCCATCAGCTGGATGTACATGCGGTTGATGGGGGACGCGGGCCTGACCCAAGCCTCGATCCTGGCGATTTTGAACGCCAACTACATGGCGACGCGGCTGCAAGACCATTACCCGGTGCTGTATCGGGGCGCTCGGGGCCGCATTGCCCACGAGTGCATTTTGGATCTGCGGCCCATTAAAGACGCGGTCGGCATCGGCGTGGACGATGTGGCCAAGCGCCTGATGGATTACGGCTTCCATGCCCCCACCATGAGCTGGCCGGTGGCCGGCACCCTCATGATCGAGCCCACGGAAAGCGAATCGAAGGCCGAGCTGGATCGCTTCATCGAGGCGATGATCGCCATTCGGGAAGAGATTCGCGCCATCGAAACCGGCCTGTGGCCCGCCGACGACAATCCCCTGGTGAACGCGCCCCATCCGGCGACCGTGCTCTTGGCGGACCAATGGCCCCATCCCTACAGCCGCCAGCAGGCGGCCTATCCCCTGAGCTGGGTGCGGGAGCGCAAGGTGTGGCCGGCGGTGAGCCGCATCGACAACACCTACGGGGACAAAAACATCGTGTGTAGCTGCCCATCCCTGGCGGAATACGCCGGCGACGAGGCCAGCGCGACCTAACGCCCGCCGTCGTTGCTTCCCCCCCACCGCTGCCGTGACGAACGGCGGCGGTTTTTTTATGTCGCCAGTTGCCTCTTCATTAAAGGTGCGATGCCCCCATGACGGCCTTGACGATTTGCTGGTTTCGCCGCGACCTGCGGGTGCAAGACCATCCCGCCCTCGCCGCCGCCGCCCAACGGGGCGCGGTACTGCCGCTGTATGTGCATCCCGCGACGACGGGCCCCTGGTCGCCGGGGGCCGCGAGTCGGGTGTGGCGCCACCACAGCCTCATGGCCCTCGACCGCGCGTTGGCGACCTTGGGCAGTCCTCTAGCGGTGGTGCGGGCCGACGACGAGGGCCCGATGGCGACGGTGATTCGCCTGGCGCGGGCCGTGGACGCGACGGCGATTTACGTGAACGCCCTGCCCTATCCCGACGAAGACGCCACCGACGCCGCCATGGCGACTCTGGCCCGGGGGGGCGACGGTCTCACCTGGCGGGTGTTTCCGCCGCCGCTGCTCCAACCGAACCCGACAGCCCTGCGCACCCAAAGCGGCGGCCACTTCCGCGTGTTCACCCCCTACTGGAAAGCCCTGGTCAAGCAGCCCATCGAGTCGCCACTGACAGCGCCGTCCCGTCTCCTGGCGCCGTCGCCCGAGATTCAGGCGCGGGTGCAGCGCCACACCGTGGCCGTGGACGCCCTTGGGCTGACTCCGCCGCCCCACCAACCGCCCTGGGATCAAGGCTTTTGGCGGGTATTCACCCCCGGCGAGGACGGCGCGTGGGCGCGGTGGGCCACCTTCAGCCAGGCGGGCCTGGATCGCTACGACAGCGGCCGCAACCGTCCGGCCCTGGACGCGGGCGTATCGCGGCTGTCGCCCCACCTGCATTTCGGCGAAATCACCCCGCGCCAGCTGTGGCACGCGGTGGCCGCGCTGCACCCCAATCCCCTGGAACAGCCCGGGGCGGAGACCTTTCTGCGGGAGCTGGGCTGGCGGGACTTCGCCCACTACACCCTGCATCACCACCCAGAAACCCCGGACGAATCCCTGGATCGGCGGTTTTTGGCCTATCCCTGGGCGGACGACCGAGGGTTTTTGCGGGCCTGGCAGCGGGGCGAGACCGGCATTCCTTTGGTGGATGCCGGGATGCGCCAGCTGCGGCAACAGGGCTGGATGCACAACCGCGTGCGCATGGTGACCGCGTCGTTTCTCGTGAAAAACGGGCGGCTGCCCTGGCAATGGGGCGCGAAATGGTTCTGGAATTGCCTGGTGGACGCGGATTTGGCCAGCAACACCCTGGGCTGGCAGTGGGTCGCCGGCTGTGGCACGGACGCCGCGCCTTACTTTCGCGTGTTCAACCCCATCAAACAGGCCGACGAGTACGACCCCCA
>DAIUCA010000131.1:0-7017 GCA_036846405.1 Candidatus Competibacteraceae bacterium
CTTTGCTTTGGGGATGATGCGCTTCGTCCTGCGGACTCAGCACATCCTACGAGCTGTTTTATAGTCCACCGCCCGTTTTCTGAGATTCATCGCAGGAGATTTCCAATGTCTGAACCGACTTCTAAACCACCGCGTAACCGCTACAGCGCGGTGATTACCCAGCCCAAATCCCAAGGGGCGTCCCAGGCCATGCTGTACGCCACGGGCCTCACGCCCGCCGACATGGATAAGCCCCAAATCGGCATCGCCAGCGTCTGGTACGACGGCAACCCCTGCAACATGCACCTGGGCCGCTTGGGCGATCAGGTGAAAGTGGGCATCCAGCAGCAGGGCCTGGTGGGCATGCGGTTTAACTGCATTGGGGTGTCGGATGGCATTTCCATGGGCACGGACGGCATGAGCTATTCCCTGCAATCGCGGGAAATCATCGCGGATTCCGTGGAAACCGTGGTCGCCGCCCAGTGGTACGACGGCTGTATCGTGATTCCGGGCTGCGACAAGAACATGCCCGGCGTCATCATGGCCTTGGGGCGTCTGAATCGTCCGGGCTTCATGATTTACGGCGGCACGATTCGCCTCGGAGTGGGCCAGGTCAGCACCCAAACCCTCGACATCGTGTCGGCGTTCCAGAGTTACGGCCAGTTTCTCGCCCAAAAAATCACCGAGGAAGAACGGGCCGACGTGGTGCGCCACGCCTGTCCCGGTCCCGGGGCCTGCGGCGGCATGTACACCGCCAACACCATGGCCTGTGCCATCGAGGCCCTGGGTATGAGCCTGCCCTACAGCGCGTCGATTCCCGCCACCGACCCGGCCAAACTCGACGAATGTCTCCGCGCGGGCGCTGCCATGAATCGCCTGTTGGAACTGGATTTGAAGCCGCGAGACATCATGACCCGCCGCGCCTTTGAAAACGCCATCACCGTGGTCATGGCCCTGGGCGGCTCGACCAACGCGGTGCTGCACCTGCTGGCCATGGCGCGCACCGTGGGGGTCGAACTGGCTTTGGATGAATTCAACCACTTTAGCGACCGCGTGCCGCTCATCGCCGACCTCAAGCCCAGCGGGCGTTATGTGATGGAGGATGTACACAAGATCGGCGGCACGCCAGCGGTGATGAAATACCTCCTGGACGCGGGATTGCTCCACGGAGAATGCCTCACGGTGACTGGCCATACCCTGGCGGAAAACCTGGCGACGGTGTCGCCCCTATCCCCCCAGCAGGAGGTCATCCGCCCGTTGGATCGCCCCATCAAGCCCACGGGCCACATTCGGATTCTGCGGGGCAACCTGGCGCCCGACGGTGCGGTGGCCAAGATCACCGGCAAGGAAGGCGTGACCTTCCACGGGCCAGCGCGGGTATTCGATTCGGAAGAGGCCATGTTGCACGCTCTGGAAGCCCAGCAGATTCAGCGGGGCGATGTGGTGGTGATTCGCTACGAAGGGCCGAAGGGCGGCCCGGGGATGCCGGAAATGCTTACACCCACCTCGGCGCTCATGGGCGCGGGCTTGGGCGACGCGGTGGCGTTGATTACCGATGGCCGATTTTCGGGCGGTTCCCATGGCTTCATCATTGGCCATGTGGTGCCAGAAGCGCAGGACGGCGGGCCGATTGCGTTGATTCGCGACGGCGAGCTGATCCACATCGACGCCGACGCCAACACGCTAACCGTGGATGTGAGCGACGACGAACTGGCGGCACGGCGGGCGGCGTGGGTGATGCCGCCCTACAAGGCTCAGCGGGGCACGCTTTACAAGTACATCAAGCTGGTGAAAACCGCGTCGGAAGGCTGTGTCACCGACGAGTAATGACTCATCAGAACCCCCAACCGATGGGGTTGCGGTAAGCCCGCTGCTCGTCGAGGGCCTTAATGCCCTTGATGCAGCGGACGACGAACCAAATCAGATAAAAAATCAGAATGAGCAAGCCCACGCCGATGGGGAGTAATAGGACTCCCAGAAATACATAGAAAAACCCGATCCAGAAGGTGCGGATTTGGAGTTGGAAATGGGTCTTCAGCCATTCCGAAGCATCACCGCGGTAGACATAAGCCATCACCAGACCCACCAGCGTTGTGATGCCCCCGGTGAAAAAGCCCACCAGATACAAGATGTAGATGATCTTGGCGGTGGTTTCCGACGGGGTAGTGGATCGCTCGATCAGCGGTTTTTCACTGCGGTCATTCATTTCACTGTCCTCGCTGAAGCCCTCAATGGGCGGCAAATCCTGGTCAACGCCGCCAAAATTCGTCAACCCGCCATTCACTTTTTTCAGCGGCCACGGGTCATAGGCGTCGCCATCCACCGAGGAACGACGCCATGTTATTCGCCGAAACCCCACCGCCCGCCGACCGTCCCCATCAAGCGGCCACGCCCGATGCCATCGAACAGCTCATCCGCATTCGCCGCACGATCCACGAGTTTGTGCCCGACGCGCTGCCAGACGAGGACCTCATCGACAAGGCCCTCGAACTCGCCACCTGGGCCCCAAACCATTACCTAAGCCAGCCCTGGCGGTTCTACAAAGTCGGCCCCGAAACTAAAGAAGCCCTCTGCCAGTACCTTTACGACACGGTGGCCGCCGACAAGGGCGAATCGGTGGCGAAAATCAAGGCCACTCGGTGGCGGGCGATTCCCGGTTGGTTGCTGGTGACCAGTGCCCGCAACGACAACCCCATTCGCCAGCAGGAAGACTACGCCGCCTGCTGTGCCGGCATGCAGAACGCCCTGTTGTATTTGGCGAGCGCCCAGGTGGGCACCAAGTGGAGTACGCCGAGCATTCTGCAAGACGCCGCCGTGTACGACCTGGTGGGCATCGATGCCGCTGCCGAGCAATTTGTGGGGATTTTCTGGTACGGCTATCCAAAGGAAATCCTAGTCACCAAGCGCAAACAGCTGAGCGATGTCTTGACCCGCCTTCCGTAATTCGTCTGCAATCCATTTCCTTTGCCGCCTAACACCAACCATCGCAAGGGGAATCCGTGAAAAAACTGTCTTTTGGCCTATTGCTGGCCATCATTTTCGGCGTCGGCATTGCCTACGCCGCCAGCGAGGGGGAAGCGGCCACCGGCCACAGCGACCCCTTCGCCCTCATTCTGATCGAGCTGTCCATCATCATTTTGATGGCTGTTTTTGGTCGCTGGGCCGCCGGCCAGGTCAAACAGCCCGCCGTGCTGGGCGAACTGCTCATCGGCATGGCCATCGGCAACCTGGGGTATTGGCTGGGCCAACCCTTCTTCACCATGGTCATGTACATGGGGGAAGCCAACCAGGTGCTGCATTACGCCTGGAACCACGGGCTTTCCATCGCCGACGCCGCTCATAAAGTCCTCGACATCAACGCCTTTGCCAGTGGTGGCAGTGGCGAGGCCATCGAGCAGTACCTGACCGGGCCCAACGCCGACAACCTCATCCGCATGCTCCTGGCCATTTGGATGTTTTCGAGCCTTGGCGTGATTTTGCTGCTGTTTATGGTGGGGCTTGAATCCAGCGTCGAAGAAATGAAGCACGTGGGACCCAGTGCCCTAAAAGTCGCCATCGTGGGCATCGTCGCCCCCATGCTGTTGAGCCTCGGCTGCACCTTTATTTTTCTTCCCGACGCCAGCATGAATCTGCATCTGTTCATCGCCGCGACCCTCTGCGCCACCAGCGTGGGCATCACCGCCCGCGTCTTCAAAGACTTAAACAGTCTGCATCTGCCCGAAGCCAAGGTGATTTTGGGCGCCGCGGTTATCGACGATGTGTTGGGTCTGGTGATTTTGGCGGTGGTGGCGGGCCTGGTGGTGTCCGGCGGCATCAACGTGCTGGAAGTGGGCCGCATCGTGTTGTTGTCGGCGATTTTCCTCGGCGTCGTCGTGATCTTTGGCGAGAAACTCATGGTGTGGTTGCAAAACGCTGTGGGCCACATCGAAACCCATAATCTGCCCCTGTTGTTTCCGCTCACCGTGGCATTTGTGCTGTCTTGGGCTGCGGCCCAGATTCAACTCGCCAGCATCGTGGGGGCGTTTGCGGCGGGGCTGATTCTCCACGACCGCATGTTTCACCACGAAGCCTTCCCCGACCAACGCACCATCACCCAGCAGCTCGGGCCGCTCGAAACGATTTTTGCGCCGATTTTCTTCGTGCTCATGGGGATGCAGGTCAATTTGGCGCTGTTCTTCAACTTCACCACTCTGGTGCTCGCCGTCGCCCTCATCGTGGCAGCGGTGGTCGGCAAGGTGGTCGCCGGTTATGTGGCCGGTAAAGGCAAAGACGCCCTCACTGTGGGCATCGGCATGGTGCCGCGGGGCGAGGTGGGCTTGATTTTCGCCAGTGTCGGCCGCGGCTTAGGCGTCATCGACGGCCAAACCTTCTCGGCGGTCGTCATCATGGTGATGGTGACCACGCTCCTCGCGCCGTTTGCCTTGAAATGGTCCCTGAGCCGCATGACTCCCGTCGCATCGCCAAGCGACGACCTGGCCGTCGAACTCGCGAAAGCCGCCAACGCGGGTAAACATGTCTGATTGGCTGTTTGGACTGGGGGGCGGCGTGCTCATTGGCACCGCCGCCCTGTTGTTGTGGGCCACCGTCGGACGAATTGCCGGCATTAGCGGCATCTTTGGCGGCCTCCTGTTGGGCCAACGGGACTGGCCCTGGCGCCTCGCCTTTGTGCTGGGACTCTTGGCGGGGGGCGCGACCTTCGGCCAATGGACCGCCACGCGCATCGAACCGGTGGTGACCGACCCCCTGCTCATCCTCGCCGGGCTGTTGGTGGGCGTCGGCACCCGTTTGGGCAATGGCTGCACCAGCGGCCACGGCATCTGCGGTTTGGGCCGCTTATCCCGGCGGTCGTTGGCAGCGGTATTGACCTTCATGGGTGCCGCTTTTGCCACGGTTTTTGTCACCCATCACGTGCTCGGCGGGTAATTTTTATGGCCATCATCGTATTTGCCGGCCTGAGCGGCTGGCTGTTTGGCTTCGGGCTGAGCGTTTCTCAAATGATCGATCCCGCGAAGGTATTGGGCTTCCTCGATCTCTTCGGCGCGTGGGATCCCACCCTGGCCTTCGTCATGGGGGGCGGCCTACTGGTCACGGTGCCAGGCTATTGGTGGCTCCAAAACCGCTGCACCACCCCCTACTGCGCCGCCACCTTCCACGCGCCGATCAACACCACCGTCGACGGCCAACTGTTGCTCGGATCGGCGTTGTTCGGCATCGGCTGGGGCTTGGCGGGCTACTGTCCGGGGCCGCTGTTGACGAGCTTGGCCCTTGTACCCGAATCCCTGTGGCCCTTCGCCCTGGCCATGGGCATCGGCTGGCTGATCACCGACCGTTTATCGAAAACCCCCAGCTAAACCGCCGATGGCGCCAACCGAGGTGCCGACGACCCAGTCAGGACGGTGTTCGGTTTGACTGAGGGCCTCGAAAACGCCCGCTTGGTAGGTGCCCAACGCGCTGCCGCCTTGAAACACCAAAATCGCGCGGCGGGCACGAATGACACAGGCTTTTTGATGTGCGGCTGGCATGGACAATCCTCGGTGGGGCGGATGAGCAATCTGCGTTTAGTGGGCGGTCCAGCCGCCGTCGATGGGGAGAATCGCGCCGGTAATCGACGCCGCCTCAGTCGTACACAAAAACGCCGTCAACGCCGCCACTTCTTCCACGGTCACGAACTTTTTCGTGGGCTGCGCCGCCAGCAGCACGGTGCGGATGACCTCGTCCTCGGTGATACCTCGGGCCTTGGCGGTGTCGGGAATCTGCTTTTCGACCAGGGGCGTCAGCACATAGCCCGGACACACCGCATTCACCGTGATGGAGTGCTCGGCGACTTCCAAGGCCACGGCTTTTGTAAAGCCCGCGATGCCGTGTTTCGCTGCGACATACGCTGATTTGAACGGGCTGGCCACGAGGGCGTGGGCCGACGCCACATTCACGATGCGACCGAAACCGCGCTTTTTCATGGCCGGCAACGCCAAGCGCACCGTGTGGAAGCTCGCCGACAGATTCAGCGCGATGATTTGATCCCACTTCTCGACGGGAAACTCGTCCACCGGCGCCACATGTTGGATGCCGGCGTTGTTGATGAGCAGATCAATCGCCCCGAACTCCGCCAGCAAAGACTCCATGACGGCGACGGTCGCGGTGGGACTGCTCAAATCGGCCTGGGCGTAATGGATTTTTGCTGCGTATTTCGCGGCCAGCTCGTCTTTGAGGGGGGCGATTTTCGCGGGATCGCTGCTGCCGCTGAGGATGACGGTGGCGCCGAGTTCGGCGAAGCGGTGGGCGATGCCGAGACCGATGCCCGAGGTGGAACCGGTGATGAAGGCGACTTTGTCGGCGAAGGTGCGGGGAGGCAGCGTGGATGTCATGGGGAAACTCCGAAAAATGGGGGCGGACGAGGGGGCGAGCACAACCGACAATCCGACCATCGCCCATTTGCACCGTCGTGGCGAATGGTTACAGGCTACAGATCGGTTCAATTGGCACGGTTTGCGCCCGCGACGGCGAGTGACCGCCGACAACGGGCCACGGTGGTGTGCCATGGGTGTCTGCAATGTCACAAAGGTGGCGATTTTGTCGCGCCGCTGCTCCATTCACCGCGAGGCCAATCCATGCAAGACCTGAAAGCGACCGCGTCTGCCACGGCGGTGCGGGCCTATCACGAGAAAACGAAACACTATTTCGCCGCTTACGCCGAAGGGCCGGGGCAGTTGGATTGGGATGGGCAGCCCGATCCTTTTCGTCATTACGCCGATGCGCCGCACATGATGCTGCCCTTGGCGCAACCTCAGCCGTCGCGATCCTTTGCGGCGCTGCACGACGCGCAAATCACGCCGTTGCCCCCGACGATAGCGACTCTTGCGCGGCTGTTGGAGTTGGCGTACGGCGTGGCGGCGTGGAAAGCGGCGGGGCCAAGCGTGTGGGCAGTTCGCCACAACCCCTCGTCGGGTAATTTGCACCCTCTGGAAGTGCGGGTGCTGTGCGCGAATTGGCCGGGAGTCGCCGACGGCGTACACCATTACGATGCAAAAAATCACGGAT
>DAIUCA010000132.1:0-7010 GCA_036846405.1 Candidatus Competibacteraceae bacterium
TTGGCCACCAAAATGGCCTCCTCTGCCCAGGAGGTGGAGCAGTTTTTGATGGATTTGGTCCAGCGGGCGAAACCCCGCGCCGAGGCGGAATTGGCCGAGTTGCAGACCCTGGCGGCGGCGGATGGCGTGACCGACTTCGCTCCCTGGGATGTGAGCTATTACACGGAACAGCTCCGCCAAGAACGTTACGCCCTGTCCCCCGAAACCCTGCGTCCCTACTTTCCGCTGCCCCACGTGCTCGACGGGATCTTTGCCCTATTTCGGCAGCTGTTGGCGGTGGACATCGCGCCGCTGCCCCACGAAAACCGCTGGCATCCGAAGGTGCAGTGCTTTGCGGTGCGCAGTCCGGCGGGCGACTGCGGGCGGTTTTACCTGGACCTGTTTTCGCGGGAACACAAGCGCAGCGGCGCCTGGATGGACGGCAGCGTGAGTCGTCGGCGCATCGACGGCGCGATTCGGCCGCCTTTGGCCTATCTCGTGGCGAATTTCACGCCGCCGGTGGACGGCCAACCCGCCCTGCTCACCCACAGCGAGCTGTTGACCCTGCTCCACGAGTTTGGCCACGGTCTCCATCACCTGTTGACCCAAGTGGATTACCCCGCCCTCGCCGGCACCCGCGGCGTGGAGTGGGACGCGGTGGAGCTGCCCAGCCAATGGCTGGAAAACTGGGGATGGCAGCGGGAGGTGCTGCGGGGACTGTCCTGCCATGTGCAGACCGGCGATCCCCTACCCGACGCGCTGTTCGACAAGCTCGAACGCTCGCGCCATTTCCACAGCGGCATTTTGCTATTGCGGCAACTGGAGTTCGCGCTCTTCGACCTGCGATTGCATCGCCAGCCCGTGGGCGATGGCGGTGTGGATATTCCCGCCCTCATCGCCGCATTGCGTCGGGAAATCGCGGTGATTCATCCGCCAGCCTGGAATCGCTTCGCCCACACCTTTGGCCACATTTTCGGCGGCGGTTATGCGGCGGGTTACTACAGCTACCAATGGGCAGAAGTGCTGTCGGCGGATGCGTTTGCCGCCTTTGAAGAGGCGCCCACCCTCCTGGATGCGTCGGTGGGCACGCGCTTTCGCACGGAAATCCTCGAAATGGGCGGAGCACGACCGGCGGCGGCGAGTTTTATGGCCTTTCGCGGTCGCGCCCCGCAAATCGACGCGCTACTCCGCCATCGCGGGCTGAGTTAATGCCGTTGCCGTCGTCGGGGCGGTCACTTTGGCGGCGGCTTCTTCATTCGTGAGTCGCGGCACCGGCGAACGGCGGGCCTTGAAGCGCGCGCCGTCGCTAATCACATGTCCCGTCACCGCCAACGGTTCTTGCGTGCTATTCACCGCCAACACGCTCAACTGCCGGGGCTGGTCGATAAACGCCGTCTGATAAAGCGCTACCAGGTCGTCGAGGGTGAGTCGGCTCACGGCGGCGGCGATCTGTTCGCGGGTATCAAATCGCGGTTCGTCCATGTCCACGCTGCGCCACAGGCGCTGGCTGCGGGCGCTCAAGGTCTGATCCCGCTCCTGTAGCCGATTTAACAGGCCCGCTTGGTACGCCGCGAAGGTGTCCGGTGGGGTGTTGGGCAGCTCAGATGCAAAGTCGACGAGGAAATCGGCGATTTTTTGCTGCAACGCGCTGCCATCCACGTGGGGCGACTGCACGATAAAGCCCACCCCGGGCACTTCCAGCAGGGGCAACGCGGTCGCCGTCACCACGTAACCGAGCTGCTGTTCCGTGCGGAGCGACTGGTAAAACGGCGTTTCCAGCATCTGCGCCAACAGTCCAAAGGCCGCGCGGGTGTCGTAGCGGCGGTCGGCCCCCTGGTAGTAGGCGACGATCGCGCCGTCGTTGTGGTCCACCGGCAGCAATCGCAGGGTGTTGGTCGCCGCCAAGGCGAGCACGTCGGCCCGCGGGACCGGCGTTGTGGTGGGGCTGCCCGTGGCCAACAGGCGTTTTTCGGCGATTTGCGCCAGTTTCTGCGCCTGATCGGCGTCGAAATTGCCGTGGGCGAGCTGCACCAGCTGCAATTCCGCCAAAAACGTCGGCACAAACGCGGTAAGCATCGCCAAATCCACGGCTTGCGTGGCGGCGAGGCGCTCCTGCAACGACCAGCTCGGCGTCATCACCAGGTTGTACAGCTCCCCCATGGCCTGGCTGTAGGGCGCGTCGCGCTGGGCGTTGCGCCAGCGCCGCAGCAATTCCTCGCGCAGTCGCGCAAATCGCTGGGGATCGAGGGTGGGTTGGGTGATGGCGGCGATGATTTTTTCCAGCAACACCGGCTGTTTCTCGTCAAACCCGGACAGTTGCAGGGTCATGCCGCGGCTGTGGGGCCGCAAATTGAAATCCAACCCCGCCACGCTCGCCGGATAGGTCAACTCATTGAGCTCGTCCATCACCATGAGGGCATACAGCTGGGCCAACATGGCGTTGATGGCGCTGTGGCTGGCCACGGGCGACTGCACACTGAGGAAGAAATCGCCCCGCGGCGTCTGAAATTCGTTGTCGTGGAGATACCACAGCACCGAAGCCATGCCGTCGCGGGCCATGCGCTCGGGCTGCGGGGTCACGTGCACGTCCCGCAGGGCCAGATTCGCGGGGATGAACTCGTTGGGGGTCGGCAACGCGAGGGCCGCGTGACGCGGGGCCGTTAAATCTACGGTTAAGGGCGGGGATTGACGGTAGGCGGCGGCGAAATAGGGCGTTTGGCGGTCGCCCACCACGTCAGGCGCTTGCAGAATGGCGATCAGATTTTGCGGTGTGAGCTGGTTGAGGGTGTCGCGGATGAGTTGGCCGTCGAAGGGCGCGTACAAATAGGGCACGCGCAGCACCCGTTCTGGCCCATAACGTCGCAAAAGACTCGCCACGCCGCTTACCTGGCGAATGGGCGGGATGGTTTCTTGAAATTGGAAGCTAATGTCGGCGAGTCGCGCCATTTCCGCGTACCGCCAGTCGTTAATGCCCTCGTCGGCGATGAGTTTGAGGGTTTGAAACACCAGCTCGACGATGGCCGGCACCTGGTCGCGACCGGCAGGCGTGAGTTCGATGTCGATGCTGAAGGTCATTTCTAGCGCGTTTTCGCTGCCGCCGGCGCTTAACGATTCGGCCCAGCCCCGAGCCTTCAACAGGGATAACAGGCTGCCCGGGCCTTCGTCGCCCATCAGTTCCCCCACATATTCGGCGGGCCGATGAAATCGCTTTTCTTCATCTAACAGCGCCAACGGAAACCGCAGGCTCAAGCGGCGGGTTTCGTCCAGCGACTGCACTTCCACAAACTGGGGCGGCGTGTACCGAGGTCGGTCAACCGCCAGGTCGGGCGTCGGCGTGGAAGCTAACGGCGCAAACAGCGTCTTCACCCAGCCAGCGAGTTCATCGGTGGATTCCCGCCCAAGCACCACGAGGGCCATGTGGGGCGTGGTGTAGTGCGCGCGGAAAAACGCCACGAGGGCCTGTTGTAACGACTGCTCTGGCAGGTCTTGCAGGCTGTCGCGGTTGCCGATGGTGAAGCGAGACGCCGGATGGTTCGGGTCTGCCATCACCTGATCCAAGCTCCAAAACCGCCAGTTTTCCTCCTGCAATTTCGACTGAAACTCCGCGTCCACCACCATTTTTTCCCGCGCCACATACTGGGCCTCTAACAGCGGCGCGTAGAAAAACGGCGCAAACCGTTCCAACGCGCCGTAGAGCTGGGTGGGATTTACTGAAAAGAAATAGTTGGTGTTAATCGCGCTGGTGTAGGCGTTGTGGCTGCCCCCGTGGCGATTGATAAAGCCTTGATATTCCTCGTTTTCGGGGAACGGCTCGGTGCCCAAAAACAGCATGTGCTCCAGCAAATGGGCAAGCCCGGGAAACGCCGCCGGCTCGCTCCAGCTGCCATGGCGAATGTCCATCGCGGCGGCGGCCTGGTCGGCGTTGGGGTCGGAAATCAACATGACCAACAGCCCGTTTTCTAGCGTGATCGCTGCATAGTCGCGGCGGTCATTTGGACTTTTCTCCACCGTCGTTGCCCCCAATGGCCCAATAAGTAAAAAGTTCAACAGGCTGTATATCAGCAATTTATGCACAATCGGCACCCACAGTACGTTGGGAAGGAACCCGCAAAGACCGTCGGTTTTTCCCCTTTGTTCAAGCAAAACAACGGCTTTTCCGCAGATGTGCGGGGAATTTAATGGCAAAAACCTCGGTGATTCTCATAATTTCATGATTTTCCTTACTTTCCTTGTGTTCCCCGTCGGACTTACCGACATCCTTGCCGTTGAGCACTCATGTGATGGCTATTTATCGCCTTGCCACCTTTAACGCCGCCCTGTCGCGGCCGACGGCGGGCCAACTCGCCGACGACCTGGCTACCCCCAAGCACCCGCAAATCCAGCGGGTCGCCGAAATCATCCAGCGGGTGCGTCCGGACATCCTCGCGCTGCAAGAGTTCGATCATGGGGAAGCGGCGCCGGTCGTGGCGGACTTTCAGCGCCATTACCTGGCCTTGTCGCAAAACGGCGCCATGCCGATTCACTTTCCCTATGTCTTTGCCGCGCCCAGCAACACCGGCGTGTCGGCGGGGCGGGTCTTCGCGGCGGATGCTCCCGCCGACGGTCCGCCGAACGTCTTCGGTTTCGGCGCTTTTCCCGGGCAATTCGGCTTTGTGGTGCTGTCCCGCTTTCCCATGGACGCGGCGGCGATTCGGCAATTTCGGCGGTTTCGTTGGCGCGATTTGCCCGGCGTCCAGCCGCCCTTGAACCCCGATGGCCAGCCCTATTACCGCCCCGAGGCCTGGGAGATTCTGCGGCTGTCGTCGAAAAATCACGTGGACATACCGATTCACACGCCGTCGGGCACGCTTTACGTGGTGGTGGCGCACCCCACGCCGCCGGCCTTCGACGGTCCGGAACGCCGCAATCAACAGCGCAATCGGGACGAAATTCGCTTATTGGCCGATTACATCGCCGCCGATGCCGCCCGCCATGCCTATTTGGTGGACGACGACGGCCAAGTCGGCGGGGTGCGCGGGTCGCAGTTCGCGGTGTTGGGCGACTTAAACGCCGATCCCTACGACGGCGACGCCGCGCCGGGAGCCATTGAGCAGTTATTGCAGCACCCGCGCCTGCACGCGGCGACCACCGTCGGTCATCAGGTGCCCCGCAGCGCCGGCGGCGCCGACTATCCGCAGCTCGTGCCCGCCAAAAATGCCGATCATCGGGGCGATCCGGCCTGTGATACCGCCGCGTTTAGCAGCGTTGGCCCGGCGCCCGGCGCCTTGCGCATGGATTACGTGTTGCCGTCGGCGGCGCTGGTGGTCCAGGGCAGCGGCGTGTTTTGGCCCGGTGTGGACGATTCTTTGGGCTATTTGGTGGCGCAACCGCGGGCGGCGGACGATGGGCGAGGGCCTTGGGATCACGTGGGGGCCTCGTCGGATCATCGGCTCGTGTGGGTGGACGTGGCGTTTTGACCCGCCCCGTCGGCGTTACACCTGGCTGTAGCGCACGCCCTGGCCGATCCAACGGGCAATCAGCGCCGGCACGCGGTCCGGCGCCTGCTGCAACAGCTCATCGGCCACGGTGCGCACCACGTCCACGAGTTCCCCGTCCCGATTCAAGTCGGCGATGTGAAATTGCAGCTCGCCGGTCTGTTTGGTGCCCAAAATCTCGCCCGGCCCGCGCAATTCCAAATCCTTTTGGGCGATGACAAAGCCGTCGGTGGTGTCGCGCATGGCGGCGAGCCGCGCCCGCGCCATCCACGACAAGGGCGGTTTGTACAGCAGCACGCAGTGGCTCACCGCCGATCCGCGACCCACCCGCCCTCGGAGTTGGTGCAGTTGGGAAAGGCCCAGGCGCTCGGCGTTGTCGATCACCATGATGCTGGCGTTGGGCACATCGACCCCCACCTCGATCACCGTGGTCGCCACCAGCAAATCCAGTTTGTGGGCCTTAAACGCCGCCATGGTGGCCGCCTTGTCCGCGCCCTTGAGCCGCCCGTGGATCAACCCCACGCGCACCGTCGGCAACAGTTCTCGGAGTTCCGCCGAAAGCACCTCGGCGGCGCGACAGTCCAGCACCTCCGACTCCTCGATGAGCGGACACACCCAATAGGCCTGCCGCCCCGCCGCGCAATTTTCTTGGAGCCGCATGATCACCTCGTCCCGCCGACTCTCGGCGAGGGCCACCGTGCGAATGGGTGTTCGGCCGGGCGGCAGCTCGTCGATGATCGACACGTCCAAATGGGCGCAGCTCGTCATGTACAGCGTGCGGGGAATGGGCGTCGCCGTCATGACCAGCTGATGGGGCTGTTGGCTGCCCCAAGCGCCCTTGTCCCGCAAACTCAGGCGCTGATGCACCCCAAAGCGGTGTTGTTCATCGACGATGACTAGGCCCAACCGCGCGAAATCCACCTTTTCCTGGAACAGGGCGTGGGTGCCAACGGCGAGTTGGGCGGTTCCCAGGGCCAAATCCTCCAAAATGCGCCGCCGCGCCTTGCCCACCTTGCGACCGGTTAACCCCACCACCTTCAAATAGCGATTGTCGCCGCCCAAACCGTCGAGCCATTGGGTGAAATTGCGCAGGTGTTGGTCGGCAAGCAGCTCGGTGGGCGCCATGACCGCCGCCTGATAGCCCGCGCCGATGGCCCGCAGGGCCGCGAGACAGGCCACCACGGTCTTCCCCGACCCCACATCCCCCTGGACCAACCGCAGCATGGGCAGGGTTTGGCGCAAATCTGTGTCCAATTCGGCAAACACCCGCTGTTGCGCCCCGGTGAGCGCGAAGGGCAGCCGCGCCAAAAAGGCCTGAATCAGGTCATCGCCGCCGGTGAGCGCGGGGGCCTCAAAGGCGCGGATGGCTTGGCGGGCTTGGCGCAGACTTAATTGGTGGGCCAGCAGCTCGTCGAACACCAAGCGGCGGCGGGCTGGATGGTCGCCGCGCTCCAACAGGGCCGCGCGATCCGCGTCGAGGGGCGGGCGGTGCACGTAATGCAGCGCCGCCGACAGGGTCGGCCACCGCAAACGCTGCTGCCAATCGGCGGTGAGGTC
>DAIUCA010000133.1:0-5364 GCA_036846405.1 Candidatus Competibacteraceae bacterium
TTATGCCGTTGCCCACCGATTGGGACGCGATTAATCGGGATCGGGGCGGCGGTCGTTAAGCCGACAACGCGGCGGCTGAAGGAATAAACGAGCAATTGCGGCGCGTCATTTCATCGCCAGGCACAAACCGCTGCGCGACGGTTTTGCCAGCAAGGAGAGATTTTACGGGCGAGCATCCTGCAATAGAGAACATTATCGGCCCGCGCCCAACAGGACTCGAACCTGTAACCGACAGCTTAGAAGGCTGTTGCTCTATCCGATTGAGCTATGGGCGCTGAAATTGGCGACGCGGGAGATTGCCCAACTCGGCTTTCACCGTAAAGACCATTCCCATGTTTCAGCCGTTAGTTGCAGAACTTTTTATCGCCCCGTGGACGGATATTGGGGTAGATGCCGACTTTGCCCATCGCCGCCACCGCCAGCCCAGCGGTGAATTGCAGTTCCACTACCGCCAGGCGCGCCAAAACGCCGGCGACCTGCGGGTGGTACACATCACCGCCCCCAAAATTCAGATTTTTAACGCCTTCTTCTTCCCGTCGCCCCGCTACGCGCTACCGATCTACGCGGTGGAATTCGTGCTACTTGGGAAAAAACCCGTCGCGGCGGTTATCGATTGCGTGGATGTGCATGGCGAAAACGTTTTGGGGCGCCAGTGGCTCTATGCGGCACATCGACAATATCCCGCGCTTCAGAACGCCGATGATCCCCCCGCCTGGTATCTGGACTGTCGATCCGGTGGGGATTTCTTTCTGCGCCCCGACCACCACCAGCTGTTGCAGATGATCGAGATTCATCGACAGCTCTGGCAACAGCTCCAAACCGCCCTCATCGCGCCGCCACACTGTCCATGTCCCGCCGCCCATCAGCAGGCGTTGCAGCGCTATCAATGCCACCATCGCGACCATTCTCCCGGACTGCCACTGTTGCAGCGCAGCTTTGGCGAAAGCTGGACGACACAGTTCTTAACAGATTACCTCTTCAAATTATCAGCACTATTTTGAATATCTTTTGTATAATGTTTTCGCATCAAAAAGTTATACAAAGGTGGTTCATGGTTCACGCAACACAAGCTGTTCAAGAAAAAATTCTCGGTTGGGACATCGAAAACTTTCTTATGTGCCTGCTGGCCAATCAATCGGCCTGTGTGCCCGCAGAACATCTCGAACGCCTGTTACACGCGCAGGGTCGTTCGATTGCGATGCAGACTCACCTTGCCCTGCGGCTGTGGGAGCAAGAGACCCCCAGCAGCGATCTGGTGCTCAAACCCACCACCGACGCGGCTGCCGCCAAGCAGTCGCGGGACCAATTCCGCCTGATTTACACCCTGCGCAATCAACCCGAGCTGCGGCGCTGTGTCGCCCGTTGTTTCAAGCGGGAACGCTTCACGGCGACGCGGGAAAACGCTCAGAGCCTGCGGAAATTAGCGGAAACCTGGCCGATTTTGGCCCATGCGCTGCTGAGCTATGCCCAGAAAGTCGTCGATGACGCTTACATACAATTTGCGCCCAACATGGCGGCCAAGATGTCGCTAGACCGCCAGCAGACACCGCCCATTGGACCGATTCCGGCGGCAGAGCTAACTCCCTTTCTGCAAGCCAAAGCAGCTGAGCTGCAATTAGATCGTCTGGTAACGCAATACCGTTGGGTGGTGAGCGACCAGAACACCGTGATGTTTTTCCCTCGCGACAGCGAAGGGAGCCAGCAAAAGCCTGGGCAGTGCGACTTTTTATGTCGGCGTCTACGCCGCCAAGGGCTGCATCAAGCCGCCGACTTGATTACGGACCGCTGCGCGATCCGCCGCGCGCCGCTCTGAAGAATCTCAACTATTTCGACGCGCGCCCCACGCGATTACCCGCTGTTTATCGAGAAGACTTTCTCGCCCTCGTCGAATGCGACGAGGGCTTGGCCCAGTTGATGAACAACTACCGTTGGGCAACGGCGGGCGCAACGCTGATACTAGAGCGAATTCCCCGCTCACTAGCCGCACCATGGGCCGCATCGGCATTACCTTTGATGATGTAAAACAAGTCGCCCAGTCGCTCCTGGCGCGGGGCGAAAACCCCACGGTCATGCGCGTGCGCGAGGTATTGGGCACCGGCAGTACCACCACGATTAACCAGCATTTGCAGCAGTTTCATCTGGAACGGCGGCGCAATCCCAGTGAGTTGCCGCCTGATGTGCCCGTCGGTCTCATGAAGGCGGTGGAGCATTTTTGGCAAACCGCCGTCACCTTGGCCCAGACGCGGTTACAGGCCGAACGGGAACAGATCGCCGCCCAAGTCGCCGCACTCACCGCCGAACGCGATGCCGCCCACGACCAGCAGCGGCAAACCGCCCACGAATTGCAGCGAGAACAGGCGTTAACGGCCCAATTCCAGCTGCGTCTGCAAGAACGCGAGACGCTCACCGCCGACTTGCAGACGCGATTGCAGCGGGCCGACCTAGCCAACGACGCGCTCAAACAGGAGATGGCCGCGTTACAGCAGCAAGCCGCTGCCCAGCAGCAACAGGCTCAACGGGACTTGGACGCGTTGCGTGCCCAACAACAACAGACATTAGCCGACGAGCGCGCCCGTGCAGAACAGGAACAGCAGCGGTTGTTGTTGCAGACGGACCAATTGCGCCAAGAACAGCGCCAAGCCCTCCAGCAGTTGCAGAAAGAACAGCAGCAGCTCGCCACCGCGTTACAGCAACAAATCGTCGATCTGCAACAGCAACGACAGCGGTTGTTCGACGAATTACACGAGAAAAATCAACGGCTTAACGAGTTAGAAGCGGCGGCCCAGTCGTGGGAACAACAGCAGCGAATTGCCGCGCAACGCGAATTGGAGATCGCCACAACCTTGGTTCATTGGCAGCAAACCGCCGCGCAGCAGACAGAAGAAATCGCCGGGCTGCGCGAACAGCAGACGGCATTACAACGGGAAAATTGGCAGTTAACCGCCGAGCTGGCCGTGTTACAGCGGCTCATCGAGGCGTGGCGTCCTTTATCTGAATCGCCGCCCGCCGTTCAAGGCGACAGCGATTTACAGGAATAACGACGGTTAGTCGGCCTTATCGCCTTTCACCAGATTCTCAAAGAATCGCTGGACGCTGGAGAGCCAATTGCTCGACTGGGGCGCGTGTTTGGCGCCGCCGGCGGTCATGGCATCGCCAAATCGCTGCAACAAATCCCGCTGCTCTTTGGTGAGATTGACCGGCGTTTCGACGACCACGCGACAGAGTAAATCGCCCACTGCACCACCGCGCACGGGCTTAACCCCTTTGTTTTTTAAGCGAAATAACCGTCCGGTTTGGGTTTCGGGCGGAATCGTCAGGCGCACGCGCCCGTCTAGGGTCGGCACTTCCAGTTCGCCCCCCAGCGCCGCCGTCGGAAAGCTAATCGGCACCTCGCAGTACAGGTGGTTCTCTTCGCGCTTAAAAATCGGATGTTCTTTCACGCGAATCTGCACGTACAAATCGCCCGCCGGCGTGCCGTATTCGCCCGCCTCGCCCTCGCCACTCAAGCGAATCCGATCGCCGGTATCGACGCCCGGCGGCACCTTGACCGACAGGGTGCGCACCTCTTCGACGCGCCCGCTGCCTCGGCAGGTGGTGCACGGATCCGGAATAATCGTGCCCCGCCCCTGGCAGGTGGGACAGGTCTGTTGAATCGAGAAAAAGCCCTGTTGCAACCGCACTTGGCCCACCCCGTGGCAGGTGGGACAGGTCACCGGCTTGCTGCCCGGCCGGGCTCCTGAGCCTTGACAGGTTTGGCACGTCACCAAGCTGGGCACGCGGATTTTCGCCGTCGTGCCGAACACCGCCTCTTCGAGAGACAGCTCCAAGGTGTAACGCAAATCCGCGCCGCGCCCGCCACTGCGACCGCTGCGCTGTCCGAAAATGTCGCCGAAAATATCGTTAAAGATGTCGCCAAAACCCGCTGCCCCAGGACCGGCTGGCCCGCCACCGCCGCCCGCCCCGCCCTCAAAGGCTGCGTGGCCAAACTGGTCGTAGGCCGCCCGCTTGCGGGGTTCTGAAAGCACTTCGTACGCCTCTTTCGCTTCCTTAAAACGCTCTTCGGCCACAGCGTCGCCGGGATTGCGATCCGGATGGTACTTCTGCGCCATGCGGCGGTAGGCCTTTTTAATTTCCGCTTCTTCGGCGTCGCGGGCTAAACCCAGGGTCTCGTAATAATCGCGTTTCATAGGTCTCTAAATCGGTTCGGGACGAAGTAGCCAGCAAATGAGGCCGTGCGAGATTCGCAACGGTCTCTCCAAGGGCGACGATAACCCGCACTTACTTTTCTTTCACTTCCTCAAACTCTGCATCCACAACCCCGTCATCCGCTGGCTTTTTACGCAAATCCGGCCCCGACGGCGGGGCGCCGTCATCACCTTGGGCGTACAGCCGCTCGGCTAATTTGCCGTACAGCTCGCTCAACGCCTGGCTCTTGGTCTCGATGGTTTCCTTGCGATCGCCTTTGAGCGCGTCCCGCAGATCGGACATCGCCGCCTCGATTTTGGCCCGTTCCGCCGAATCGACCTTCTCGCCCAGCTCTTTAAGAGATTTCTCTGTGCTGTTGAGCAGATTTTCGGCCTGGTTGCGCGTGTCCACCAGCTCGCGGAACTTTTTGTCTTCTTCCGCGTGGGCTTCGGCGTCGCGCACCATCCGCTGCACCTCGTCATCCGACAATCCAGAACTCGCTTTAATGACAATCGACTGCTTCTTGCCGGTCGCCTTGTCCCGCGCTTCCACATTCAGAATGCCGTTTGCATCGATGTTGAACACCACTTCCACCTGGGGCACACCCCGAGGTGCGGGCGGAATGTCGGTTAAATCGAACTTGCCCAAGGATTTATTGTTCGCCGCCCGTTCCCGCTCGCCCTGCAGCACGTGCACGGTGACCGCAGTCTGGTTGTCGTCGGCTGTCGAGAAGGTTTGATTGGCCTTCGTCGGAATCGTGGTGTTTTTCTCGATGAGTTTGGTCATCACGCCGCCCAGGGTCTCGATGCCGAGGCTCAACGGCGTAACATCCAGCAACAGCACATCTTTCACCTGGCCGCCCAACACGCCGCCTTGAATGGCTGCGCCCACCGCCACGGCCTCATCGGGGTTCACGTCTTTGCGCGGGTCGCGGCCAAAGAAGTTCTTCACGGCCTCCTGCACCTTCGGCATCCGCGTCTGCCCACCCACCAGAATGACGTCGTCGATGTCGCTCACCTTCACGTTCGCGTCTTTCAACGCCAGGCGGCAGGGCGCCAGGGTGCGTTCGATGAGTTCTTCCACCAGGGATTCGAGCTTGGCGCGGGTCAGCTTGTAATTCATGTGCTTCGGCCCGGTGGCGTCCGCCGTGATGTACGGCAGATTCACCTCGGTCTGTTG
>DAIUCA010000133.1:5374-6998 GCA_036846405.1 Candidatus Competibacteraceae bacterium
CGACGACAGCTCGATTTTTGCTTTCTCCGCCGCCTCGCGCAGGCGCTGCAACGCCAAAGGATCGCGCCGCAGATCCATGCCCTGCTCTTTCTCAAACTGATTCACCAGATAATCGATGACGCGCTTATCGAAATCTTCGCCGCCCAAAAAGGTGTCGCCGTTGGTAGAGAGCACTTCAAATTGGGTTTCGCCGTCCACCGACGCGATTTCGATGATCGAGACGTCGAAGGTGCCGCCCCCCAGGTCGTACACCACGATTTTGCGATCGCCGCTTTGCTTGTCCATGCCGAACGCGAGGGCCGCCGCCGTCGGCTCGTTGATGATGCGCTTCACCTCAAGCCCCGCGATGCGCCCGGCATCCTTCGTCGCTTGGCGCTGGGAGTCGTTAAAATAGGCTGGCACCGTGATTACGGCTTCGGTGACCGGCTCGCCCAAATAATCTTCGGCGGTCTTTTTCATCTTCATCAGCACCCGCGCGGAAATCTCCGGCGGCGCCATCTTCTTGCCTTTTACGTCGATCCAAGCGTCGCCATTGTCGTTGCGGACAATTTTGTACGGCACGATTTCGATGTCTTTTTTCACTTCCGCGTCTTCAAACCGCCGCCCGATCAACCGCTTCACGGCGAACAGGGTGTTTTGCGGGTTGGTGACCGCCTGGCGCTTGGCCGACTGGCCCACGAGCACCTCGTCGTTGTCGGCGAACGCGATAATCGACGGCGTGGTGCGGTCGCCTTCGCTGTTCTCGATGACCTTGGGCTTGCCGCCCTCCATCACCGCAACGCAAGAGTTAGTAGTGCCTAAATCAATACCGATAATTCTGCTCATGCCCGAAATCCTCGTGTAAATGGGGCGAATAACGCACCGTGAAGTGGAGTTTGTGGCGGTAATTTCAAGGGGTTAACGCGCGGCGGTTTAGGCCGTCGGCGCGGTTGCCACGATGACCAGGGCGGGACGCAACAGGCGGTCGTGGAGCAAATAGCCCTTCTGAAGCACCTGCACCACATGGTTAGCAGGCACTTCGGCGTTGGGCTGGGCGGTGATGGCTTGATGGCGCTCGGGGTCAAATTTTTCCCCCACAGGCGACACTACCGTAATGTCAAATTTCTCAATCACATCAATGAGTTGCCGCAGGGTCAATTCGACGCCTTCCCGCAAGTTCGCCCCATCGCTGTTGGTGGTGTGGAGCCCCATTTCCAAGCTGTCGATCACCGGCAACAGGGCCTTCGCCAGCCGTTCGAGGGCAAAGCGATGGGCGTCTTGACGGTCGCGGTCGGCACGCTTGCGGATGTTTTCCATCTCCGCATGGGCCGCTAGATATTGCTGCCAATGGCTGTCGGCCTTGGCTTGTGTCGCCGCCAATTCTTCCATAAGTCGTTGATTTTCTTGAGATAAATCGACGGTGACGGCGTCTTTAGGAATTTCTTCAGAGGTAGGCGATGGGGCGTGGTCGGACATAAAAAGCAGCTCGCGGCAAAAGTTTTCGTCACAAGTGGCGACGGTTGCCGCTAATTCAAGTGTCCTTTATTCGGCTGAACATTCACGAGGTGACGGTGATGAAAACGCGGCGGTGGTTGATGACGATGGCGCTAGGAATGGCATTGGGCGCAGTCACGACATTGGGCGG
>DAIUCA010000134.1:0-6910 GCA_036846405.1 Candidatus Competibacteraceae bacterium
TTTGTGGCCAACCAAACGGCCCATTTCGCCCATGAACCCGCCATGACGCCCGCCCAACGGGACGCGGCCTTCCGCGCGGGCGAGGCGGCGGTCAATCGGGCGGTGGTGGGCGGTGCGAACGTGCTCCTCATGGGGGAATTGGGCATCGGCAACAGTGCCGCCGCCGCCGCTGTGGCGAGTGCGCTGCTGCGACGACCGGCGGCGGAATTGGTCGGCCCGGGGAGCGGCCTCGACGCCACCGGTGTGACCCGCAAAATCGCCGTGGTGCAAGCCGCTCTCGACCGCCATCAGCCAGAAACCCCGCTGGACGCGCTCACGGCCCTGGGCGGGTTTGAGATCGCCGCCCTCGTGGGGGCGTACCGCCAAGCCGCCAAACGGGGGGTGCCCTGCCTGGTGGACGGCTTTATTTCCATGACAGCGGCGTTGTGTGCCGTGCAGTTACAGCCGACGGTGGCGGATTGGCTGATTTACGCCCACCGCTCGGCGGAACCCGGCGCCCAGCGGGTCGAGGCCGCGCTCCAGGCGCAACCGCTGTTGGATTTGGAAATGCGTTTGGGCGAAGGCACCGGCGCGTTATTGGCCTGGCCCCTGGTGACGGCGGCCTGCCATCTCCTCAACGACATGGCCACCTTTGAATCGGCGGCGGTGGACGACCGTGTCTGATGTGGTGACCACAGTGGACGTGATCCGCCATGGAGAACCCCTCGGCGGCCACAAATTTCGCGGCCATACAGACGATGTCCTCAGCGATCTGGGCTGGCGACAACTGTGGGCGCAGGTGCCGACCCCCTGTCCCTGGCAGGCGGTGGTGACCTCGCCCTTGCGCCGCTGCGCCGCCTTTGCCGAGGCCCTGGCCAGCCGCGAGGGAATTCCGCTCCAGATCGTGGAAGACTTTCGCGAAATGAGCTTTGGCGTGTGGGATGGCCGCGCCTTCGACGCACTCCAGCGAGAACAACCCGCCGCGCTGAGCGCCTATTTCCGCGATCCCCTCAATGCCCTGCCCCCCGGCGCCGAGTTGCCCATGGCGGTGCAAGCCCGCGTGGTGGCCGCGTGGACACAATTGTTAACGGATTACGCTGGAAAAACCGTGCTGCTGGTGGCCCATGGAGGCGTCATTCGCTTGTTATTCAGTCACTTACTGGCGATGCCGCTCACACACCTATGGCGCATCGATGTGCCTTTTGCGTGTTTGAGCCGCGTGGTGGTGTACGGCGCGGGCGACACCGCTGTTCCCGTGCTGCATACCCACCGCCAATGCCCGCCGCTCCCACCGCCAAGTGATTGATTTCATTCGGGGTTTTTGGCTCGCCTTGAGTCTGCTCACGGTGGTGCCGTCGCCCACCCTGCCCTTTCCCCTGGCGCCACGGGTCTTTGGCTACGCGGTGCTGTGGTTCCCGGTGATTGGGCTACTTATTGGCGGCGTTATTGTGGCGACCGCTGAATTGCTCAGCGGCTATCCCATCGAATTAACAGCAATTTTACTGCTTTGTCTGTGGGTGTGGCTCACCGGCGCGTTGCATTTGGATGGCGTTGCCGACTGTGTCGATGCCTGGGTAGGCGGTCGGGGCAACCGCGAACGCACCCTCGCCCTCCTCAAAGATCCGCGCAGCGGCCCCATGGCCCTCGTCGCCATCCACCTGCTGCTGCTCACCAAGTGGATTTGCCTGACCGCATTGATTCGTGACAGCCAATGGCTGGCCTTACTCGTCGCCCCATTTATCGGACGGCTCATGGTGATTTTGCTTCTGCTGACAACGACTTATGTCCGCGACGGCGGTTTAGGCCAACCCTTCAGCACCGAACTCCCGCGCCGCGCTGCCTGGATCGGGATTGGCCTAATGTCTCTAGTGTTGCTTTACCACTTACCGCCGCTCTGGCTGTTGGCCCCCCTGATTGGGTTGGGCTGGTGGCGACATAGTTGTATTCGAAAACTTGGCGGCATCACAGGCGATACCCTAGGTGTCGCCGTCGAAATCACCGAATTATTGGTACTCATCGTTGCCATTTATCCGCGATGATGACCCCAAAAATATCATGTCATTTAACTAAAAAATCAGCTTGATATTCAAAGAACCACTGTTCAGTTCGCTTTCACAGAAATCTAAATAACGTCCGTTGTGAAATTGTTAGGAAGTTTACGGATTTCCATGAACTTGCTAATCAAGTTATAAACAGTGGCGTCTCATGAAAACCATGCAGCTTGCTGCAAAGATTTGCCGTCCATTTCCCCTCAAAACCCTCGTTACCCCCGCAATTCCAGAGGAATCTCTCTATCGCCGTACGCTTTAATGGCAAGCTAAGTCCACGCTTTTAGCTGCGCATATCAAACCCAAGCGGGGGTCTCTCCCAATTCAAAACGGAGTCTTCACATGCAACAAGTTTTTTGTAACAGCCGCACCTTTTGCCTCTCCCTGTTATGGCTTCTTTCTCCTCTGTCATCTGCCGTCGCGCTGCCTCTACTCACCGACTCCTCTGTGACCGTTTTACAGCTTGCCGCCCCACTAAAAACCGACACTCCGTCGCTAGTTAAAGCACAAGTCGCCACAACGCTGGAGACGCGCAAGTCGGCCACTGTGCCAGCCCATACCCCAAAACAGCGTGAATTGGTCGAACACATCGTCCGCACTTACAAAGTATCGCCCACCATGGCGACGGAAATTGTCCGCGAAGCCTTTGCAAACGGCCAAGAGCGCGGTCTCGCGCCCGAATTGATTTTGGCGATCATCGCCGTGGAATCCACATTCAAACCCCAGGCAGTCAGTTCTCAGGGCGCCCGTGGCCTAATGCAGGTGTTACCCCGCGCTCATCCCCGCAAAGTTCAGGCGATTGGCGGCGTGCAGGCCCTGTTTAATCCCCGTAAAAACATCGCCACCGGCTCCAAAATTCTCGACGAATATCTGAAAGGCAGCAACGGCAATCTGGATCGCGCCCTGCGTCGCTACAGCGGCGGCAGTCGCAGCTATCACCAGAAGGTCATGCGGTTCTACAAACGCCTCAAGCGCGTTGGCGAAGAGAGCTAAGGCACGATAGGAGGGCGCGACCGCCGTCCCCTCGTTCCTCGCAGCAGTTTTCCCACGGCCCGATGACCGTCGCTTGCTGACTTTTCCTTTGATTTGCCTATTGATCGTGACGCTGAACAGTGTGTGGACGCCTCCCAAACTGTTTCAGCGTCATTTTTTTTGGGGCGTTCTCCCGCCATGGTCGCCGTTTCAACAGTACCTGGCGGGTATAGCGTGCGCCGTGGGGCTGCTGTTGCCTGTGATGCTCATCGCTATTTGGCTCATATCCCAAACGCCATGGCGACCCGGCATCGATCTGTTGCTGCTGTGGACTCTGTGGGACGGCGGCGACGACCTGCGTCGCGCCCGCCGCCAGTTTCAACAGCTCCCAGAAGACGAATGGGCACTGCAAAAATTTTATCGCTGGTATCTCCAACGGGGCGAACGGCATCTGTTGCCGCTCCTGTGGTTTGCCCTCGGGGGCGTTGTCATGGCCCTGCTGTACCGACTCACCCGCGATCTCACCGAACAATGGCCCGCCCACGGTTATCGCTACCGCGCCTTTGGCCACTTCGCCCAGCAGTTGCACCGGGGTTTGGCCTGGCCGGTACAGCAGCTCGCCCTCCTATTGAGCGACTTGGTGGCGTTCTGGCCCCCGCGATGGTTCCCAGGACGCCGCCAAAAACCCCTGGCCCTGCGCCTGTCGGACGACACGGGCATTGCTTTATCGCCCACCGCCAGTGGCCGACTGCCCCGCCCTGAAGACGCGCCGCGCGTGCGGGCCTTTGTACTGCGGCTGTACGGCGCGACCCTGTTGCTGACCGGACTGCTCGCAGGACTCGCAACCGCGTTGTTTGACGTCCTCTCGTGGGTGGCACAGTAAGTTCCGACCCCTGTGGCAAGCTCCACGTCCCCTTCACAAAAGAGCCGCTGTCATGTCGCTGTTTGCGCTGTTAAGTGCCACCCTCGGCTACGGCCTGCTGCTGTTTGTCCTCGCCCAATGGGCCGAACGCCGCGCCAATCAAGGCCGCTCGGTCATCAACCACCCCGTGATCTACAGCCTGTCCATCGCGGTGTACTGCACGGCGTGGACCTTCTTTGGCAGCGTCGGCCTCGCATCCACCGCTGGCCTGGCGTTTTTGCCGATTTACCTCGGCCCCACCCTGGCGGCGCTGCTATTCCCCCTGCTGCTCACCCGCCTCATCGCCATCAGCCGCGCCCAACACCTCACCTCCATCGCCGATTGGCTCTCCGCCCGCTACGGCCAGAGCGCCGCCCTGGGCGCCCTCGCCACCGTGGTGCTCGCCCTGGGCATCACGCCCTACCTGGCCATCCAGCTCAAAGCCATCGCCCATAGCTTTGTGGTCCTCGCCCACAACGATATGCAGGCCACGCCCTCCCTCGCCGTGGGCTTCGTCGCCGGCGTGGTGCTGGCGATCTTTGCCATCCTCTTCGGTACCCGCCGCCTAGATGGCACCGAACGCCATGAGGGACTCGTCGCCGCCGTCGCCGCCGAATCTCTGGTGAAATTGGTCGCCTTTGTGGCCTTGGGCCTATTTGCCAGCGTCGGCCTGCTCCAGGCCCTGAGCACCACGCCCGAACTGCCCTTTCCCCCCACCACGCTCCTCATCGGCGATCCCACCGCCGAGGGTCACAGCGGCTATCTGGCCTGGTTTAGTCTTAATGTCCTGTCGTTTGCGGCGTTTTTCTGCTTACCGCGCCAGTTTCAAGTGCTGGTCGTCGAAGGCCGCGTGGAACATGTGCCCACGGCCACCTGGCTATTCCCCCTCTATCTGCTGCTCATCAACCTGTTTGTGCTGCCCATCGCCTGGGCCGGCCAGTTGTTCCTGCCCGCCGATACCCCCGCCGACCTGTTTGTCCTTGCGCTGCCCCTGGCCCAAGGCCATCCCGAACTGGCTTTGTTGGTGTTCATCGGCGGGCTGTCGGCAGCCACCGGCATGGTGATCGTCGAAACCGTCGCCCTCGCCACCATGATGAGCAACAGCCTCGTATTGCCCTGGCTCATTACCCACCGCCACCGTCATCCGGCACTCCAAGGCGATTTGACCGGCGTGGTGCTCCTCATCCGCCGCCTGGCCATCGGGCTGCTCATTGCCCTGGGTTACTTTCATTTCGCCGTCCTCGGCGACGCCTACGCCCTGGTGGCCATGGGCCTCATTTCCTTCGTCGCCGCCGCGCAACTCGCGCCGGCTCTGTTGATCGGGCTGCTGTGGTCGGGGGCCCGTTGTCGCGGGGCCATTTGGGGATTGAGCGGTGGCTTTGTCATCTGGATTTACACCCTGTTGCTGCCGGCCTTTGCCCGTTCTGGGTGGCTGCCCATGAGCTTCATCACCGAGGGTCCCGGCGGGATCGCGTGGCTCAAACCTTACGCCCTGCTGGGCCTCGAGGGCCTCGACGTGTACACCCACACCCTCATCTGGAGCGGCCTGGTGAATATCGGCGGCCTCATACTCGGTTCCCTCTGGGGCGACGACCGCGCCCGTCAACGGGAACGGCTGGCGGCGCGCCAATTCCTCGCCACCACCCCCACGGCGGTGCTCATGCCCCAGGCCGAGGCCATTACCGTCGGCGCCCTGAGCCAAGAACTCAGTCGTTTCCTCGGCGCCGACCGCACCCAGGCCCTATTCCAGGAGCTCCAGGCCCCCGAAGCCACCACCATCGCCCCCTCGGAACTGCTCCATCGGGCCGAGCAACGCCTGGCCGGGGCGGTGGGCGCGGCCGCCGCGCGGATCGCCATGGGCATGCTCGTTCCCCAGAGCCAACCCCAATGGCGCGAAGTGCAAGAAATGCTCGACGAAAGCGCCCAGGTGCGGGCCTACAGCCGAGAACTCGAAGCCCGTTCCCAAGAACTCGCCCAAGCTACCCAAGAACTCCGCGACGCCAACGCCCAGCTTCAACAGCTCGACCGCCTCAAAGACGAGTTCATTTCCACCGTGACCCACGAACTGCGCACGCCCCTGACCTCGATTCGGGCGTTTTCCGACATTTTGCTGGCGAATCCGACTCTGCCCCAGGAACAGCGCCACACGTTTTTGGCCATCGTCGCGAAGGAAAGCGACCGACTCACCCGCCTCATCAACCAGGTGCTGGATCTGGCCAAACTCGAATCGGGGCAGTTTCAGCTCCAGTGCCAGGCCGTGGATCTGGCTGCCCTCGTGGACGATGCCATTAACAGCACCGGCCAGCTGTTTCGCGACGGCCAGATTCGCTTAATCCACCAACTCGCGGCCCCGATGCCCTTTTGGGGCGACAGCGACCGCTTGACCCAGGTGGTGGTGAATCTGCTGTCCAACGCGGCGAAGTTTTGTCCCACCGACGGCGAGGTGACCGTGAGCCTGGCGCTGGACCCCAACACCCAGGCGATTCGCCTAACAGTGCGCGACACCGGCCCGGGAATCCCCACCGACCAACAGGCGCAGATTTTCGAGAAGTTTCATCAGGTCCAGGACATTCAGCGGGGCAAACCCGCGGGCACCGGCCTGGGCCTGCCCATCTGCGCTCACATCGTAGCGGCCCACGGGGGCAAAATCGGCGTCCACAGCCAATCCGGCGAGGGCGCCACCTTTTGGGTGGAGTTACCCCCCAAAGCGCCGCTCTGTGGGGACATTACCCCATGCCCATGAGCCAAACGGGGGCAATTCAGGCGCAATTTACGCGGTAAGCCGAGTCTGACGGGCCACCGACGACTCCCCTCGCTGCCGTCGCATTTATCCCCCGCCACCTTGAGAATTGCCCATGTCCTATCCCCTGCGTCGCGGTCTCTTTGCCGCGCTTTGTTTTGCCACGATGGCCGCCCTCGTCTACGCCATGACCCAAATCTTAGCTGTGGGCGGTTTTACGCCCTTCGATTTGGTGCTTACCGTGCTCTTTGCCCTCACGATTCCCTGGGG
>DAIUCA010000135.1:0-6738 GCA_036846405.1 Candidatus Competibacteraceae bacterium
GAAACTCGAAATCGCCGTCGATGACAGCATCGTGGACCAGGTGATCGAGGTCATCGGTCGCACGGCCAACACCGGCAAAATCGGCGACGGCAAAATCTTTATCTATTCTTTAGAGAATGTCGTGCGCATCCGTACGGGCGAAACCGGCTCCCAAGCCCTCTGATTTCTCTCGCCTTTTCCATGAAAGCGGCCCAGTGGGCCGCTTTTTTTATGGCCCCGCCTGCGGGCTTTACGCAGCCGGTGAACGCCCTTTGATCTCTCACGTTCTATTGCCCGTCTTGCCCACCACGTTAATTGAGGTTTTCCATGAAGCTGCCGTTTTGGGGCCGATTTCTCAGCGCCCTCGCGCTACTCGTCCCCGTGTTCGCCACCCACGCCTGGGAAACGAATCTCACCCCCGGGGTTACCCCCATCAGCCAGGACATCTTTAGCCTCCACATGACGGTGTTCTGGGTCTGCGTGGCCATCGCCGTCGTCGTCTTCGGCGCGATGATTTATTCCATCATCCACCACCGCAAATCCTGTCATCCCCACGCGGCCCAGTTCCACGAAAGCACCACCGTGGAAATCATCTGGACCGTGATTCCCTTCATCATTCTGATCGCCATGGCCATCCCCGCGACGAAAACCCTCATCGCCATGGAGAGCACCCAAGCCCCCGACCTTACGGTGAAAATCACCGGCTATCAGTGGCGGTGGGAATACGAGTATTTGGGCCAAAACCTCAGGTTCGTGAGCGCCCTCAGCACGCCCCCCGAACAGATGCTCAATCAGGCGCCAAAAGACGCCAATTATCTGCTGGAGGTGGATAAACCCCTGGTGCTGCCGGTGGGGAAGAAAGTGCGCTTTCTGATCACCGCCGCCGATGTGAACCACGCCTGGTGGGTGCCCGCCCTGGGCTTTAAGCGCGACGCCATTCCCGGTTATGTGAACGACAGCTGGGCCCGCATCGAGAAGCCGGGCACCTATCGCGGCCAATGCGCCGAACTCTGCGGTCGCTACCACGGCTTTATGCCCATCGTGGTCGTCGCGAAGCCCGAAGCCGAATTTAATCAGTGGCTCGCCGATCATCAGCAGAAAAATCAACCCCAAGTCGCCGCTGCGACGCCCTAATCCATCACAAGGAGACCTCGACTCATGAATTATCCCGCGTCCATTGCCCTCGACGCCGATGACCACAGCCTCAGCGGCTGGCGGCGCTGGGTCTACAGCACGAACCACAAAGACATCGGCACCATGTATCTCATCTGGTCCCTCGCCATGTTCTTTGTGGGGGGCTTCATGGCCCTCATCATCCGCGCCGAACTCTTCCAACCCGGTCTGCAATTGGTTGACCCCTATTTCTTCAACCAAATGACCACCATGCACGCCCTCATCATGATCTTCGGCGCCGTGATGCCGGCGTTTACCGGGCTTGCAAATTGGATGATTCCCCTGCAAATCGGCGCCCCTGACATGGCGTTGCCCCGCATGAACAACTGGAGCTTCTGGATTCTGCCCTTCGCGTTCACATTGCTCCTCATCACCCTGTTCCTGCCCGGCGGCGGCCCGGCCGGCGGCTGGACCCTCTACCCGCCCCTCGTGCTGCAAACCGGTGCGTCCTTTCCCTTCGTGATTTTGTCGATTCACCTCATGGGCATCTCCTCCATCATGGGCGCCATCAACGTCATCGCCACGATTCTGAACATGCGCGCCCCCGGCATGACCATGATGAAGCTCCCCATGTTCTGCTGGACCTGGCTCATCACTGCCTTTCTGCTCATCGCCGTCATGCCGGTGCTCGCCGGCGCCATCACCATGTTGCTTACCGATAAATATCTGGGCACCAGCTTCTTTAACGCGGCCGGCGGCGGTGATCCGGTGATGTTTCAACACATTTTTTGGTTTTTTGGCCATCCAGAAGTCTATATTCTGATTCTGCCGGCCTTCGGCATCATCTCGACGATTCTGCCCACGTTCTGCCGTAAACCCCTCTTCGGCTACAGCTCCATGGTGTACGCCACCGCCAGCATCGCGTTTTTGTCGTTCATCGTCTGGGCCCACCACATGTTCACCGTGGGCATGCCCTTGGCCGGCGAGCTGTTTTTTATGTATTCCACCATGCTCATCGCCGTGCCCACGGGCGTGAAGGTCTTCAACTGGATTGCCACCATGTGGCGCGGCTCCATGACCTTTGAAACCCCCATGCTGTTCGCCACCGCCTTCGTGATTCTCTTCACCATCGGCGGCCTGTCCGGCGTGATGCTCGCCATCGCCCCCGCCGACTTCCAATACCACGACACCTATTTCGTGGTGGCCCATTTCCATTACGTGCTGGTGCCCGGGGCGGTGTTTTCCATCATGGCCGGCGTCTATTACTGGCTGCCCAAGTGGACCGGCCACATGTACGACGAAAAGCTCGGTCAGATTCACTTCTGGTGCTCGGTGATTAGCGTGAACGTGCTGTTTTTCCCCCAACATTTCCTCGGTTTGGCCGGGATGCCCCGCCGCATTCCGGACTACAACCTGATGTTCGCCGAGTGGAACGCGATTTCGTCCATCGGCGCCTTCGCCTTTGGCCTGTCGCAGCTGCTGTTTTTGTACACGGTGGTGAAATGCGTGTACGGCGGCCAGCCCGCCAGCGATCAGGTGTGGGAACAGGCCGAAGGCTTGGAGTGGACCGTGCCGTCGCCCGCGCCCCACCACACCTTCGATAAACCGCCCGTCATCGCCTAAGCCGATGACCACCGCCGTCTCGCCCCCGCCCCAAACCACCGCCAAGCGCCTGGCCCTGCGGCTGGCGCTGATTCCCCTGGTGATGTTTGGCTTTGGCTTCGCCCTCGTGCCGCTCTACGACCTGCTCTGCCAAATCACCGGGCTTGGCGGACGCACGAATAGTGTTCCCATGAACCTAGTCGCCACCGCCGACCCGACAACGCCGACCGTGGCGCGGGAAATCGTGGTGGAATTCATCGCCAACGTGCCCGCCGACGCCACCTGGGATTTTGTCCCCGAAGTCGCTCGCATGACCGTGATTCCCGGCGAGTTTTACCGCGTGAATTATGTGGCCAAAAATCGCCGCAACTACCCCACCGCCGGCCAAGCCGTGCCGAGCGTCGCGCCGGGGCTGGCCGCCCGCCATTTTCAGAAAATCCAATGCTTTTGCTTTGAGCGCCAAGAATTCGCGGCGCAGGAAGAACGAGTGATGCCCGTGGCGTTCCGGGTAGACCCCCAAGTCGATCCGAAAACCCAGGTCATCACCCTGAGCTACACCTTCTTTGAACTCACCGATTCTTAACTAGCCGACGGGCCGCGCACTGACGCGGCCCGCTTTTTGTGGGAGACCGATTTTTATGCACCCGCCGCGTCCGCATTCCGCCAGCCACGGCCACGATGATGGCCATTACTACGTGCCCCACGGCAGCCCCTGGCCCATCGTGGGTTCCATCGGCCTCTTCGTCACCGCCGTCGGCCTGGCGCTCTTTCTCAACGGGAGCCTCGGGCCATGGCTGAGTTTTCTGGGCCTCGGCATCGTGATTTACATGCTGTTTGGCTGGTTCGGCGATCTGATCCGCGAGGGCCAACAGGGCCTCCACAACGAACAGGTCGAACGCTCGTTTCGCTGGGGCATGGGCTGGTTCATCTTTTCGGAAGTGATGTTTTTCGCCGCCTTTTTCGGGGCGCTGTACTACGCCCGCGTGTTTTCGCTCCCTTGGCTTGGCGATGGCTACACCGAGAAAAGTCTGACCCACTATCTGCTGTGGCCCCACTTTGAAACCCATTGGCCCACCAACGGCCCCGCCGCGCTGGGCGGCCATTTCGAGGCCATGTCGCCCCTGGGCCTGCCCTTTCTCAACACGATGATTCTGCTCACCAGCGGCGCCACCATCACCTGGGCCCATTGGGGCCTGCTCAACGAAAATCGCCAACAACTCGTATTGGGGCTGCTGGCGACGGTGTTGCTGGGCTTCATCTTCGTGGTCTTCCAGTTCATGGAATACAGCCACGCCTACCACGAACTCAATCTCACGCTACAAACCGGCATTTACGGCTCGACGTTTTTCATGCTCACCGGCTTCCACGGGTTCCACGTGACCGTCGGCGCCCTCATGTTGTTGGTGGTGCTACTGCGCTCGTTGAACGGCCATTTTTCCGCCCATCGCCACTTCACTTTCGAGGCTGCCGCCTGGTACTGGCATTTCGTCGATGTGGTCTGGTTGGGGCTGTTCATCTTCGTTTACTGGCTGTAATCGCCGCGACAACGCCCAAAAAAAACCGCCGCCGTGGCATCGCTCACGGCGGCGGTTTTGCGTTCTGAAACGCCTTCAATGCTTCAAAATTGGCGGGCGGTGCAGATGCCAATCGGTGACCTGTTGATATTGATGGGCCACCTGCAACAACCGCGCTTCCTGCCACGCGGGGCCAATGAGCTGCATCCCCACCGGTAAGCCGTCCACCAAGCCCACCGGTAGCGACAAGGCCGGCAAGCCCGCCAGATTCACGGCCACGGTGTAAACGTCGCTCAGATACATGGCCACCGGATCCTGGGTTTTGGCCCCCAGGGCAAAGGCCGTGGTGGGCGCGGTGGGCCCGGCGATCACGTCGACCTGGGAAAACGCGTGGGCAAAGTCTTCGGCGATGCGTCGGCGGGCCTGCTGGGCCCGCTTGTAGTAGGCGTCGTAGTACCCCGCCGACAGCACGTAGGTGCCGATCAAGATCCGCCGCTTCACTTCTTCGCCAAAGCCTTCGCTACGAGAACGGGTGTAGAGGTCGGCCAAATCCTGGGGATTCGCACAGCGATAGCCGTAACGCACCCCATCGAACCGCGCCAGGTTCGACGACGCTTCGGCGGAGGCGATCACGTAATAGACCGCAATCGCCAAATCGTCGTTGGGCAAATCCAGATCCACCAACACCGCGCCCTGTTGTTCGAGGAGGGCGAGGGCCTGGTGAACGCACTCGCCCACTGCCGGCGTCAGCCCTTCGCCGAAATAGCGGCGCGGTAAACCAATGCGCAGGCCGGTGAGGGGCTGTTGGAGGGTCGCCGTGAGATCGCCTAACGGGGCGGCCACCTCAGCGGGGGCGCTGGTGGAATCGCGTTCGTCGAAGCCGCTAATCACCGGCAACAGCAGGGCAATGTCTTCCGCACGGCGGGCCATCCAGCCGGCCTGATCCAAACTCGATGCGTAGGCCACCATGCCAAAGCGCGACACCCGCCCGTACGTGGGCTTCAGGCCAGTCACCCCACAAAACGCCGCCGGCAGGCGAATCGAGCCGCCGGTGTCGGTGGCGGTGGCGGCGGCGACGAGATCTAGGGCCACCGCCGCCGCCGAGCCGCCCGAGGAACCGCCGGCTACGTAATCCGCGTGCCACGGGTTGCGCACCGGGCCGAAATAGCTGGTTTCGTTGGACGACCCCATGGCGAACTCGTCCAGGTTGAGCTTGCCCAGATTCACCAGGCCGGCGGCGCGGCATCGGGCCACCACCGTGGCATCGTAGGGGGCGACGAATTTCTCGAGCATTTTGGAACCGCAGGTGGTGCGCAGACCGTGGGTGCAAAACAAATCTTTATGGCCAATCGGCACACCGCTAAAAGGCGACCCATTACCCATGGCCCGATTTTCATCGGCTAATTGGGCAGCCTGTAACGCATTTTCCCGATCGACGGTAATGAATGCATTAAATGCCGCGTGACGATCGATTTGATGAAGTAATTCGGTCGTTAATTCGACGCTTGAAATGCGGCGATTTTGTAAATCGTCAGAGATGCCTTTCAAGCCATTTTGCATTAGCCCGCTCATGATTATTCGACCACCTTGGGCACGATGAATAAATCCTGCTCCCAGGCGGGGGCATTTTGGGCTAATGCGGGGCGTTGATCGCCTTCGGTGACCCCGTCTAATCGCAGGCGCTGGGACATTTCTAGCGGGTTGTGCAGCGGCTCCACACCGTCTAAATCCGTGGCTTGGAGTTGCGCGACCAAATGGAAAATGTGGGTTAATTCCAGCGCGTAATTGGGCACGGTTTCGGGGGCTAATGCGAGGCGGGCGAGTTGGGCAATTTTGCGCACCGTGTTGGGGGTAATGTCAGCAGAATCGTTGGGCACAACCGTTGGGGAAATCGACATGGAAATAACCTGGGTAATGGCAAATGAAAAAAGGTGTTAATGGTGCCGTTGTCATTCGGCGAAATGAGCAGAGCCGTTGCCGCTGATTCGACGGCCTTGTTAGGCTTTTATCGCAGTTCATTCGGCCCATCTGATTAGGTAATTCATTGAGTCATGTTTAAGCGGGTTCGCGGTTTATTTTCTAGTGATTTAGCCATCGATTTGGGCACGGCGAACACGCTGATTTACATGCGCGGCGCGGGCATTGTCCTCAACGAACCCTCGGTGGTGGCGATCCATCACGATCCTCGGGGCGGGCCCCGCACCATCGCGGCGGTGGGCACCGATGCAAAGCGCATGTTGGGCCGCACCCCCGAGGGTCTCATCACCGTGCGGCCCCTGCGGGACGGGGTGATTGCCGATTTCGCGGTGACCGAAAAGATGCTGCAAACCTTCATCCGCAAGGCCCACGGGCGACGGTTGTTTAATCCCAGCCCGCGTGTCGTGGTGTGCGTGCCCTGTGGCTCGACGCCGGTAGAACGCCGCGCCATTCGCCAATCGGTCAACGGGGCGGGCGCGCGGCAAACCTATTTGCTCCCCGAACCCATGGCGGCGGCGATTGGCGCCGGCATGCCGGTGAGCGAGGCCCGTGG
>DAIUCA010000136.1:0-1494 GCA_036846405.1 Candidatus Competibacteraceae bacterium
TCTGGCGATTTATCTGATAGGGATCGTGATGCGCGCCCGCATCCAGCGGTCGCTCCAAATAACCCGCGATTTCCACGATGGCCTGTCGTGGCTTGCCCAGGTGCTCTTATTTCTGATGTTGGGCCTATTGGTCACGCCGAGTCTCTTCGGGGCGGCGATTTGGCAGGGATTGGTGGTCGCCGCGGTGCTCATGCTGTTGGCGCGGCCCCTGGCGACGGTGCTGTGTCTCATGCCCTGCGGCATACCCGTTCGCCATCAGATTTACCTGTCGTGGGTAGGTTTGCGCGGTGCGGTGCCGATTTTTCTGGCGATCATTCCAGTAGTCACCCCCGGGCCGGTCACCCTCGACTTTTTCAACATCGTGTTCGTGGTGGTGGTGGCGTCGCTGGTGTTGCAGGGCTGGACGGTGGTGGCCGCAGCTCACGGCTTAGGCCTTGTGCGCCAGAAAACATAAAGCCCGCTGCAAACCATCCAAAAATCCCGACGCGGAGTGACCGCTGTTGTTGACCGATACAAACTTCAGATTGCACTTCACCCAAAGCGCTGTCAGCCCGCATTCAGGGACATGTACAAAAAGACCGTGGCGTCTACGACGGTTTATGGCAGTCTGTTGTGTCACTGGCGCGACAAAATGTTGTGCAGATGACACAAAGAGTGCGAAAGATGAAACGAGTCTGGGTGGATTGGGTACGCTTGTTGGGTTTGCTGTGGTTTTTAGTCGCGACGACGGCGGTCGCTGTGCCGAGTTTGCAGGAAGCCGAGGCCGCATTAGATCGGGGCGACTATCGAACGGCACTGCCGACCCTGCGTTATTGGGCCGAACAGCGGGAGCGGGCCGCAGCGTTTTACTTGGGGGTGCTTTATCAAAACGGTCATGGGGTCAAGAAAGATTGGCGGCAGGCGTTGAAATGGTTCCGAGTGGCGGCGGATTTGGGCCTGCCCGAAGCGCAGTTTAATTTGGGGGCCATGTACGACATGGGCGAGGGCGTAAAGCGCGACCAGCGAGAAGCCGCCAAGTGGTATCGCGCGGCGGCGGAACAGGGCGACGCGTTAGCTCAAAATAATTTGGGCGTGATGTATCAGCAGGGCGAAGGCGTGGAGCGGGATTTGGTGCAGGCGCTGTTTTGGACGGCGTTAGCCAGTGCCCAGGGACTCGATGAAGCCCAGGAAAACGCCTTAGCCATTGCGGCGGAGATTTCGACGGAACAGCGGGCGTTGGTGGAAGAACTCCTGCTGCGCTACGAAGCCCAGCAGGACAACAAGAAAAAAGCGGCGGAGAAACGCACGCCCGAACCGATTTGAATTAATGGCGCTGTGCAGTCTGGGCCGTCGCTAACAGCCGTTGGGCCTTGGTTTGCAGCGCCTGCCACATGGAGGCAAGACCGTTACGGCGCGTCGGCGACAGGTGCTGATCTAGCCCAATGTCGGCGATGAATGAAGGCGTCACCGCCAAAATGGCGGCGGGCGAATGGCCCGAATACACCCGCAACAGCA
>DAIUCA010000136.1:1504-6698 GCA_036846405.1 Candidatus Competibacteraceae bacterium
GGTGGAATCGCTACCGGCCTGGAAATAAAGTTTGCCGTCGCGCAGCTCGCCCACCCACCAGACCTGAGATTGACAGCCGCTCACCAGATGCTCGTCTACCCGCAGTTCGGCGGGCAAGGGCGGCAATTTTTTACCCAGATCGATGAGGTATTGATAACGTTCCATCCAATCGCTGCCCAGCGCCTGGAACGCTTGCACGATGGCGGTTTGACGGGTTTGCATGGCTTGAATTTCTTGGGGATCGACAGTCACGTCTGGTTTCCTCTTGGGCTTTACATTCGGAAAAGCCGTCACTATAAGGGCGTCCATTTTTTTTCTGCGGCTGACCACGCCCCTTTGGTCAAGAGAGACGCCCCCATGCCCAGCCACCCCCTCGACCGCCTTGAATTGTCGCCCGAGTACCAGCCCAGCGCCGATGAGCCGTACATGTGCGATCCACAGCTCGCCTACTTTCGACGCAAGTTATTGGCGTGGCAGGAAAATTTACTAGAAGAATCGCAAAAAACCCTCGTGAACCTGCAGGAAGAGGACAAGCATTTAAGCGATGAGGCCGACCGCGCTACGCAAGAAAGCGAACACACCCTCGAACTGCGCACCCGCGACCGTTACCGCAAGTTGCTCATTAAAATCGGTGAAGCCCTCAAGCGCATCGACGACGGCTCTTATGGTTATTGCGAAGATACCGGCGAAGAAATCGGCCTGCGCCGCCTGGAAGCCCGTCCCATCGCTTCCCTCACCGTCGAAGCCCAAGAACGCCGCGAGCGCCGCGAAAGCCAGTACAGCGAAGACTAAACCCCGGCGCTTTCCCGCCAGCCGGGTGAACTCCTGTCATATCACTGTAATCTCCCTGATCTGCTGCATCGCAGCGACGCTAGCGACCGCCCACCGTTGGGGGGTCGCTCATTTTTTTGGGTCACGACGCGGGAGATCAACAGGTTATGTCTTTGTTTTTATTTGGCTTTTTACTGGCGTTCACCTCATCGGCAGTCGCCCAAAATGGCGGCAGTTCCTCGACGGCGGCGCTTACCCTCGCCCTCAATAGCCTGTGGATTGTGGTCGCTGCCGCTCTCGTTTTTTTCATGCAAGCCGGCTTTGCCCTGTTGGAAAGCGGCATGGTGCGCTCAAAAAACGCCGTCAACGTGGTGCTAAAAAATTACTTGGATATGTGCCTGGGCGCCCTCGCGTTCTGGGCCGTGGGCTATGGGTTGATGTTCGGCAATAACCCCAGCGGCTGGCTTGGCACCAGCCATTTTGTGCTCAACGACGGCACGGATAACGACTATCTGTTGATGTTGTTCCAGATGCTGTTTGCCGCCACCGCCGCCACCATCGCGTCGGGGGCCATGGCGGAACGGGTGCGTTACGGCGGCTATTTGTTCACCTCGCTGCTGGTGACCGCGCTGATTTATCCGATTTTTGGCAGTTGGGCCTGGGGCAGCCTGTACGAGGGCAGCGGCTGGCTTAAACAGTTAGGTTTTGTGGATTTTGCCGGCTCGACCGTGGTGCATTCCGTGGGCGGCTGGGTAGCCCTCGCCGGCATCGTGGTGCTCGGGCCGCGCTTGGGCCGCTTCGACCAGCAGGGCACTGCACGCCCGATTCCCGGCCACAACCTCGTGCTCGTCGCTTTAGGCGGCTTCATTTTGTGGTTTGGCTGGTTTGGCTTTAACGGCGGCAGCACCCTCGAAGCCACCCCGCGCCTGGGGCTCATCATCCTCAACACCCACCTGGCCGCGTCCGCCGCCGCCGTGGGTGTGCTGTTCTGTCAATGGGCCTGGCGACGACCCGTGCTGCTCACCCAGATCGTGAACGGCGGCATCGCCGGCCTGGTTGCCATCACCGCCGGCTGCAACACCATGAGTCCCGCCTTCGCCGTGCTCACCGGTCTACTCGCCGCCCCGATCATGCTGTTGAGTTTTTACGCCCTGGAACAGCTCCGCCTCGACGACGCGGTGGGTGCGGTGGCGGTCCACGGCTTCGGCGGCGCCTGGGGCACCTTGGCCGCTGGCCTGTTTTATCAAGGGGATCTGTTCAACCTCGAACGCATCATCGTCCAGTGCTTGGCCATCGGCGTGGCGTTTTTATGGGCGTTTACCACCGCACTCTTCATGTATTGGCTCGTGGAACACACCGTCGGGCTGCGCGCCGACACCCGCGCCCAACAGCGGGGACTCGACTTCGCCGAACACGCCGAACAGGGCTACCCTGAGTTCCAAGAATCGATTCACAACGGACGAGGGGTGTAATGCTGATACCCGACCCCAAACAGCAGCGCCAAGCCGTCGAACAGGTGTTAACCATCTATTTGCCCCACCCCATCGCCCGCCAACGGGCCATGCAGCTCTGGGACAACCATGCGAAAACCGGCCGTTCCTTAGCGCTGCATCACTACATCAACCGCCTCGAACCGCTGTTCGATGCCGTCAAACGCCAAAAAAGCGCCCTCCTCCAGGACCTCATCCAACAGTTCGCCGGGCTCCAGCGGGGGAGCCGCCTCGATGAAACGATGCCCATCCCCCCCGACCCGGCAAGCCAGGTAATCGACGTGATGTTGACCGTGCTACTGGAGGGGATGCCCGCCTTTGAACAGGACAAGCTGCGGCGACAGCTCGCCCAGTTCGCCCGCGAACGCGGCGACGAAATCGTCGCCCAATGGTGCGAACAGAGCCATTTGCTTCTCGTGGCCCCCGACACCGCCCTGCTGCAAGAGCTGGTACACCGCACCTACCTCGCCCTGTGTGAGCTATTTGGGCCGGTGCGGGCCGACCGCCTTATGGTGATGGCGGTTAAGCAGGCGGAAACCCTGCCCGCCGCCCTGCACTTTCCCCCCAATCAGTTGTTGTAACGCCCCTGGCGGTCCCCGCCGCCCCCCCCCCCCGCCTGTCCCAACCCCCCGAGGTTTTCCCCATGAACGATGCCCTCCACGGTTATTACTTAGAAGATTTAACCATTGGCCAAACCGCCCGTTATGCCAAAACCATCACCGAAGCCGACGTGATTCTCTTTGCCGGCATTTCTGGCGACGACAATCCGGTACACATCAACGAAGAATTCGCGGCTTCGACGCCGTTTGGCGGTCGCATTGTCCACGGCATGTTTTCCGCGGCCCTGATTTCCTGCGTGTTGGGCACGCGGCTACCCGGCCCGGGGGCGATTTACATCGACCAACAATTGAAATTCAAAGCCCCCGTGCGCATCGGCGACACCCTCCACGCGGTCGCCACCGTGCGGGAAATCATTGCCGAGAAGCGCCGCGTGGTCCTCGACACCCAATGCTTCGTGAAAGACAAGCTCGTGGTGGACGGCAGCGCCACGCTGCTCGTCGATCGGCGGCCCACGGCCTAAAACTTGCCCACGCCGCAGCAGCCATTCATTCCCCTACCGGAGATCTTTCATGCGATTCATGGCGAGTTGGTTGATTTTATGGGCCTTGGCATTGCCCGCCACCGCGCAAACCCTGCGGGTGGGCACCGAGGCGGCGTATCCGCCCTTTGCCTTTGTGGACGGTAATGGCGCCTTGCAGGGCTTCGACATCGACATAATTAACGCGGTATGCGCCGAAATGGGGGCTACTTGCACCATCACGAACCAGAGCTTCGATAGCCTGATTCCGTCGATTCTGTCCCGACGTATCGATTTTGCGGTGGCGTCCATGTCGATTACTGAAGAACGCCGCAAGACCGTGGATTTCACCGATAAGTACTATCACATTCCAGCGCGTTTCCTTGCTCGTAAGGACGCCACATTTACCGTGGATGCAGCGGGATTGACGGGGAAAAATATCGGCGTCCAGTCCGGTACAACCCACGAGAAATTTATCAACGGCAATTTCGCCGACATTGCCACCGTCCGTCGGTACAACACCCAGGACGAAGCCTATTTGGATTTGCAGGCGGGGCGCGTCGATGCGTTGTTGGGCGACGCGGTGGCTTTAGAACAGGGCTTTTTGAAAACCGATGCTGGTAAGGACTATGCCTTCATCGGCCCTCCCTTACTGAAGTCCGAGTGGTTTGGCGATGGGGCGGGAATAGCCTTGCGTAAGGGGAATGAGGAATTGCGCGGCAAACTCAACCAAGCCATTCAAACCCTGCGCACCAGCGGCAAATACCAGGAAATCGCCGCGAAATACTTCGATTTCGACGTGTACGGCGAGTAGGGATAGGCCTTGCGCCTACCCGCAGCTGCGCGACATGCCCTTCGGAATACGGTAGGGGTAGGCCTTGCGCCTACCCGCAGCTACGGGACACGCCCATCGGAATGCGGTAGGGGTAGGCCTTGCGCCTACCCGTGGAAACGCCCACCCATTTTCATCGCCAGAAGGACGGTAAGAACAGAATGATCACGGGGAAAATTTCCAAGCGTCCCAACAGCATGCCGATGATGAGCAGCCACTGGGCGACCACATTCACCTCGCCAAACCCCGCCGCCGTGTCGCCTAAGCCCACACCCATATTGTTGAGCGCCGCTGCGGTCGAGCCAAAGGCCGTGACCAAATCCAATCCAGTCGCCGCGAGGCACAGGGACAACACGCAGTAGCAGAAGATGTAGAGGAAGTAGAAGCCCCACACGGCGCGAATCACCCGCCCGGGTACGGCGGAGCGGCGGTAGGTCACCGGCGCTTGCACTTGGGGCCGAATCAAAATTTTGAGTTCTTGCTCGCTTTGTTTGTAGAGCAGCAGAAAGCGGATGGCCTTGATGCCCCCGCAGGTAGAACCGGCACAGCCGGCGAAAAAACTCCCCATGAGCAGCAGTAGCACCACGAATGTCGGCCAAGGCTCGCCGGGATAGCCCGCGGTGGTGAAGCCCAGGCCGGTCACGATGGAGATCGTCTGGAATGCCCCCCGAATCAAGACTTCATGCCAGGGAAACGGCGAAAATACCGCCAAATAACCCACCGCGACGCCGACCAAAAATCCCATGACCGCCAAATAACACTGCACTTCTGGATCACTGATGACCTGTTTGATGCTCAGCCACGGGCGGGGCAATTGGCGTTTATCGCCAGGCTTGGTTTTCCATAGCAAATGAATAGCGAGGGTGCGCCAGGCGAGGAAGTACAGCGCCATGTTGATGCCCGCGAGTAAGGAAAACCAGGTGGCAATGGTTTCCATCACGAGGCTGTTGTAGTAGCCAATGCTTGCTCCGTGGGGCGCTAGGCCGCCCAGGGCCATGGTGGAAAAGGCGTAGCACACCGCAT
>DAIUCA010000137.1:0-3547 GCA_036846405.1 Candidatus Competibacteraceae bacterium
GACGGCGTTAACCGTTGCGCCCACGCCGTTCGTCGCCTCGCGCTACGCCCGCTAATGCCCCAGGGATTTTAATCACGCGCAGGGTCGGGGACGCAGGGTAGGCGCAAGGCCTACCCCTACAGACAGATAGGTGTACGCGGGGCGGGCGGTTAGCCCCCCAACAAAGCGGCGATTTCCCGCAGATACAGCGCTACGAGATCGGCGTTGGCGTCTAGGCGCTGGGTTTCCAGGCGACTGCCTCGGCGGAAACTCAACTGGTGCTGTTGTTTGGTGATGAGCGTGCCGCCGGGCAGCAATTCGCGGCTCAACAGCTTTTCCCCCGAGCTGGGATTGTCGAGCACCACCAGGTGCGCCCCCTGAACCGGACAGCCTTCGTCGTAAAACAGGTCGCCCCAACATTCGACAATTAACAAATCTAGGTGGGGATGGCGCAGCAAATGGCGCACGTTGCGCGCGTAATGGCGCCGCGAAAACGGCTGACGTTGGCCGTCGAGCCAGACGCCGTCGCCGCACATCCCACCCAATGTCAAGCGCGGAAACTGACGTTGCAGCGCCAACAACAGCGGTTCCAATGTCTCTTCGTACAGGCGGTTAAATAGCACCGTCGGCATTCGCGCCTTCAGCGGGTCGGGAAACAGGGCGTCGAGAATCTTGCCGGGCACATCCACCGGGGCGCCCACCGCCGGATTCAGGTGCATGGCGATGCCCGGCGCAGCGTTGATTTCGATAATCCCAAAATCTCCCCCGTCCCATGGGCGGCTGATGTCGCCGGTCAGCGCGTCGATCCCCAAACACAGCAGCTGAAATTGGCTGGCGATGGCGTTGCACAGGGCCACGTTGGCGGGGTGAATGCGGTCGGTCACGTTTTCGCTCACGCCGCCCAAAGACAGATTCGCCACCTTGCGCAGCTTCACCTTCTGGCCCTTGGGCAACACGGTGGCCTCGGCGAGGCGCTGTTCGGCAAGACATTGGGCCATGGCGTCGTCGCAGCGGATTTTGCCCAGGGGCGAGGTGGCCGTGTCGGCGCGGGCGGGGGTGGCGTTTTCCGCGTCGATAAGCTGGCGAATCGTGCGTTTGCCGTCGCCGATGACAAAGGCCGGCTCCCGCTTGAGCGCCGCCGCAAATTGGCCGTTGACGCACAACAGGCGGTAATCGTCCCCGACCACAAAGCGTTCCACGATGATGGCCGGGGCCTCTTGTGCTTCCGGCGGCAGCGTTTCCACGGCCTTTTGCCACGCAAACGCCAATTGGGCGTCGTCGTCGATGCCGGCGGTCACCCCGATGCCCTTGTGGCCCATGAGCGGTTTCACCACCACCGGATAGCCCAGGGCGGCAGCCACTTCGAGGGCATCGTCCAGGTTGTCCACCACCTCGCCGGTGGGCACGGGAAAGCCCCGTTGATGGAGGAATTGCTTGCAGTCGTCCTTGCGACAGGTGAAGTCCGAATCCAAGTGGCTGTCGCGGTCGAAGGTGGTGGCGATGCCCCGGCGGGCGTGGCGCCCGTAGCCGTACTGAATCAAGCCCTCGTCCGCCAAAAACAGGGTGGGAATCTGGCGTTCGGCGGCGGCGCGCAGCAGGGAATAGGTGGTGGGGCCGCCGTAAATCGAACGATTGAACTGCTGTTGGAGCGCGGTGAAGCGGCTATCGAAGGCCAGTTCAGCGGCGGCGGCGGGCTGGTGGAGCGATTCCCACCAATCCCACGCCAAATAGAGGCTGTCCCAGGTGGTGTCGCCGTGGAGACATTCCACCGCGACCCGCTGGACGCCGTCGGGCCGGGCCTCGATGGCCAGTTGGGTGAGCTGTAAGCCCCAATCGAGTTGGCTGATGACCCGCACCGTGTGGCCAAACAGCGCGGCGTAATCGGCGGCAGCGGCGGATGACGGCGGTGCGGGGAACGCGGCGGTGGGAAATCGCGCCGTGAGAAGGCGATGAATCGCGACGAGGGGCGGCGGTGTGGGCGCGCCGGTGAGCGCGAAGTCCCACACGAGGGCGCGGCGGCCCAGGTAGGGATTGGGGCCGTCGTAAAAGCGCACGACGATCAGATCAAAGGCGTCCGTAGCGCGGGCGTTGATGCGGGGACGGGGCGTCGTCATGGCTAACGGTCGTGGTGTTGACGGCTGCGGGGACTGTGAATCGCCAGACGTTGGCTGCCGTCCGGATGGGCGTGGAGGGCAAAGCGGATGCCGGGGCGCAGGTCGTCTAGCAGCACGTCGCTCACACTCGCGCCGCATTCCCGCGCCAGGTCGAAGACGATGCGTTCGACGGTTTGACCGGCGATGAGCGGTTCGCGGGCGTCGATCACGACGCCTTTAATCGGATCAAAAGCCTCGCCGGGCTGCACAAAATGCAATTTCACGTCGTTGATGCTGAATTGCTCGTCGCTCACCGCAAGTTGGCTGGGATCGAGGGCCGCGACCACGAACCCGTGGCGACCAAAGGCGTGGATGGGTTGGCCCGTGCGCCCAAGCACCATGCCGGACTGTTCGCACAGCCCAAAGCCATACCGACAGCCCTGGTCGGCGCAGGCGACGATGAGTCGGCCCAAGCGCCGGCGATGGATCAGGTTTTGATCGACGATCCCCAGGGTAAACAGCCCAAAGCCCTCTTCGATGACCATGCCGTCGTGGCCGGCGTCCGCTGACGCGCCAAAGCGCAAAGCGTCGTAGCTGTCGCCCTCGGCGATCATGCGGCTGCAAATCGCCGACGCGGCACCACTCACGGCGATGAGGGTCGCCCCCGCCTGGTAGGCGTGGATGATTGCCTGGAGCACGGCGCTGGTTTCGCCTCGGTGGAGCAGGGTTTCCACCAGCCGACGCTGGTTGCCGCCGGTAAAAATCAGCGTGCGCTTGGCGGCGATGCGGTCGAGCAGCGCGGTGTCCAGGCACTGGCGCTCGATGTTGGGGCCAGTAATCGCCAAATCCTCCACATCCTGAATGCCGTTGCGCTGGAGCCAGGCGCGGTAATCGCGGGCCGTGGCGCGTGGGTCGTAGGCGGCGGTGGCGATGAGGCCCACGGGGCCGGTGAGTTGCTGCAACAGGGCGGTGGTCATGGTGCCGGTGTCGTTGAGCGGCGCACTGCCGAGCACCACCAGGCGGGCTTCGGGGGCGACCACGCCGCCATTGAGCAGAGACGGCGTGGTTTTCACTTGACCATCGCGCCAAGCCCGCTGGCTCAGGCGTTTTTGGGTGATGTTGAGTTGCAGATGAAACGCGCTGTAACGGGCCTCGCCGTCGCGCTCCGCCACGAGGGCGCGGCTGCGGCGGGGCAGCCGTTCCAGTTCCACGATGACTTCGGTTTCGTGGCGGGCGTCGTAGGCCATGGCGGCGTCGCGGCGGTATTGGCGGGGATTGCCCTGAATCAGGCGAATCATCAGCTCGTGGAGGGCGTAGCTGCCAAAGGCGTTGCGCTGAAAGGGCGCGGGCGTGGTGAACGATTGGGGCGTAACCCGCAAACGGCCCTTGTCGCCGGCTTTAATGGGGCGATGGCGCCGCAGGTCGTAGCGGTCGCCGTCATCGAGATACGAAAAACCCACGCCGCTGAACTCGGT
>DAIUCA010000137.1:3557-6693 GCA_036846405.1 Candidatus Competibacteraceae bacterium
AAAACACAAAAGATCGGAATCGTCGGACTCGGGCGCATGGGCGGAAACATGGGGCGCTGCCTCAAGGACAAGGGCTGGAACGTCGCCGCCGTGCTGGATGCGAATGCCGATGTCACCGGTGAAATCGCCGCTGAACTCGGTGCCATCGGCGCTCACCTGGGCCGCCGAGAGATCCACCACCACCGCGCCGGTTTCCCCCCGCACGGTGAGCATGTCGCCTTCCACGAACATGGCGGTGTTTTCGTCGACGCCAAAGCCGTGGGCGTAACCCGCCGCGTGGAGCGCCACCAGCAGTCGGCCAATGCGGCCGCGCTTGATGAAATGCTGGTCCACCAGGCCCCAGGGGAAAAAATTCAGCCCCGACCCAAGGGTGAGCCCGGGCTGGTCTACATTGTCGGCGAGACCGTCCACCAGGGATTCCAGGGACGTGCCGCTGGTGATGATGCGGCTCGACATCATGGCCGCCCCGGCACTCGAGCCGGCCACCAGGCCGCCTTCCCGGTGGAGATGCCGCAGGATTTGCAGCATCGGCGTTTCTTGGCCGTCTTGGATGAGGCTATTCACGATGCGGGTTTGGTCGCCGCCGGTGAAATACACGCTCCCCAAGGCTTCCACCCGAGCGATGAGCTCTCGGTCAAACGCCGCCTGTTGGCAGTTGTGCCAACACAGCCCAATCACGTCGGATTCAAAGCCATAGCGGCGAAAATCCGCCACGGTTTCTTGACCGACCTCGTCGGCCATTTCGGATGCGGTGGGAAATACTGCGATTTTCCCCTTCGATAGCCGCTTCATTTCGTCAAAAATCGCCTGGTTATCCGCCTCGAGGCGGCCCCCAATGACGGCTAACTGACCCACTGCGCGCTTTGGCAGACCCCATAGGCCCATAATCGCCCTCAACATGCCAAACTCAGCGCAAACTGCGCGTAAGTCATTGTTATAATTAAAGTTTCTCGAAATATCGGCCCACGCCGACGGCGTTTTTCTGAATCTAAAGAGGCGAGTTTTGCGTCGTCAATGGTCATCGCGGTAGCCTAAAAAGCAATGAAAACAAGGGGAAATTAGTCATGCAACGCCGTGATTCACGCTTTATTAGTCGATTAACGCGGCAAACCTTGGCACTGATCTTGGCGGGCGGGCGCGGCTCGCGGCTGTACGAACTCCCCCAGTGGCGGGCCAAACCCGCCGTGCCCATTGGCGGCAAGTTTCGGATCATCGACTTTCCCCTGTCGAACTGTTTGAACTCGGGGATTCGGCGCATTGGGGTGCTCACCCAATACAAGGCCCATTCGCTGGTGCAGCATTTAATTCGCGGCTGGAGCAATTTCAACAGCGAATTGGGCGAGTTTATGGAGATTTTGCCCGCGTCCCAGCGCACCTCTGACGAGTGGTACGCCGGCACCGCCGACGCGGTGTACCAGAACTTGGACATCATCCGCAGTTATCAGCCCCAATTTGTGCTCATTTTGGCCGGCGATCATGTGTACAAAATGGATTACGGCACCATGTTGGCATTTCACGCGGAAAACGACGCGGCCATGACGGTTTCCTGTCTCACGGTGCCGGTGGACGAGGCCCGGGGCGCGTTTGGCGTGATGGAAGTCGATGAGCACCACCGCATTAAGGCGTTTTGGGAAAAGCCCCAGAATCCGCCCGAACTGCCCCACCAGCCGGGCTATTGCTTGGCGTCCATGGGCAATTACATCTTCAACACGGATTTTCTCTACGAGCAGCTCATTGTGGACGCCGACAAACAGGCGTCGAGCCGCGATTTTGGCAACGACATCATTCCGTCGGCCCTCGCGCAAAATCAGCGGTTATTTGCGTTTCCGTTCGTCGATCCCCAAAGCCAACAGCCGATTTACTGGCGGGACGTGGGCACCCTGGACGCCTTTTGGGACGCCAATTTGGAAATGATCGCCGTCACGCCCGAACTCAATTTGTACGACGACGAATGGCCGATTTTGACCCACCAATGGCAGTTGCCGCCGGCCAAGTTTGTGAGTGCTGAAGGCGCCGTGGGCCAGGCGCTGAATTCCATGGTTTCGGGGGGCTGTTCCGTGGTGGGGTCGGTGGTGCGCCATTCCCTGCTGTTTTCCAATGTCCACGTGCTGCCCCACAGCTATATCGAGGATTCCGTGGTGCTGCCGGATGTGAAAATTGGCCGCCGCGTGGTGATCAAGCGGGCCATCATCGATCGGGGCTGTTCGCTGCCCGACGACCTGCAAATCGGCGTCGATTTAGGCTTAGATGCGCAACGATTTCGGGTTACAGCGCGGGGCATCGTGCTCGTGACGCCCGACATGCTCGGCCAGCGACTCCACATGATTCGCTAATGTCTATTGCCTCGATTTCCTCTCCCGCAAAAGTCTCTCCATGACCACTCATCCCGACTCTTCTGCCTTAGTGTTCGACGTTACGGCAGACACCTTCATGACCGACGTCGTCGAAGCCTCCCAAACCACCCTGGTGCTGGTGGATTTTTGGGCGAATTGGTGCCAACCCTGCCGTCAACTCGGCCCAATCCTCGAAAATCTGGCGGCGGAATACGATGGCCGCCTACTCATCGCCAAAGTGGACACGGAACAGGAACAGCTACTCACCGGCCAATTCGGCATTCGCAGCCTGCCCACGGTGGTGTTCTTTTCTTTAGGACAAATCGTCGACCACTTTATGGGGGTACAGCCCGAGGGCGAGATCCGTAGCCGCATCGAGCAGATCATTGGCCCTGCCGACGACGGCGGCGCGAGCGATGAAGAAATCAGCCACGCCATCTGTCAGCAGGCCCGAGAATTCTTTGCCCAAGGTCAACCAGACCACGCGATTGCCTTGTTAAAGCAGGAATTAGCTCAGTCGCCAGGAGATGCGATTTTGTTATTGGGATTGGCAGAATTGCAGCTCGATGCCCGTGATTATGACGGCGCGACGGATAGCCTGGCCGCCGTGCCCGCCGATAAACAAAGCGGCGATCCCTACGAATCCCTGCGCCATCGCCTGCGATTTGCCCACATGGCCAAGCTCTGTCCTCCCATCGAGACCCTGCAGAAAATGGTGATTAGCCAGCCCGATAACCTTAAATTCCGTCACCAGCTCGCCGTGCAGTATTTCGATCAAAAATATTATCGGGAGGCCATGGACC
>DAIUCA010000138.1:0-6627 GCA_036846405.1 Candidatus Competibacteraceae bacterium
TGATAGCCGTTGGCCTTGGGATGGGCGATGTAATCGTCGAACTCCCGATGGAGATGGCTCCACAGGGCATGCACCACGCCCAAGGCGGCATAACACTGTTCTTTGGTGTCCACCGTGACCCGCAGGGCCCGGATGTCGAACACCTGGTCAAACGACAGATTCTTGCGCTGCATCTTTTTCCAGATGCTGTAGAGGTGTTTCACCCGCCCGGACAGCTCGGCCCGCATTCCCGCTTGCGCCAACGCCTCGTGGAGTGCGGCCTGGGCCGCCGCGATGTACGCCTCCCGTTCGCAACGGCGCTCGTCCAAGGCGGCCGCCAAGCTGTGGTACGCCACGGGATTGAGCTGGCGCAGGGTTAAATCTTCCAACTCCCACTTGAGCCGCCCGATGCCCAGGCGATTGGCGAGGGGCGCGAACAGATCGCGGGTTTCCTCGGCGATTTGTTGGGCATCTCGGGGGGGAAGCTGGCGCAGGCGGCGCATGGCGTCGAGCTGCAAGGCCAATTTAATGATGACCGCCCGACCGTCGTGGGCGAGGGCGAGGAGAAATTTGCGCAGGCGCTCCAAATGGGCGTGGTTGTTTTGGCCCTGGTGGTGGAGTTCGGCGACGCGATTAAAGCGATGAACCCCATCGATGAGCTGGGCCACGGGTTCGCCGAGCTTGCGGGCGATGGTGCCCAGGGGCAGGGCGTCGCTGGCCACCGACGGGTAGAGATACGCCGCGGCGAGGGCATCGCCATCGGCGGTGAGCGGCGACAAAATCTCGACGAGGCGTTGACCGGACTCGCTTGGGGCGAGGCGTTGGGCGTCATCGAGGCGGGGCGTGGTCATGGTGAGAAATCCCCCTCTTGGCAGCAGGTCGAATCGGCAACTCGCAACGACCCCGACCGGGGACCGTCGCTCCCACGGTGAGATTTTTACGGCGAATTTCCAGTAAATTGTCGGCAACTCATTAAATACACAAAAACAGCCCATGGTTTACCGACAGCGCGTGTTACTGGTCGACGATGATCCCATTCTGCGGCGACTGTTAGGACGTTACCTCGCTCAAGAAGGCTTTGAGGTGATGAACGCCGACAGCGGCGCCGAAATGCGCCAACAGCTTGCCCAACAGAGCGTCTCGTTAATTTTGATGGATTTGGTGCTGCCCGACGAAGACGGCTTAAGTCTCACCCGCGACTTGCGGCTCCACCACCCGGAACTGGCCATCATCATGATGACCGGCAAGGACGACCCGCTGGACAAAATCGTCGGCCTAGAGATTGGCGCCGACGATTACCTCACCAAACCCTTTGAAATGCGGGAACTCTTGGCGCGAATCCGCGCCGTGCTGCGGCGGCGCCAGCGGCCCGCCCAGGCCGACAGGGAGTCCACTGCCCAAATCGTCGCGTTTCGCCATTGGCGCTTTAACCTGTCCAGCCAAGAGCTGCGGGACGATCAAGGCGAATTTGTCCATCTCACGAGCCACGAGTTGATTTTGTTATCGCTGCTCACCACCCACCCCAACGAAATCCTCAGCCGCGACCAGATCATGACGGCGATTAACGGTCGTCCCTGCGAGCCGGAAGACCGCAGCATCGACGTGCTTGTGAGCAAACTGCGGCGCAAGCTCAACGACGACCCCCGCAATCCCACGTTGCTGCGCACGGTGCGCGGCGAGGGCTATCTCCTGGCGATTTGACCAGAACGCGCCCCCCATCCCGTGCCTTTGCCTTGCGCCATCCGTAGGGGTAGGCCTTGCGCCTACCCAAAGCCCTGCGCCCATCCGTAGGGGTAGGCCTTGCGCCTACCCAAAGCCTTGATCCCCCTCAACGCAACTGAAACGCGATGGGAATCACCACCGACATCTGCGCCATCTCCAGCCCCGCCGGAAACGCCGGCAGGGGCTTGGCCCGCTGAATCAGCGCTTGCACCTCCGCATCCAGGAGCGGATGCCCGGTGTGTTGAATCACGTCGTAACGCACCATGTGTCCTTGCCGATCCACGGTCACCCGCACCTTCGCCACCCCCTGCTGGCCGCGATTGCGCGCCGCTTGAGGATACTGTTTGTGGCGATTCAACCAGCCCGCCAGAGACCGACCGTAACTGCCGCGCAAAGCGCCCACATCTACGGGCGGCGCCGAGGGACGCGGCGGTGCCGTCGGTTTCGATGCGGTGGGCGGCGCCGGTTGTGGAGAAGTTATTGGCTTGGGATTGGGGCGCGCGGTCGTCGGTACCACCGGTGCGTTGGGTCGAGACACCGCCGCCGACCGCACCGACGTTGACGGTCTGGGACTTTCTACGCGCTGCGGCTCGGGTTTCGGACGCTCGCGTCGCGGCTTTTGCACCACTTTGGGCTTTGGATCGGGCTTTTTCGGGGCAACGCGGACGGGTTTCGGAATCGGAATCGGCGGCGGAGCTGCGACCACGGGTTCCGGCGGGGGAGTTGGGGCTACGACCACGGGCTCAGGCGGGGTTGTTGGGGCTGCGACCACCGGTTCGGGCAAGGTTTGCAGGTCGATTTCGACACCTGCAGCGGCCTCGGCGGGCGACGGCGGCGGTAAAATCGGCGGTGGCGGCACGATCCACGCGGCCAACAACACGCCATGCACCAAAATCGCCACCAGAAACGCACTGAAAAAACGCAGCATGGCCTTCATTTCACACCCTCCTGTACGCTCAACAGGGTCACCTTGCCCACACCGGCGGCTTTGATCGCTCGCAGCAGGGCCAGCAGCCGCGCGGCGGGCAGTTGGCGGTCGGCGCGCACGGTCACGGGGGTCTCTAGCGTCACGGCGCGGGCCTGCAATTGGACCGTCAACGTGTCCCAAGCGGCAGTTTCATCGCCGATTTTCAGTTCGCCCGCCGCCGACACGGCCACTTCTACTGCCGCCGCCCGCGATTCTTGTGCGGGCGCGTGTAGGGATTCGGGCGGCGTTACGGGGAGCGGCGGCGTGGGCGCCAGTTGTCCGGCCACCAGAAAGAAGATCAGCAGTAAAAACACCACGTTGATCATGGGCAGCAAGCTGTCGTCGAGAGACCGTTTCACGGGGTCTCCTCCGAGTGAAGATCGGTGCGCAGGCCCACTTGGGTCATGCCTGCCCCCTGCAACGCGTCGAGTACGCGGACGATCTGCTGGGTGGCGGCGGTCGCCTCGGGTTCGACGACCACCGCGTGGGTCGGCGTTTCCCGCAGACGGGCAATCAACCCGGTCAAGTCGAAGGGCGCCCCGTCGAGGGTGAGCTGGCCTTCAGCGTCGACCGTGAGGCGATGGGGCGGATCCACCGCCGTCGTCGTGGCCGTGGTCGCCGCCACGGTGAGCGACAACCGCCGCCATTGAACAAATTGGGTCGATAACATGAAGAAAATCAATAAGATAAAGATGATGTCGATGAGGGGCGTGAGACTGACGCGAATCACCCGCCGCGACATGCTTTTACGCTTCATGGGCCGTGGTGGCGCGCAAATGCGCGGTAAACACGGTGTGCGCGGTGGCTTCCAGACGCTGGCCGATGTGTTCGATGTGGCCCTCGAACACCCCATGCAGCACCACGGCCGGGATGGCGATGAGGAGTCCCACGGCGGTGGTCAGCAGCGCCACCCAAATGCCGCCGGCCAAAATCGCCGGGTCCACCTGAGAACCGGCGGCGGCGAGCTGCCGAAAGGCCAAAATCATCCCCTGCACCGTGCCCAACAGCCCCAGCAGCGGGGCGATGGCGGCAATGAGTTCGAGGGTGCGCAGGCCGCTGCGGAGCCGTTGCAATTCCTCCGTCGCTATCTGCTGGACGGCGGTTTCGGCGGCGGCGTGGGGCGGACAATGCTGCATGGCGAACTGGGCAATGCGCGGCAAGGCGCCACGACGATCCACTAATAAGTTCTTGGCTTGGGCGACGTCGCCGTCTTGCCAATGACGCAAGGCTCGGGCGACCTGGCGCGGCGCGTGGTCGAGAAAGAGCAGTTGCCCAGCTTTGAGCAGCCCCACGGTCACCATCAGCAGCGAGCACAGCCCCAGGGGGATCATGACCTCGCCGCCGGTTTTTAGGAGCCACGCCCCATTCTCAAAGAGGGGGTCGAGGGAAGGGCCAAGGTCGATCAATGGGTCACCGTGGGTTTTAGGGCGGCAGGCCGCACCGATGGCAGATTAGCGGCGAGGGCCAGGGTGCTTAAACGCGGATCGCGGGCCAGGCGATGGGTCACCGTGGGGTCGTTGGTACACAGCAGCTCGAACACCCCCGGCGGGAGCCACCCCCGCAGCACCGCACCCACGGCCAGCACTTGCAGCGGCAGGCGGCACAGTTGGGCATAGGTGAGCACCACGACGACGCCATGACCCGCCGCCATGACCGGAATCGCCCATTTCATCAGCAGATCGAGGCTCGCCGCCCGGTCCGGCAACGCGAGACGGCCCACCATCCCCGGGTGAATCTCTGAATCCGCCAGCTCAGGGCAGTGAAGCGCGTGCATTTGCGGGTGGGTGAGCGCGTCAATCGCGTGGGTCAGCCGCTCAAATGCCTGTGCGTCGGCACAAAACTGCTGATCCCATTGGCTCCACGACAACACATCGTCTCGCCGCGACAACAAAAAGTGGCCCGCCCCCCGCAAACTGCGCAGTCGCGCTGCTAAAGGTCGGTGTGACCAGTCCCGCGCAGCGGGGCGGGCCAGGGAAATGGCCTCGTGGAGATGGGCCACGGTGGCGTTGACCTGCCACAACGGGCGGTCGTCATCCCCTTGGGGACGGTCTGAATAGAGAAATTGCATAAAAACCTCGTCGAAGAGTCGCAGCGATGGGGTAGCCATCGCCTAGATGCGATTCACTCTCAACGAGAATCAATCTAAATGCGAGTGGTTAGCGTTTGGGCGGGAGCAAGCCGCGAACTGGCGGGTGAGCTGTCCCCGTGGGATGGGCTGAGACACGAAGCACATCCCGCCCAACGCCACTCGCCGCTTCACACCACCCCCATCCAGGTCACCCCCTCCGGCGAGACGAACCGCCGTAGCGGCACCCCAAACACGGCGCTCAAGCACGCGGCATCTGCCAGTTCGGCGACGCCATCGCACGCCACAAGTTCGCCGCCCCGAAGCAGCGCCAGCCGATCCGCGTACTGCAACGCCAAATTCACGTCGTGCAACACGATTACCACCGCTGCTCCTTTTCGCGCCCGCTGCCGTGCCACCCGCAACAGCCCGTGTTGATGGGCCAAATCCAGGTGGTTTAGCGGCTCATCGAGCAACAAGGCCCCCGGCGACACCCCCCACATTTGCACTAACACCCGTGCCAACTGCACCCGCTGGCGTTCCCCGCCCGACAAACTCGGATACAACCGCGCCGCCAAATGCCCCGCGTCGGTTTGCGCGAGGGCTTGAGGCACCAGCTCCGCCGCATCGCGCCCCGCCCACGGCTCCCGACCGAGGGCCACGATGTCCGCCGCCGTGAGGGGAAAATTCGCCGTCTGTTCCTGACCCAACACCGCCCGTTGCTGGGCCAATTCCCGCCAGTTCCATCGAGATAGGGGCTGATTCAGAAAAGTCACCGTGCCCCGCGTCGGGCGCAGCGCCCCGCTCAGCAGATGCAGCAATGTGGATTTTCCCGCGCCATTCGGGCCGCAAATCGCCAAAAATTCCCCCGCCTTCACGGCGAGCGATACACCTTTGATAAGTGCCGCGCCGCCGGCGATGTACTCCCCCCGCTCCACCTGCCACATCGTCGTCACACCCCGCTCAGCTGTCGCCGCAACAGCAGCGATAAAAAGAACGGCCCGCCCAGGAGTGCGGTGAGCAAACCGAGGGGCAATTCCGCCGGCGCCACTACTTGGCGGGCGATGGTGTCGGCCACGAGGAGCAGCAGCGCCCCCAACAACGCCGAGGCTGGCAGTACCACTCGGTGATCGGCGCCAAACATCAGACGCACCGCATGGGGAACCACCAATCCGATGAAGCCGATGACGCCGCTGCACGCCACCGCCGCCCCCACGAGCAGCGCAATCAGCCCCAAAATGGCGATTTTGACCCGCTCGACCGCGATTCCCAGGTGCAACGCCTCCGTCTCGCCCAGCAACAGGCCGTTTAACGCCCGCGACAGCCGCCACAACAGCACCGTCGGCAGCCCAATCAGCACGGCTGCTACGCCCACGGTCTGCCAGGTGGCCCCGCCGACGCTGCCCATGCTCCAAAACGTGAGGTTGCGCAGTTGCTGATCGTCCGCGATGTACGTCAGCACCCCCGTCGCCGCCCCCGCAAGGGCGTTGATCGCGATGCCGGCGAGTAGCAACGTGGTCACCGCCGTCTGCTGGGACTGCCGCGCCAGGCCGTACACCAGCGCCGTCGTCACTAATCCGCCGCCGAACGCCGCCACTGACAGGCTAAACGGCCCAAACAGGGCGTCGAGGGGGCCACTGCCGAGGACAATCACCGTCACCGCCGCCAACGCCGACCCCGCCGACACGCCAATCAGCCCCGGATCCGCCAGGGAATTGCGAAACAGCCCCTGGAGCGCCACGCCCGCCACCGCCAAACCGGCGCCGATGAGCATCGCCAGCAGCACCCGCGGCAGTCGCAAATTGAAAATCACGGCGCTGGTGGCGGCATCGGGGGCCTGACCGGTGAGGAGCGCGGTCATGACCATGTCCAGGGGCAGTCGCATCGCGCCGCT
>DAIUCA010000139.1:0-6581 GCA_036846405.1 Candidatus Competibacteraceae bacterium
GCAACACCGTGCCCAACGCTTCCCCCGCCGCGAGGCGTTGCAGCAGCTGCGGTTCCCGCCCGTGGGCGAGCACCGTAAACGCCCCCGAGCGGGCCGCCTTCGCCGCCGCCGTGATCTTCGTGGCCATGCCGCCGCGACCCAAACGCCCCCCCTGGGGACTCGCCATCGCCAGGAGCTGCGGGTCGTCCGCCGCCGCCTCGTCGATGAATACCGCATCTGCATCGCGGCGCGGGTCGGCGGAATACAGCCCGCTTTGGTCGGTGAGGATCACATAGAGGTCGGCTTCGATGAGATTCACCACCACCGCGCCCAGGCTGTCGTTGTCGCCAAAGCGAATCTCGTCAAACGCCACCGTGTCGTTCTCGTTCACCACCGGGATGACCCGCAGTTTGAGCAGCGCCCGCAGGGTGTTGCGGATGTTGAGGTAGCGCTGGCGGTCGGCGGCGTCCTCGTGGGTCACCAAAATCTGCGCGGTGGCGATGCCATGGCGTTGGAACGCTGATTCGTAGGCCTGCACCAGGCCCATTTGGCCCACCGCCGCCGCCGCTTGCAGCTCGTGGAGGGTTTTGGGGCGCGAAGACCAACCCAATCGCTGCATGCCCTCGGCAATCGCGCCCGACGACACGATCACCACATCGCGGCCTTCCCCGTGAAGCGCCGCCAACTGGGCCGCCCACTGGTCGAGGGCCGCGCGATCTAGGCCCTGGCCGTCGGCGGTCACCATGGCGCTGCCGATTTTCACCACCCAACGGCGGGATTGCCCCAATTCGGCGCGACTACGGCGAAACATGGGGCTCCTCGTCGTCATCGTCGTCGTCCAACTCGTCGTCATCCAGATCGTCGTCGTCGAGATCTGCCTCGTCGTCATCTGCCATGGACGGTGTGGATGACAGGACGGGCTTCGCGGCGGCCAAGGCAAAGCCAATGGGAACGGCGTCGTCGGTGGGCGGGGGAATCGGCAGCTCGGCTTGGGCCTGCAAATGGGCCATCACCGCCTGGTTGAGGGCGGCGATGCCTTCGTTAGCCACCGCCGAGATGGGATAGACCGGGCCATCCCACCCGAGCTGCTCTACCAAATCGGCGACCGCGTCGGCGCGGGCCTCCATGGGCAGCAGGTCGAGTTTGGTGGGCACGAGCCAGCGGGGCACGGTGGTTAACGCCTCGTCGTAGGCGGCGAGTTCGCCTTCGATGATTTGCACGTCGGCGGCGGCGTCTTCGCTGCCCATGTCCACCAGGTGCAGCAGCAAGCGATTGCGCTTGAGGTGTTTGAGAAAGCGAATGCCGAGACCGGCCCCCTCGGCGGCCCCTTCGATGAGACCGGGAATGTCCGCCATGACGTAACTCGTGAGCGGCCCCACGCGCACCACCCCCAGGTTGGGATAAAGCGTGGTGAACGGGTAATCGGCGATTTTGGGTCGGGCGGCGGACACGGTGGCGAGCAGGGTGGATTTACCGGCGTTGGGCAATCCGAGCAGGCCCACATCGGCCAGGAGGCGCAGTTCCAAACGCAGTCGGCGGTATTCGCCGGGCTTGCCGGGGGTGAACTGGCGGGGGGCGCGGTTGGTGCTGCTCTTAAAGCGAGCGTTGCCGATGCCGTGAAAGCCCCCTTGGGCCACGCACAGCCGCTGATGGGGGGTCAACAGCTCGCCGAGACATTCGTCCGTGTCGGCGTCGAAGGCGACGGTGCCTACGGGAACCCGTAGCACGATGTCGCTGCCCCCGTGGCCGGTGCGGTCTTTCCCCGAGCCGTTCACGCCCCGCTGGGCGGCGAAGTGGCGGGTGTAGCGGTAATCCACCAGGGTGTTGAGGTTGGCGTCGCTCTGTAAAAACACGCTGCCGCCGTCGCCGCCATCGCCGCCGTCGGGGCCGCCCAAGGGAATGAATTTTTCTCGTCGGAAGCTCACCCCACCGTTGCCGCCGTCGCCGGCCTGCACCTCGACGGTCACTTCATCCACAAATCGCATGATGATTTTCTCCAAATACGCACAAAAAAAGCCCCAAAGCGGGGCTTATCGACGAATGAGCACAGGGAACTGTGCTGGCGCGGTCGCCCTCAGGAGGCGACGGCATCCGCCGGGTGGTCAGTTGTCGCCATCGGCGCGCTGGGATCTGCGATTTCGGCGTCGGTGGTCGGGGCCAGGGGCCGAATGCTCACCATGCGCCGCTGGTAGGGGCCCTTCACGGAAAACTCGACGATGCCGTCGGTTTTGGCGAACAGGGTGTAATCCGTGCCGCAGCCCACATGGCGTCCGGGATGGTATTGGGTGCCCCGCTGGCGCACCAGGATGTTGCCGGCGACGACGATTTCGCCGCCAAATTTTTTCAAACCGAGGCGTTTGGATTCGGAATCGCGGCCGTTGCGGCTGCTGCCGCCCGCTTTTTTGTGGGCCATGGCGTGCTCCTAATGGTTCGAGGGTTGAGTCGGGGGATTGCCGTTTTGGGGCGGCGTCTCGTCGCTGTTGACGACGGGTTCGGCGACGACCACGTCGGGTGCGGCAGCGGCAAAGTCAGGATTGGCAGCGACAACTTCGGGGTTAACGAAGGTTTCCTGGGGGACGATTTCGGGATTGGCCGCTGGGCTTGCGACGACCATTGGCGCGTCATCCACCACGACCACCGGCGGTTCGGCCACCAGCGGCGTGGTGATCGGGCCACCTTGGATGCTGGTGATCTGCACTTCGGTGAAATGCTGGCGATGGCCCTGCTGCTTGCGGTAATGCTTCCGCCGGCGGAATTTCACGATGTATACCTTGTCGTGGCGCCCATGCTTGAGCACTTCCGCCATCACCTGGCCGTCGGCCACCAAAGGTTGCCCCAGGGTCAAGTTGTCGCCGCTGCCAATGGCGAGCACCTGGTTAAAAGCCACCTGGCTGCCCGCGTCGAGATCGAGCTTCTCGATTTTCAATTTCTGACCGGGGGCCACGCGATACTGCTTGCCGCCCGTGTGAATTACCGCATACATAAAAATTCAAGTCCTCGGAAAAAGGCCGTCCGTTGGGCAGAGTGCCGCGCGGGGTCTGGCTGAAAAAAAGGCGCCAACGATACGGATGGCGGCGAACAACGGCAATGTTTTGTGCCCATGGCCATCAATGATTTTCGCGCAAATGATGGTTTAACGGCCCGTGTCCCTGGCCAAAACCCGGCGCACTCTTCAGGGCCTGGGCGACGAACTCGCCGGCCCGGGTGGTGGCGGCGACTAAATCCAATCCTTGGGCCAATCCGGTCGCCATCGCCGACGCCAGGGTGCAGCCAGTGCCGTGGGTGTGGCGGCTGTCGAGCCACGGTCGCTGCCAGGTGTGGGGCGCCATGGCGTTGGGTTGCCACAGTTGATCGATCACCACCCGCGTGCCGTCCGCCAACGCGGTGGGCCTATGGCCGCCCTTCAACAGCACCGCCGCCGGCCCCAGGCGCAACAGCTGTTGAATGGCCCGCGCGCGGCTGGCGTCGTCAGTCATCGGAAAGCCCACCAGGGCCGCCGCCTCGGGCAGATTGGGGGTGATGACCGTGGCGCGGGGCAGCAACTCGGCGATTAACGCCGCCTTGGCCGACGCTTCCAGCAGCGATGCGCCGCCCTTCGCCACCATCACCGGATCCAGCACCAACGGCACCTCCGTCGGCAGCGCCGCCGCCACCGCGCGAATCACTTCGGCGCTGTGCAGCATGCCGATTTTGATGACATCCACCCCCAGGTCGTCGCACACCACGCGGATTTGCTGGGCGATGAAGGCCGGCGGAATCGGATAAATCCCGTGAACGCCCAGGGTGTTTTGGGCGGTGAGGGCGGTGATTGCGGTCATGGCAAAGCCGCCCAGGGCGCTCACGGTTTTGATGTCGGCTTGAATGCCTGCGCCGCCCCCCGAATCCGAGCCGGCCACGATGAGCACCCGCCCGTGGAGTCGTTGAGGGGTGAATGCCGTCGGCGTGGCGTAATCCTGAAGTGACATGTTTTAAGGTGTGCTCCTGAAACGCGCGGTGCCCGTGGCGGGCACTCAAAATGACAGAGGTAACGAGATGATTGTGCAACGAAACAGCTTATGGCGCGGCGTCTTCCCCTGGGGACTGCTGTTGATCCTCCTCGCACCGCCGAGTTTTGGCGAGGTGATGCGCCCGTTGATTTACGCGGCTACCTGGCGCGGCTGCGAGGAATCCTGTCGCGGGGCCCTCGACCATCTCACCGCCCGCGGCATCCCGTTCGCCGTGGAAATTCGCGATGCCCAACAGCAAAGCACCACGGTGACCCGCTGGATTGAAGAAATTCGCCAACTCCAGCCCGACCTCATTTTGACCTGGGGACCGGAGGTGACCTTGGGTCTGGTGGGGCCGTACGACGCCCCCGACGAGGGGTTTATCCGCGATATTCCTGTGGTGTTTATGTATGTGGCGGAGATGGTGAAGTCGAAAATCATCGCGCCCAACGACCAGAAAACCACCGGGCGGCCCAATGTGGCCGGTACCAACTATGTGGTGCCGTTAGAAGCGCAGATCAACGCCATCCGCGACTACCGCCCGCTCACGCGATTGGGCCTGGTGTTCGATCCCACCCAATCCGGTTCGGTCCAACGCCGGGACGGCCTCGCCGCTCTGGGCGAGGTCATGGGCTACACCCTGGTGGCAGAACCCCTGGTGCTCGACGGCCAAGGCGTCCCCGATGTGAATCAGTTGCCGGCAGTGATGGATCGCCTCGCCGCCCGTCGGCCGGATTTTATCCATTTCGGCTTTAGCTCCTTTCTCATCGTCAACATGGCCGAATTCACCGCCCTGGCGGTGGAACGGGGCCTGCCGATTTTCAGCGCCGGCGCGCTGCCATTGCAGCGAGATCGGGGGGGGCAAGCCCTGCTGGGACTGTTCAACAGCCTGCGCAGCGTCGGCGTCCTCGCGGGGATTCAAATCGAGGAAATCCTCGTGAATGGCCGTGCGCCAGGCGCGCTGCCCATCGCCCAGTTCAACCGCTTTTCCATGCAAATCAACATGCCGGTGGCCCTGGAACTCGGGCTGTATCCCCCCCTGGGCCTCATGAGCTTTGCCGAGCTGCTGCGGTAATCGCCCCGTGCCACGAGGGCAGTTCTCGACGATGGGCTGGGTGGGCTTCGTCGGCCTGGGGTTGGCGCTCCTGGTGGCCGGTGCGGTGGCCGTGGATCGGGTGTGGCCGCCAGATCTGCGGCGCGTCAACGCCGTGTCGCCCCAAGTGCTGGCGGCGGATGGCCAATTGTTGCGGGCGTTTACCTCGGCAGATGGCTTTTGGCGCCTGCCGGTGACCCTCGACCAAGTGTCGCCCACTTATCTGCAATTCCTCGTGGCCTACGAAGACCGGCATTTTTACGAACACGGCGGTGTGAATTGGCTGGCGCTCGTGCGGGCGACAGCCCAAGCGGCCTATTTTCGCCGTCCGGTGTCCGGCGGCTCCACGCTCACCATGCAAACCGCGCGGCTACTCGAACCGCAGCCCCGCAGTTGGCGGCGCAAACTCTACGAAATCGCCCGCGCTGTGCAGCTGTCTTCCCCGTGGAGCCAGCATTATTGGGATAAATCGCAGGTGCTGACCGCGTACCTGGCCCTCGCGCCCTTTGGCGGCAACTTGGAAGGGGTGCGCGCGGCGTCGCTGGCCTATTTGGGCAAGGAACCGCGCCATCTCACCCCGGCGGAAGCGGCGTTGTTGGTGGTGATTCCCCAATCGCCGAACCGTTTTCGGCCCGATCGCCATCCCGAACGCGCTAAACAGGCCCGCGACAAGGTGTTGCAGCGCATGGCAACCCTGGGCGTGCTCGACGATCAGGCGGTGACAGAGGCAATGAACGATCCGGTGCCAACTCTGCGCCGCGATATGCCGTTTTGGGCTGCCCATTTGGCGCAGCAACTGCGCCGTTCACGGCCCACAAACGAGGTGATTCACGCGACGACGGTGGATTTTGAGCTGCAACAGACCGTGGAACGGTTGTTGGTTCAGGCGAATCTCCCCGCGCCGACCAACGCGGCCGCGCTGGTGGTCGAACACGCAATCGACCAGGGGCCGCCCACGGTGCGGGCGTATGTGGGATCGGCGCATTTTTTTGATGCGCGGCGCCAGGGGCAGGTGGATTTGGTGCGCGCCGTGCGCTCGCCGGGTTCCACGTTGAAGCCGCTGGTGTACGGCATGGCCTTCGACGAGGGGCTGTTGCACCCCAACACCCTCATGCGCGACCAACCCATGCGCTTTGGCGACTACGCGCCCACCAATTTTCACGGCGAATTCCACGGTCAAGTGACCGCTGCAACGGCATTGCAACAGTCTCTCAATGTGCCGGCGGTGCAGGTGTTGGCCCAAGTGGGGCCGTTGCGCCTCAACGGACGGCTCCGCGAAGCGCAAATTCGGTTGCACACCCCCCGAGATCTGCCCGCCGGACTGCCCCTGATCCTCGGCGGCGTGGGCATCACCCTGTGGGATCTGGTCACGCTGTACGCGGCCATCGCCCGAGAAGGTGTCGTCCAGCCCCTCGCGGTGCAGCCCCCCTCGGCGACGATGCCGTCAGAGGCGAGGCCTCGATTGATGTCGCCCGCAGCGGCCCACACCGTGGCGGCGATTTTGGCCGACGCGCCGTTGCCGC
>DAIUCA010000140.1:0-6411 GCA_036846405.1 Candidatus Competibacteraceae bacterium
AAGCGGATTTGCAGCCCCATGTGGACTGCGATGTGGATCTGCTGGTGGCCAACGCCCGACGCATTCGCCCCGACATCGCCGTGATGACCGTATCCGCCAAGACCGGCGAGGGTCTGGACCGCTGGCTTCAGTGGCTTCACGCCGGCGCGGCGCTGTTTCGCGCCTCGGCGTAGCCCCCATGGCGAGGCGCGGTCGTCCCCGAGGGTCGCCGTGAATCGGTGGCGGATCGCCGTGGGCGGGCGAGTTCAGGGGGTGGGTTTTCGCCCCTTCGTGTGGCGCACGGCTCGCGCCTTGGGCTTGAGCGGCTTTGTGTTGAACGACGGCGCGGGGGTGCAGATCGAGGTGCAAGGCCGCGACCTGGATCCCTTTCTCGAGGCACTTCGGGAGATCGCGCCGCCGGCCCGCATCGATGACCTGGCCGTGGAGGTCATTCCGTCGGTGGCCGATGACGCCCCCTTTGCCATTCGGCCCAGCGGGGATCGCCCCCCCGTGGGAATGCATCTCGGGGCGGATTTGGCCACCTGTGAAGCCTGTCTGGCGGAGCTGTTTGATCCCCAAAACCGCCGTTATCGCTACCCGCTGATCGCCTGTTGCCACTGTGGGCCGCGGTTCACCATGGCCCAAGCCCTGCCCTACGATCGGGCGAATACCACCATGGCCCCCTTTCCCCTGTGCACGGCCTGTTCGGCGGAATACGCCGACCCGCAAGACCGCCGCTTTCACGCGGAACCAACGACCTGTTCCACCTGTGGCCCGCAGCTGTCCACGAGCCTTGAGGCGGTGGTGGCGGGGCTGCACACCGGCCAGGTGTGGGCGATTCAAGGATTAGGGGGCTTTCACCTGGTGTGCGACGCCCGCCACGAGGCCGCCGTAACTCGGCTGCGCCAGCTCAAGGGCCGCGACGCCAAGCCCCTGGCGGTGATGGTGGCGAGTCTCGCGGCGGCGCGGCGCTTGGCCCAGGTGGACGGGGCCGCCGGCCCGTGGCTCACGTCGCCCCAGCGGCCCATCGTCATCGTGCCTCGGCGGGTTGACCCCGATGCCGCGGCGGACTTGGCGGCGGCGGTGCATCCTGGTTTGAGCCACGTGGGCTTGATGCTGCCCTACACCCCCATCCACTACCTGCTGTTCCACGAGGCGGCGACGGCGGTTCTGGGCCGAGTGCCCCTCGGCACCGCCTGGCTCGATTCGGTGGATTTGGCGTTGGTGATGACGAGCGCGAATCCCAGCGGTGCAGCGATTTGCACCACGGCAGCGGCGGTGACCGCCCTGTTGGCGGTGGACGGGGTGTTGCACCACGACCGCGCCATTGCCGCCGCTGCCGACGACAGCGTCATGCGGATCGTGGCCGATGGCCCGAGCTATCTGCGGCGCAGTCGCGGGGCGATTCCCGACGGGGTGTCGCTGACCGACGGCCCGCCGCTCATAGCCGTGGGCGCCCATCTCAAGGTGACCGTGGGCTTTGCCCAGGGGCCACACGTCACGGTGAGTCCCCATGTGGGCGATGTAGATAACCGCGCCACTCTGGATTTTCTGGCAACGACGGTGGCCCACGGATCGCGGCTGTTGGGGCTAAGCCCGGCGGGCATCGTCCACGACCGCCATCCGGACCTGCTCACCACCCGCTGGGCGACGGAATTTGCGGCCCAGCGGGGCATTCCCACCTACGCCGTGCAGCACCACCACGCTCATGTGGCCGCCGTCGCCGCCGAATATCGCCCGCCCCTGCCCCTGGTGGCCCTGGTGCTCGACGGTTACGGCTATGGCGAGGACGGTCGCGCCTGGGGCGGCGAGCTGCTCCAGTTGCAGCCCGACGGGTCGGCGCGGCGCTTGGGTCATTTGGCTCCCCTGGGCCTGGTGGGCGGCGACCGCGCCACCCGCGAGATTTGGCGCTTGGCCGTGGCGTTTCTGGTGGCTCAGGGGGAATCGCCCACCGCAATTGCCGCCCGTTTCGCCGCGATTCCCGCCGCCGAACCCTTGGCGGCCCTGTGCGCGCAACAGCAGGCCAGCGGCAGCGTCGCCACCACCACGGCGGCGGGACGGCTGTTTGATCTGGCGGCGGCCTTATCGGGCCTCGCCACCAGCCGATTCGAGGCAGACGCGGCGGTGCGCTTCGAGGAACTGGCCGCCGGCGAGGCTGCCGTGGTGGCCGACGGCTGGCACGTGACCCAACAAACCGCCGCCTTGCCCGCCGGCTGCCTCGCGCTGACGCCGTTGTTGCGGCGATTCACCGACCGCGACCCGCAAGCAAACGCGCGGGAATTCCACGGCACCCTGGCGGCGGCGCTGATGGCCTGGGCAGCGCCCTTCGCGGCGGCGGCGGGCCAGCAACTCGCCCTGTGTGGCGGCTGTTTTCACAACGATTTATTGACGCGCCACGTGAGGGCGGCGGGCGAGAATCACGGGCTGCACCTGTGGCTGCCGCGCCAATTTCCCGTGGGCGACGGCGCGATTGCCCTCGGGCAACTGTGGTTGGTGCGCCACCGCCTTGCCCACGGCGATTTAACGGGCTACTGATGCACAAATCCGATGAAAAACAACGTTTTGGGAGATTCCTCATGTGTCTAGCGATCCCGGCGCCGGTGGTTGTGCCCGACAACGCCGCGCAACAGGCGGTCATCGAACTCGGTGGCCTGCGCAAAACCATCAGCACCGCCCTGGTGGGCGAGGTAGCGGTGGGCGATTACCTCTTGGTGCATGTGGGTTATGCCATCGGGCGCATCGACCCGGTGGCCGCCCAACACACCCTCGACGAACTGGCGGCGATTCGCGCCTTGGAGCAACGCCATGCGTTATTTGACTGAGTTTCGCGATGGGGACGCGGCCCGCGCCGTGGCCCGCCAAATCGCCTACGAAAGCGATCCCACCCGCAGCTATCGCCTCATGGAATTCTGCGGCGGCCATACCCACGCGATTTTTCGTTATGGCCTGCCGGATGTGCTGCCCAAAAACATCCAGCTAATTCATGGGCCGGGTTGTCCGGTGTGCGTGCTGCCGGCGGGACGATTAGCCATGGCCATCGACCTGGCCAAGCGACCCAACACGGTGCTGTGCAGCTATGGGGACCTGTTGCGGGTGCCGGGCAGTCATCGCCAAAGCCTGTTGCAGGCCAAATCCCAAGGGGCTGAGGTGGAGGTGGTGTATTCCCCGGCGGATGCGGTGGCGTTAGCGGCCCAACAGCCCGAGCGCACGGTGGTGTTTATGGCCATTGGCTTTGAAACCACCGCACCGGCCACGGCGGCGGCCCTCGCCACGGCCCAGGCTCGGGGGTTGACCAACTTCCTGGTGTTTTGCAACCACATTTTGACGCCGCCGGCCTTGGGTCACCTGCTGAATACGGCCACCGACGGCGGCGCAGACTCGATAGATGAGCCCTCTCTAGCGATCGACGGCATTCTTGGGCCGTCCCACGTGAGCGTGATCATCGGCAGCGATGCCTATCAATTCGCCGCGCGCCAGTTCCATAAGCCCATCGTGATTGCCGGCTTTGAACCCCTGGATGTGCTGCACTCGATTTTGCTGCTGGTGCGCCAGCTCAACGCCGGCGAGGCGCGGGTAGAGAACCAATACGCGCGGGCGGTCACCCCCGAAGGCAATGCCACCGCCCAAGCGCTGATGGCTCGGTGTTTTGCGCCGCGACCCACCTTTGAATGGCGGGGGCTGGGCGACATTCCCCACAGCGCCTTGACCTTGAGCGACGACTTTCAGGCGTTCGACGCGGAACGGCGCCTATCCCTCGCCCCCCAGCGGGGTCAAGACCACAAGGCCTGTGAATGTCCGGCGATTCTGCGGGGGGTGAAATCCCCCACCGACTGCAAGCTGTTCGCGACGGCCTGCACCCCGGACAATCCCCTGGGGGCCTGCATGGTGTCCGACGAGGGAGCCTGTGCGGCCCACTACAAATACCGTCGCCTCCCCCTATCGGTGGCCTCGTGAACGGCCACGTGATCGAACTGGCCCACGGCAGCGGCGGCCGCTTGACCACCCAACTCATCGAAACGGTGTTTGTGCCGGCGTTTGCGGATTTGGCCTGGGGGGAAGACCAGGCCCAGTTGCCGCCGATGGTCGGGCGACTCGCCTTCACCACCGACAGCTTTGTGATTTCGCCCCGCCGCTTTCCCGGGGGCGATATTGGCTCGCTGGCGGTTCACGGCACGGTCAACGATTTGGCCATGGCCGGCGCCACCCCCCGGTACCTGAGCTGCGGCTGGATTTTGGAAGCGGGCTTGCCCCTGGCGGAGCTGCGCCAGCTCGTGGCGTCCATGGCGACGGCGGCCCGCGAAGCAGGGGTCAAGATCGTCACCGGCGACACCAAGGTGGTGGAGGCCGGTAAGGGCGACGGCGTATTCATCAACACCACGGGCATCGGCGTGATTGCCGAGGGCGTGGACTTGAGCGCTAAACGAGTGCGTTCGGGGGATGCGCTGGTGGTGAGCGGCACCTTGGGCGACCACGGCCTGGCGATTTTGAGCCAGCGCCAGGGGCTGCGCTTCGACAGCCCGATCTGTTCGGATGCCGCGTCGCTCCACGGGCTGGTGGCGACGTTGTTGGCGGCGGTGCCGATGGTGCGGTGTCTCAGGGACCCGACTCGGGGCGGGGTGGCGGCGGCGCTCCACGAGATTGCTCAGAGCAGCGGCGTGGGCTTTCGCTTGGATGAAACCGCCCTGCCGGTGGCGCCGGTGGTGGCGGGGGCCTGTGAACTGTTGGGCCTAGACCCGCTGTTTTTGGCCAACGAGGGCAAGTTGCTGGCGATTTGTCCGACGGCGGACGCGGACGCGGCGGTGGCGGCGTTGCGCAGCCATCCCCTGGGACGGGCGGCGGTGCAGATCGGCACGGCGGTGACCGACGAGCGCCGCTGGGTGGAAGTGCGCACCCGCTTTGGCGGCACCCGCCTGGTGGATTGGTCGAGCCACGAGCCGTTGCCGCGCATTTGTTAGCCGAGCTGCCCCGCCCCGACGGGGGTGTAGTCTCGGGGGATTAGGATATTTTCGCGCTTTTACAACAGCGCATTAGGTCGAAGTATCGAGTACCCAAGGCAGCTCCTGAGAAGCGCGAATAGGGCCAACCCCAAACCCACATGGGGAATCCTATGCGTCACACCACCGTAACCTTGGCTGCTGTTCTGGTCGGGCTGTTTTCAGCCCCCGCCGCGTATCCATGCTCGCGAGTCCTTTGGGATTCTGGAAATGGGCAGGTATTTGTGGGCCGAACCCAGGACTGGACTGAACGAACCCACTCGGCCTTTCGGATGTACCCAAGGGGCATTGAACGGCGCGGGGCGGTGGCCGAAACCCCCCACGAATGGACCTCGAAATACGGCAGTCTTGTCCTCTCTGCCTATGACGAAGGCACCCATGAGGGCGTCAACGAGAAGGGGTTAAGCGCCCATGCCTTATATCTGGCTGGCGAAACCGACTTCGGCAAGCGCGATCCCAAAATGCAAGGCATTGGCATCATGCAATGGGTGCAGTACTACCTGGACAATTACGCGACTGTTGCTGAAGCGGTGGAAGCCCAGAAGAATTTCCCGTTTCAGATCGAGCCGCTCATTCTGCCCAATGGCTTTCCCACTCTGGTGCATGTGTCGCTCTCGGATAAGTCCGGTGATTCGGCTGTGATCGAATACATCGGGGGCAAGGCGAGGGTTTATCACGACAAGCGGTTCACGGTGATGACTAACGAGCCGACCTACGACAAGCAGATAGCGAACTTGAGTCAGTACCGCACATTTGGCGGCGACAAGCCGTTGCCTGGTGAACGAACCCCCTCAGATCGGTTCGTGCGGGCGGCATACTATGTCAACGGTCTGCCTCAAACGACCGACCGTGCAAAGGGCGCGGCTTACATGCTCAGCGTCATCCGAAATGTATCCGTTCCCTTCGGCAGTCCGGATCCGGATAAACCAAACATCTCCAGCACCATATTCCGAACGGTGCAGGACCTGACCGGAGGTCGTTACTATTTCGAGAGCACCTATGCGCCCAATGTGGTCTGGATCGACTACGACAAGATCGACTTCAGCGAGGGCGTTGGAGAAAAAGAACTGCAGGTTGAGAAGGAAATCTTCTCGCTCAGCGGCGATGTGACCCACCTGCTCCAGCCAGCACCACCGTTCGTGTTCGGTATGAATAAAGACTGACATTTGTCGAGAAATTAGAGCGCAAGGGTCAAGTCTCTTTGGGCCTTGGCCTTTGCTAGTTAACCAGGGGTGTTTTAAGGGTCAGCGGCCTATGCCGAGTTCGGAAGACGCCTTAGCGGATTCAATGTACGCCCCCGCTCGATCGCGCTCAATAATCCGCTTCCGTCCATAGGAAATGCCCCGTCATGACTGAACACACCATCGAGCAAGGCTTCATCCAGGCGTTCTCCCGCGCCAACCGCTCCCCCTTTTGCTCCAACTGGTAGTCGAGCAAA
>DAIUCA010000141.1:0-6323 GCA_036846405.1 Candidatus Competibacteraceae bacterium
AGTTAGCGTAAGGGCAACTGTGGGCGTCTTCGCTTTGGGCGATCTCGTTTTCGTGGTGGGGAAACTGCAAATCCAGCCCGCCACCGTGAATGTCAAAATGCGGCCCGAATTGCTGAAAACTCATGGCAGAACATTCGATATGCCAACCCGGCCGACCCGGTCCCCAGGGGCTATCCCACGCGGGTTCTTGGGGTTTCGCCGCTTTCCACAGGACAAAATCCAGGGGATCGCGCTTGATTTCGTCCACTTCCACCCGTGCGCCGCTGCGCAAATCGTCGAGGGATTTTCCCGACAACTTGCCGTAATCGGGGAATTGGCGCACGGCGTAATACACATCGCCATTAGCGGCTAAATAAGCGCAATGTTTCGCGATTAATTTTTCGATTAATTCGATGATTAATGGAATGGCTTCTGTGGCTTTTGGTTCGTGGGTTGGCGGCACGACATTAAGCGCTAATTCGTCCTCCCGCATGGCGTGAATAAATCGCGTAGTTAATGCCTGCCAGGATTCGCCATTTTCATGAGCGCGCTTAATGATTTTATCGTCGATATCGGTGATATTACGGACATAATCCAGTTGATAACCGCGATGGCGTAAATAACGGGCTAATGCGTCGAATACGACGAGCACGCGCCCGTGGCCAATGTGGCAATAGTCGTACACCGTCATGCCACACACATACATGTGCACTGCGGGGGGATTACGCGGTTGAAACAGCTCCAGTTTCCGCGTCAAACTGTTGTACAAGTGCAGCATTAGCGACTGACCTCTCCAACCCGATTAATTGCATTAGGCAATGCTTTCATTCTCAATAATTCTCAAAAAGGTGATTCATGAATCGTTTGTTGCTCGCCAGCGTCGGCCTGTTGTCTGCGTTAAGCCATCCCGTGGTCGGCGGGGCTAGTGAAGTGCAGGTCGTCATGGCGACGAATATGGGCAAAATTACGTTGGCATTAGACGAAGCGAAAGCGCCCAAAACCGTCGAAAACTTTCTGCAATACGCCCGCGACGGCCATTACGACGGCACGGTGTTCCACCGCATCATCGACGGTTTCATGATTCAAGGTGGCGGTTTTGATGCCGAACTCAAACAAAAAGTCACCCGCGCGCCCATCGAAAACGAAGCCGGTAACGGCCTCAAAAACGCCCGCGGCACCATTGCCATGGCCCGCACCAACGATCCCCACTCGGCCACCTCCCAGTTTTTCATCAATGTCGCCGACAACGCGATGCTCGATTTCCGCGCGCCCCAAGGCCAAGGCTGGGGTTACGCCGTGTTCGGCCGCGTAGTAGACGGCATGGATGTGGTCGATCGCATTCGCACACTTAAAACCGGCGCCGGCGGCCCCTTCCGCCAGGATGTGCCCCAAGAAGCCGTCGTCATCGAAAGCGTGACCGTCGTCGGCAAATAACCCCGAGTTTCTTCACCTCATGTTTGCCTTCGTCGCCGATGTCCATCTGCACGCCGACGCCCCTGCAAAAACCGCTGTATTTCTGCATTTCCTCCGCCACCGCGCTTCGGCGGCGGCGGCGTTGTATCTGCTCGGCGATGTGTTTGATGCGTGGATTGGCGACGATGATGACAGCGACCTAGGCAACGACGTCGCCGCAGCGCTTCAGGCACTGTCGGCGACCACGCCGCTGTTTTTCCTCGCCGGCAATCGGGATTTTTTGCTCGGCGATGCCTATGCAAGCCGCTGCGGTATGACCCGCATTTCCGAGGATTATCAAGCACTTAACCTGTATGGCACGCCCACGGTGCTCTGCCACGGGGATACCCTGTGCACCCAGGACACGGCCTACCAACAGTGGCGGCGGCAATGTCGCCAACCCGCGTGGAAACAGGCGGTGTTAGCCCAACCCCTCGCCGCTCGACGACAGTTGGCCGCGCAACTGCGCACCGACAGCGTCCACGCCAACGCCGCCAAGGCAGACGAAGCGTTCGCCGTGGATGAGCCGTTAATCGAGAAAATTTTGCAGGAAAACGGCGCCGTCCAGCTGATTCATGGCCACACCCATCGTCCGGGTCGTTATGCACTGTCCGCGAATCGCTGGCGTTGGGTATTGCACAGTTGGGACGACCAACCCGCCGTTTTGTGGATTGGCCCGCGAGAGACTCATCATGAGATTTTGGCGTAACCCCTTATTTTTGCTGGCATTACTGCTGTTTGTCGATGTGGTACAGGCGATCGAATTGCAATTCGTGCGGCGGTTGCCCCACGACGCCAGCGCCTATACCCAAGGGCTGCTGTTCGCCGACGACATGTTTTACGAAAGCACCGGGTTGTACGGCCAATCCTCGTTGCGACGGGTGGTTCCCTTAACGGGCGAAATCCAACTGCGGCGCGATTTACCGGCACAACTGTTCGGCGAGGGCCTCGCGCTGGTGGGCGATCAATTAATCCAACTCACTTGGCGCGAACAGCGGGCGCTGGTCTATCGCCGCGCCGACTTTGAACTGTTGCGGGAGTTTTCCTACGACGGCGAGGGCTGGGGCCTTGCCTTTGACGGCACGCATTTGGTGATGAGCAACGGCAGCGACCGCCTGTTTTGGCGCGATCCGACGGATTTCGCCGTCGTCAGAACCGTCGCGGTCACCGACCAACGCCGTCCTGTGGGGCTACTCAACGAATTAGAAGTCATCGACGGCCAGATTTGGGCCAACATCTATCACAGCAATCGCGTCGCGGTGATCGACAGCGCGAGCGGCCAAGTTCACCGCTGGCTAGATTTCAGTGGATTGCTCGCGGCCAACGACCGCCACGGCAACGAAGACGTCCTTAACGGCATTGCTTTCGACGAAAAACGCCGGCGGCTGTTTATCACCGGCAAACGCTATCGCTTTATTTACGAATTTCGCTTACTTCCCTGAAAAGCAGTCCTTTGCTCGCACATTCCTTACTTTCCTTGCCGACTCCAAATCCTAATTCAGGGCGAGCTGTTGCTTCAGCGCACCGCTTTCCTGGTCAAAAAACTGCCGTCCTTCCGATCCACAATCGCTACGCATCGCTTCCAATGCCGCCGACGCTTGGCGCATTTGATTGTTTAGCGCCTCGCGGCAACGACTCAAACTCGTTTCTAACGCCGCTTTTTGTTCGGCCATCGCCTGCTGCTGAGCCGACGGCAACAGGGTCCAGGTGCCCGCAAACTCATTCCACAGCTCTTGGGCGTCCAACACCTGCTGATAACTCGCCAGCGCTAACTGCTTTTTCTTTTCGTATTCGCTGCGGCCTTTAATAAACCGCGTCTGTTCCTGCTGGCGACGTTCCGCCTCTCGCTTCTCTTCCCGCTGTTCGCGACGCTCTTGTCGCTCTTCTTCCTCTTCCCGTTCCTTCTTTGCGACGGAATCGCTCAACGCTTTAACGCCTATAACCACTGCCGCACCGATAATCCAAGGCAACATGATGTTTTCTCCGTTTTGTGAGTTGAAAATTAAAAATAGTTTTTTTAAATCAATGGGTTACTGGCTAAAAAAGCGATTAACGACTGCATCACCTGTAGCCGCGCCGCTTCGGACGTCGTGGGCGCTTCAAGCACCCGACAAAGCGCTGCAATCACGGCTTGGCGCTCATGGGCCTGCATCTGCAAACGGCTCAACGCCAGCTCAAAAGCGCGTTGGGATTCGCGGTCTTGGAGCGCAATGTCTGCGAGGGCGAGCTGCAATTGGGCGTCGATCTGGCGGAGCCGACATTGGGTGTCGGACTCAAGCCGCGCGAGGGCCAACTGGTGGTCTTGGCGACTGCTTTCGCGGATGAGATCGGCAATCGCCCGACCCGCGAGGGCCGCACCGGCGCCGGTGGGCAATGTCATCAAACTGCCAGCGACGGCAGGCAACACGGGCAGCACCATGATTAACGCCCCCCCGCCAACTGTTGGGCTTGGTTGATGGCTTCTTGGCTTTGGGTCAACTCGGCCATCACCTGTTGAATCACATCGCCAAACAGCTCTGCCGCTTGGTCACGGGTCGCGGCATCCGCCGACGTGAGCAACTGCCGCATTTCCCGCAGCAACACCTTGAGCGACTGACGACGCGCGGTCTGTTCTTCGGTCGCAAATAAAATCAGCGCCATTTCCCGCAGGGTTTCCCGCTGCTGCTGCATGATTTTGGCGACGCGCACCTGGTGATCGCTGTGCAGCTCGGCCATCCGCAGGTCATGACGATTCGATAGCCGTTCCATCTCGTACACATGGGCGTCGCTCGGCTTGTCCGATGTGAATCGAATGGCGTTGAGCAGGTCGCCCACCGGATTGTTGAACTCGTTAGATGGCATGACCGCGCTCCGTGAAAGGGAATGCGGCGCAGATTACTCCCCACCCGCGACAGGTTTTGTCATCGCAATCTTGTCAGCGCAAAAAAAAATCCCGCCAAAGCGACGGGATCGTCGAACTTTTCATTGGGCGCTGAAATTACAACTGCTGAAGCGCCTTTTCCGCCTGTTGACGCTGCTGCGGATTGCCCTTTTCCACCACGCGATCAAGCAGGTCGCGGGCTTTACTGGGGTCGATGTCCGCATAGGACAGCCCCACTTCCAACAACACGCTCACATCCTCATCGCTCGTATTCATCGAAAAATCGCTGCCAAAATCAAACGCGTCCATGTCGTGGTTCCTCTCGCCGGTCGGCGATTTACCCTCGGCATCGCCCAAATTCTGGTCGAGAGCAAAGTCAAAGGACTCTAATTCGGACGCCATCGCATCTTGCGCAGGGTCGTAATTCACCGTTTCCGGCGAAAAACTCTTGTCTAGCGGGGCATCTTTGGCCCCCGACGACAACCCAAAATCCATCATGCTGATGTCGCTGGTGGGTTCGCCAACGGGCGCGGATAGGTTGTCCATATCGCCCAAGTCGAAGTCAAAGGCGTCCGCATCGTCGGCGGCGGGCGTAGCCGCAGCAGGCGGTTTGGGCGCGGCGGGAATCTCGTTGAAATCAAAGGCAAAGCTGTCGTCGGCGGGCGCAGATGCTTGAGACGGCGTGGGCGCGGCGGGCGGTTTGGGAACATCGCTGAAATCAAAGGCAAAGCTGTCGTCGGCGGGCGCAGACGCTTGAGACGGCGTGGGCGCGGTGGGCGGTTTGGGAACTTCGTCGAAATCAAACGCGAAATCGCCGCCCCCTGGAGGTGCGGCTTTGTCCGCCGACGCCGGCACATCGCTGAAATCGAAGTCAAAATCACCGCCACTCGCCGGTTTCAGGTCGGGCGTGGGCGCTTTGGCGACGGGTGCTGGCGCGTCGCTAAAGTCAAATCCAAAGCTGTCCGTTTCCGCCGACGGTTTCAGCTTGGGCATTTTGGGCAAATCGTCCGTCGATGGTTTGAGCGACGGCACCGACGCTTCGGGGAGTTCGTCAAAATTAAACTCAAAGGCCTGGGTCGCGTCGCCCGGCTTGCCCACCGGTACATCGCTGCCCATGGCCGAAAAGTCGAAGTCAAAGCCACTGCTGTCGTCCGCCTTCTGCAACGACGCCCCCCCCGCCGAGGGTTTGTCGGCATCCGCCTGGGTAGGCTCGCCAAATAGCTCACTAAACGCGTTGCCAAAATCCGTGGTCTGGCCCACGGTCGGTCGGTCGCCAAAAAGCGAACCGAACAGCGTGTCGTCTACCGCATTCCCCGCTGTTTTCAACGGTATGGCCGACGGATCCGACGACTGCTCAAACATGGGGAAACCGGGGCATAGCTGGCGTCCCATCAAACAGACGTGCTGCCACTCGGGGCTGTTGGGGTCGCCCAGCAAGTCGTACAGCGGCTCCGCTTCCATAATGAAGGCATCCCCGTTGTTCGCCGCGAAGTAAACGTCCAACAGCTTCACCATGGCCGCCACATCCTCGAGCTGGGTCATTAACACCTCGCGCACGGTGTGTTCCGCCTGCTCGTAATCGCCAATCGCCAGCAGGTAATCGGTACGTTCCATCGGGTCGTCGGCCGTGGAGCGTTCCAAATAGGCGGCATCGTCCGCACTCAACGCCAGCGCCCCCGACGGCATCACTTCCACCTCATCGGCACCCGCCTCTTCGCGGCGACGGCGCATGAGCCAGAACCCGCCGGCGCCCAGCAATCCCAACAGTCCTAAACCGCCAAACGCCAGCAGGGTGTAGTCCACCGGCAGAGGAGGCGGGGTAACGGTCGCGATGGGGGCGTCGATCACCGTGGGCGTCAGCGGGTCGGCGGTCGGCACAGGCGGCGCAACGGTCGGCGGCAGCAGAGGCTCCAGCGGCGGCAGCTCGGCAATCGCTTCCGTGGGCAGCGGCGCCGGAGTGGACGGTTCGATGGCCGGCGGCGCCGACGACAGGGGATCGAGGGTGAATTCCCCCGCCGAGGGAACGGCTGTC
>DAIUCA010000142.1:0-784 GCA_036846405.1 Candidatus Competibacteraceae bacterium
AGCTGCAGACCTTCGGCCTCGACGGCCCCGCCCACGGGGAGGCCCACAGCCAGGTGCGCTACGAAGAAATCACCGACCACTACGCCGACGGCACGCCCTACACCCTTCAACTCCCTGTCTACGCGGTGCGGGCGCTCAATCACGGGCCGTTCGCCCCAGATGTGCGGTTTTCTGCCCGCGTGGCGCCGCCCGTCTTCGGCTTGGGATTAATCGAAGCCATCGCCGAAGCGGATTTGCTCGCCCACGCCGACCCGGACGATACGGACGGCGACGGCATTTCCGGGCGGCCCAATCACGTGTGGGACGCGGTGCATGGCCGACCCGCCATCGGGCGTTTTGGCTACAAGGCCGGCAGCCCGAGTCTGTTGCAACAGATCGCCGGCGCCTTTCGCGGCGACATGGGCATCACCAACCCCGTGTTTCCCGACGAGCTGTGCACCGACCACCAGGCCGCTTGCCGCCGCGATGCCGCCGCCGAGGCGAAGCAACCCAACGCCACAGCCCTCGATCTGGCGTTGGTGGAATTTTACAACCGCCATTTGGCGGTGCCGCAGCGCCGCGACGCCGACCACCCCACGGTGTTGCAGGGCAAATCCCTGTTCAGCGCCATCGGCTGCGCGGGTTGTCATCAGCCGCAGTACACCACCGGCGACCTGCGCGGCTCCGCGATGGGCGATGTACAGGGCGCGATGCTGGCGCCGTCCACGGAACACAGCCCTTTGCTGGCCACGTTGTCGGGGCAAACCATCTGGCCCTACAGCGATTTCCTGCTCCACGACCTGGG
>DAIUCA010000142.1:794-6264 GCA_036846405.1 Candidatus Competibacteraceae bacterium
TGCACACCGACGGCGAAACCGGGTGGCAACGGTGCGACGGCCTCGCCGATGGTCGTCCCGAGCACGGCGCGACGGGCCGCGAATGGCGCACCGCACCGTTATGGGGCCTGGGCCTCACGAAAATCGTCAATCCTCGGGCGGGATTCCTCCACGATGGCCGCGCTCGCACCCCGGAAGAGGCCATTTTGTGGCACGGCGGCGAGGCTGACGGCGCGAAAACGCGGTTTACCCAGCTTGCGGCGGGGGATCGCGCGGCGCTGCTCCGCTTCCTCGACTCGCTCTAGCCGTGCGATCGACCGTTTGGGCGCTGTTGAGCCTGCTGATCGGCAGCGTCGCCGTCGCCCACGACCTCCACCGGCGGCAAATTCGCGGGCTGTCGCCCGCCGCGCAGACGCAATTTCTCATCGGCCACAGCTTGTTCACCGATCCGTGGGTGATCGCGCCCGCGTCCACCACCGCGCGAGATGGTCTCGGGCCGCTGTTCAACGCCCGTGCCTGCGGCAGCTGTCATCGGGACGGCGGTCGCGGTCAGGTCACCACGGACAAATCGCCGATTTCCCTGGTGCTGCGCTTCGACGATCACCCCGCGTTCGGCGGCCAGTTGCAGCCCCTCGCGACCATCGGCGACGGCGAAGGGCAATTCCGCGTGGAATACCTCGAAGAAACGGGCCGTTATCCCGACGGCACGCCTTGGCGCCGACATCGCCCCCAATACCGCTGGCACACCGGCGAACCCGTTGCGGGCGCGTCGGCCCGATTGGCCCAACCGCTTTACGGCTTGGGACTGCTGGCGGCCATTCCCGAGGCCGCGCTGTTGGCCCGCGCCGACCCGAATGACGCCGATGGCGATGGCATTTCTGGGCGGCCCCATTGGGTGACGGCGGCGGATGGCACCCGATCGCTCGGGCGGTTTGGCCACAAGGCGCTCCATCCCACGGTGATCCAGCAGGTGGCCCACGCCTTTCGCAACGACCTGGGCATCACCAACCGGCTTTATCCCGATCAGCCCTGCGAACCGACGCAAACCGCCTGTTTGGCGGCCCCGTCGGGCGCGGATCCCCGCACCGGGGTGGAACTCGCGGACGATTTACTCGCCGCCGTGAGCATGATGACCGCGAGTTTGGGGATACCACGGCCCGTCAACCCGCTATCGCGCACTGAAAGAGTGCAAGGCGCGGCGCTTTTTGGGGCGGTGGGCTGCGATGGCTGTCATGTACCCCGCGTCACCACGGGGGCGGCGACGGCATTGGCCTTCGCCCATCAGGCGATTGCCCCCTACAGCGACCTGTTGCTCCACGATTTGGGCGATGCATTGGCGGATGACGTGGCGGAAGGCGACGCACGTGGGCGGGAATGGCGCACCGCGCCCCTGTGGGGACTGGGTGCGCTGCCGACAGATCGGCAGTTTTTGCTCCATGACGGCCGCGCGCGGTCGGTGGAAGAGGCGATTTTGTGGCACGACGGCGAGGCGGCGGGCGCAAAACGGCGGTTTATGCACCTGGATCGGGCAGCGCGGGCGGCGTTGCTGCGGTTTGTAGCGGGGCTTTGAGCGGTGATAGTCCACCAATGTCAATAAAAATGGCGGCCAAGAGCCGCTGTCGCGCCATCGCAATCAAAGGTTGCGGATCAATGGCCTGCAGTAAACGTCACTTCGCTGTCTCGGTAGGTACCCAATTGATCCACCAGAGACTCGCTGGCGGCATTCAAGCCAATCACCTCCACCTCGGCGCCGTGTTTGCGCAGTTTGAGCACCACGCGATCTAGCGCGGCCACCGCACTGGTATCCCAGAAATGGGCGTTGGTCAGATCGATCACCACCTTTTTCGTCGCATGCAGATAGTCAAAGTTGTTCACCAGCTGGATTGCCGAAGCAAAGAACACCTGGCCCCGCACTCGGTAAGTGCGAACCCCCCGGTCATCGTCCTCATCTTCCACCTGGAGCATGGAACTGACCCGACGGGTGAACGACACGGCGGTCAACAACACCCCCGTCAACACGCCTTGGGCCAAATCATGGGTCGCCATGGTGACGACGACCGTGCCCAGCATGATCAGGTTAGCGGTCTTGGGATGGGTTCTGAACTCGGCGAAGCTCTTCCAATGGAATGTGCCGATGCTGACCATAATCATCACCGCCACCAGGGCCGCCATGGGAATGCGCGATACCCAATCGGATGCGTAGACAACCATCAGCAACAGCGCGATGCCGGCCACCAAGCAGGAAAGCCGTCCGCGTCCCCCGGAAGAGATGTTAATCACCGACTGGCCAATCATGGCGCAGCCTGCCATGCCCCCAAAAAAGCCGGTCACCACATTGGCGAGGCCCTGACCTGCCGATTCACGACGGGGATCGGTCGGGGTATCCGTCATGTCTTCCACGATTTGGGCCGTCATCAGCGATTCCAGTAGGCCGACCACGGCCAGCGTCGCCGACACCGGCAGCAGAATCTGCAAGGTGTCTAGGGTCCATGGAATGTCGGGGAATAGGAAAATCGGCAGGCTGTCGGGCAACGGCCCCATATCGCCTACGGTGCGAATGTCCAGTTCTAGCCCGATACACACGAGCGTTAGCACCACGATGGCGACCAGCGGCGATGGAACCGCGCGGGTAATCAGGGGCAGGAGATAGATAATCGCCAGACCCGCCGCGCACACCGCATACACCGTCCAAGGCATGCCGATGAGTTCTGGCAGCTGTGCGAGGAAAATGAGGATCGCCAGTGCATTGACAAATCCCACCACGACCGAGCGGGACACAAAGCGCATGAGGGTGTGTAGATGAAGCCAGGCGGCCAGCAGTTGGAGCATGCCCGCGAGAATGGTGGCGGCGAAGAGGTATTGCAGACCGTGTTCCTTCACTAGACCAATCATCACTAGGGCCATGGCGCCCGTAGCGGCCGAAATCATCCCGGGACGTCCTCCAAAAATGGCGGTGATGACGGCAATGCAGAACGACGCGTACAGCCCCACCTTGGGATCGACGCCGGCGATGACGGAAAAAGCGATGGCTTCCGGAATGAGCGCCAAGGCAACCAGGATGCCGGACAGAATGTCGTCGCGGACATTGCCGACCCACTGTTCTCGTAGCGAGTAATGAACAGACATGGATTTATGTGACTCCCGTGAACCTGACGCGGTGCACGTACCTGGGGTTTATTGAAACAGCCCCGCGAGCTGTCTCCTACGGATCGACAACTCGAACAGGGTCAGAGCGAGGAGTTAGCCATCGGATCACCGATAGCCCAGTTATTGCGAGGCAATATTCTCGCCAGACCCCGGATTCGATGGCCTGATTCCTATCTTTCCCCAAGTCAATAACAACTTCAGGAAGAGGCGATTTTGTGGCACGACGGCGAGGCGGCGGCGGCAAAACGGCGGTTTATGCACCTGGATCGGGCAGCGCGGGCGGCGTTGCTGCGGTTTGTGGGCGGGTTGTAGCCGCAACAACAGCGGCTTTCGACGGTCGCCGCAGCAGCCAAAAGCTCGCGGGCGCAAAAATCAGCGACAGCAGGGACGTGAGCAGGGTGCCGCCGGCAATGGCGACGGCAAAGGGTGGCCAAAAACCGCCGCCGGCCAGGATGAGCGGCACAAATCCCGCCACCGTGGTCAGGGTGGTGGACAGAATGTGGCGGCTTGCCTGCATCACCACCGCCGCCGCTGCTTCCACCGTAGGGGGTTTGGCGGCGTCGAGTTCGCTCAACACGATGATCGCGCCATTAATCGCCAGGCCCATCATGCCCAACAGCCCAATAATCACCGTGAAGCCGAAGGGATAGCCCCCCCAGTAGACGCTCAACAGGCCTAAACCCATGGCCTGCACTGCATTCACCATCACCACCGCCGCCAAGGCCCAGGAATTCATCGTCAACACCAAGGTGGCGGCGAAGGCCACGGCAATCACGCCGATTTTGCCCACAAAATTGCCCACCGCGTCGTTGCGGCCCTCGGCTTCGCCGCCGATTTCCAGGCGATACCCCGCCGGCAACGACGCCGACCAGGCGGCCAGGGGTTCCCGCAGGCGATTCAACACCGTCTGCGGCAATACCCCGTCCCGCTGAAAGCCCTCGATGGTGTTTACCCGCGCGCCGTTGCGCCGACTGATGAGGCCCGCCGCGGGGGTTAGCCCCAGGTCGGCCACGGTCCACAACGGCATGCCGTTCACCGCTGCCGCCGTCGTCGCCGAGTCGGGCGCAACCGCGAGGTAGAAATTGGCCAGGGCCTCGGGGTCACGGCGGTCGGCATCGGCCAAGCGCACGGTCACGGGCAAGGGTGTGGTGTCCTCCAACACCTGGCCACCGAACACGCCGTCCAGGGCGTGGCGCAGCTGCGCACTCACCGCCGTGAGGGACAACCCCGCCAACTGGGCAGCTTCTTCCGCCGGTTCCAGGGCGATTTGCGGCAAATCCAGGCTCAAGGTGGTGCGGGTGTGGAGCACGTCGGGCGTCGCCGCCACCAGGCCCCGCAGTTCCTCCCCCAAGGTGCGCAAGGTGGCCAGATCATTGCCGACCAAACGCAGCTCAATCGGCGCACGAAACGGCGGCCCCTGTTCGAGTTTGCGCACCAAGATTTGCGCGGCGGGAAATTGCCCGTCGAATTGCGCTTGTAATTCGGGAATCAAGCGGTTGGCGGCGCGAAAATCCGTCGCGGTGACCATGGCTTGGGCGTAGTTCGCTTGGCCGTCCCGCCCGCCCAGCAGGTTGTAATAGAAGGTGGGAAAGTTGTTGCCCACCAGCCAATAGGCCGAAATCACCGCCGAATCCGCCCGCAGCGCGGTATCCACGGCGTTTACGAGCTGCTGAGTGGCATCGAGGCTGCTGCCGCTGGGCAACAGCACCTCGATTTGGAACATGTCCCGATCCGATGGCGGGAAAAACTGTTCGGTGAGCTGGGTCGCGCCATAAAAACCGCTCGCGGGCAACGCCAAACACAGCAGCAACGCCACGCCCGGATGGCGCAAGGCCCCGTGTACCAGGCCCCGCAGGGGCGCGGTGAAGGGCGCAGGCAGGGGCAAACCGCCGCTGTTTGCCGTCAACCACCGGGCGCTCAACCCCGCCACCAGGGTGTTGGCCACGAAATACGAGGCGATGAGGGAAAAAATCACCGCGATGGCGATGCCGCCGACAAACTCGCCGGCCGGTCCGGGCAGGAGCGCAATGGGCGCAAAGCTCAAAATGGTGGTGAGCGTGGCGCCCAGCAGGGGCAATTTCAGGTGATCGACGGTCTGTCGGGCGGCGGTGATGCCATCGAGACCGCCGCGCCGGCGCTGTTGAATGCCCTCCACCAGGACAATCGCGTTGTCCACCAGGATGCCGAGGGCGACGACTAGGCCGGTAATCGACATTTGGTGGATGGGCAGGCCGTACAGCGCCATGGCCACGAGGGCCAAACCGGCGCTCAAGGGCAGGGAAATCGCCGTCAACACCGCCGCGCGGGTGCCCATGCTCACCCACAGAACCATCGCGATGATGCC
>DAIUCA010000143.1:0-6228 GCA_036846405.1 Candidatus Competibacteraceae bacterium
CAGCATCGACACCGAGCTCAATGCATCAGCAGCGGGCGGATGGCCACGGCCGTCGTGGAGGTGACAGCTCTGGCAGCTTTGGGCGTTGAACAGGGGGCCTAATCCTGGAAAGGTTCGGCGAAAAATGTGGTCGCCGCGCCGAAAATGGCCCTGTTCCACAAAGCCCAACCGGGGCGAAAACTGGGAAAAGGCGCGGGCGGTAAGGACAGCCGTGGTGGCTGCGCCGCCTGCCTGGATTTCTCGAGGATCAAAGGTCATATCCGCGTGGGCGGCGGACAGCAGTCCCACCAGCCCCAGCGGTGCAAGTAAGCAAAGTAAGGATTTCATGGATACACGCGGATCATGTCCCACTAAAGGCGGGACTGTCCTCGATCTCGTAGGGCGTATCGCCGAGTAAGGCGGTAATGGCGCTTTCGATCAGGGCGGTTTGGGCTTGTAATGCCATCACGACCTCATTCACGCGGGCATTGTTGGCGAGATTTGCATTGAGCACCGGGCGTCCGTCGCCGTCTTCGCTGGGAAATTGTTCGATCAAGCGATCAAACGGCAGGCCCTTCGCCGCCAAATCCACCAGTACCTGGGCGGATTGTTGGGTATCGTCGAGGGCCTTTTGGAGTTGTTGCGCTAATTCCGATGATCCCTGGGCGGTTAACAGGTCGAGTATGCCGGGGCCGTCCAGGTTGTCCCCATTGACGCGGGTGTATTCGCCCCGAGCCACATTCCTTACCGCCAAGGCGTTCAAGTAAATATCCCGGTGGGTATTGTCGGAAAAGCAGGAATGCTCATCTTCTTGGGAATTAGCGGCCAGGGCTACGAGAATGCGTTCTCCGGCGAGTTCGCCATAGCTCAAACTGCCCATGCCCACGAGGATTTTGAGCAGGGAATCCTTACCACCCTTGACGAAAGCGGTGCGGTAATTATCGGCGTTGGGGGCCCAAGCCTGGGCGATGCGGTCTAAATCCGTCGCCAACAACGCGGCAGCAGCCAGTAAATACTGGCCGCGGCGTTGGCAAATGATCGCAGGGGCAGATTCCTTACCGCTCGTGCAGCGGTCGTCCGCCAGGAAATCCGTGACGGGTCGCTGTCCCGGGGTGCTGTCCCGCCGCGCTGTGCCGTCGAAGGGTTCGCCGCCTTCGTTCAGATCCTGGCCCCACAGTAAGAATTCGATGGCGTGATAACCGGTGGTGACATTGGCCTCGTTTTCGCCCAATTCATTCAGACCACTGAGCGTCGCGGGGGTAATGTCAAAGGCGAGATCGGCGATTAAATTGGCTTTCGGCTGGTCTTCATTACTCGCATTGCCGTCAACAGGGCCAGAATAGTCGATTAATGCCTCGTCCAAAGGCCATGCGTTGATAAATCCTTCCCGTCCTTCGCCGGGCACCATCTCGCCGTTTTCATTCAAATCGTCGATCGGCCCATTTTGGAAGCGGAACACCTCCGATTGACCGTAGGGTTCGCGGGCCGCTAACCAGGCCGTTTTAGCCGCCGCCAGGGTCTCGGCGGTGGGATTGGCCACCAGGGTGTGCAGCGCCGTTTGGAGCTGGCGGGCGGTGGTGGCGGTGTCTTCGTAAATCGCGTGGGCGAGGGTCGCGTGGTGCGCTAACGCTTCATCGACGGTCACGGCCTGCGCCAACGGCATCGCCACCAGCGAAACCAGTGGTAAGGCGAGTAAGGAAATTGGGGGAAACATCGCGCTTTTCATCTCGTGATTGGGAACTTTTTTAGGATTCGTTGGGATGGCTCTAATCACAAGATGACAGGCATTCGCATTTAGTCCTTTGGCATTGCCAGCAACTTGCTTTGCGCAGCTTCTTCTAAACAAACCGTTATTTCAGAGCATTTATCCACAGCGAGGTCAGGCCATGTATTTGATGCGATTGATGATGGTGCTGTTTGCGTTCCTACCGGCCGTGCAGGCCCAGCCGACGGCGGCGGAAAGCCCCCTGCTGGTGCTGGCGACGGAGGATTATCCGCCGTTCAACATGCGCATTAGCCAGCAGGTGCGCGGCGGCAGTCGCGACGAAATTACGGGGATTTCTACCGACATCGTCCTGCGGGTGATGGAGCGCACGGGCATTCCCCATGAAATCGGCATTTATCCCTGGGAACGGGCCTACAAAATGGCCTTGGAACAGCCCCACCACGGGGTGTTTTCCACCACGCGCACCGAGGCGCGGGAACCGTTGTTTCGGTGGGTGGGCCCGCTGGTTTCTAACAACTGGGTGATGTTTCGGCGGCGAGGCGACGAGAACGTGACGGTGAAATCCCTGGAGGAAGCCAAGCAATATCGGGTGGGCGGCTATCAAGGGGACGCCATCGAGCAATTTTTGCGCGGCGCCCAATTTCCCCAACTCGATGTGGCTACCAACGACCAGCTCAACGTGAACAAGCTCTTGCGGGGACGGATCGATTTATGGGCCACGTCGGAGGCCATGGGCCCGTATTTGGCGGCGCGGTTGGGCAAGGCGGCGGAGATCGAGTCGGCATTTACCTTCCAGGAAACCCAAATGTATTTGGCCTTGCATCGGGAGACCTCAGACGCGCGGGTGGCCCAGTTGCAAACCGCCCTCGACGGTCTGCGGGCCGAGGGCGTAGTGGACGAGATTTACCGTCGTTATCGCTAATCGGGACTTAGGACGGACGGTGTAGATGGCGGGTAAACCGCCATTCCAGCAGCCGAAAGAGCAACACCAGCCCGAGGGTGAGCAGCAAATACAGCCCGCCGGCCACGATGAACGGCTCAAAGGGGCGGTAGGTCGCCGCATAGAGCTGGCGGGCGACGCCGGTCACATCCAACAGGGTCACCACGCCGGCGATGGAGCTGCCATGAAGCATGAAAATCACCTCGTTGCCGTAGCTCGGCAGGGCCCGTCGCCACGCAGACGGCAGCACGATCCGACACAAAATCCCCATTTCGCTGAAGCCACAGGCCCGCGCGGCTTCGATTTCGCCCCGATCCACGCTTTGCATGGCGCCTTGCAGGATCACGGCGGTGTAGGCGGCGGTGTTGAGACTGAACGCGATCAACGCGCACCAATAGGCCTCCCGCAAAATCACCCACAAACTGCTGTCGCGGATGGCGGTGAACTGGCTCGCGCCGTAGTACAGCAGGTAGAGCTGCACCAGCATGGGGGTGCCGCGCATGAAGTAGGTGTAGGCGCGGATGGGCCACGCCACGTAACGCGGGCCATACACCACGCCCACCGCCAGCCCATGGGCCATCACCAGGCCGATGAGCAGCGACGCGCCCACCAAATAGGCGGTGGTGATGAGGCCGCGGCCGAATAACGGCCAGTCGATGACGGAAAAGTCCATGTCAGCGCCTCTCTTGGGGGCGGGCGTTGCCGCGATTCACGCGGTGCTGGAGCCAATGCACTAGCAGCAGCGACACGCTGGTGAGCAGCAGGTAGCCCACGGCAACCGCCAGGTAGAACGTGAAGGGTTGGCGGGTCGCACCGGCGGCGAGGCTGGCCTTGCGCACCAGGTCTTCCAAGCCGATCACCGACACCAGCGCCGTGGTTTTCAGTAGCACCAGCCAGTTGTTGCTCAAGCCCGGCAGGGCAAGGCGCAGCATTTGCGGCGTGGTGATGCGCCAAAAGGTTTGCGCTGGCGTGAGGCCGATGGCGCGGGCGGCTTCGAGTTGGCCCCGATGTACTCCGAGCAACGCGCCCCGCAGGGTTTCCGCCATGTAGGCGCCAAAGATCACGCCTAGGGTGGCGACGCCGGCGGTGAAACTGTCGAGTTCCAGGTAGCCGTCGTAGCGCAGGGCGTCGGTGAGTTCGTTGATGAGCAGTTGGCCGCCGTAAAACACCAACAAAATCAACACCAAATCCGGCACGCCGCGAATCACCGTGGTGTACAGCCAGGCGGCGTGGCCCAGGGGAAACGGCCCGTACAGCCGCAACAGCGCCGTGCCCATGCCCAAGACGAGGGCCAGGGCCAAGGACAACACCGCCAATTGCACCGTTAACGCGGCCCCGACCAACAGGCTGGGGAGATAACGCCAGAGATCGTCCATGGGCGCGGACTAATCGCCGTAAATGTCGAAGTCGAAGTACCGCACCCGCAGAGCGTCGTAGCGGCCATCGGCGCGGATGGTCTGAATCGCGGCGTTGAATTGGGCGTGTAAATCGGCTTCGTCGGGGCGCAACGCAATCCCGATGCCTTCGCCCACCCACCGTTCATCGCTCACGATGGGGCCGAAAAACTCGAAATCCGCACCGGCGGGGGTATTGAGAAAGCTGCCGATGACCGACAGCCCATCCAAAAAGGCCGCGTCCAGCCGACCGCTTTGTAAATCCAGATAAATTTTCTCGAAATCGTCGTATTGGCGCAGATCCACCGCGTCGCCGTAGTTCATCCGCACGTAATCTTCAAAAATCGTCGCCCGTTGTACGCCGATGGCCTTGCCCCGCAGGCCCTCAGCCGTCGCTTCGATGGCTGCGCCCTTGCGCCGCAGATAACGGGCCGGCGTTTGGTAGTACTTGTCGGTGAAGAGCACCGACTTTTTGCGCTCTTCCGTGATGGACATGGACGCCACAATCGCGTCTACCCGCCGCGCCAACAGCGCCGGGATCAAACCGTCCCAATCCTGCTTCACTAGGGTGCATTGGGCGTCGATCACGGTGCACAGCAATCGGGCCATGTCCACATCAAAGCCCACGAGTTCTCCTTCGGGGGTCACGCTGCTGAAGGGCGGGAACGCGCCTTCGATGGCGATGCGCAGGGTTCGGGGGTCAGGGTCGGCGGCCATTAATGGCGTCGCTAAAAACACGGTGAGGAGCGGGATAAATAACCATTTCATGGCGGGAGACCTATTTATTTTTCAAGGAATTTTGGAGGAATTGCCGACAGCGTTCCGTGGGGGGATTTGCAAAGATTTCGGCGGGAGCGCCTTGGGCGTCGATGCGGCCCTGGTGCAAAAACACCACGTCCGTGGCGACTTCCCGAGCAAAGCCGAGTTCGTGGGTAACCACCACCATGGTGCGGCCCTCTTCGGCCAGCTTGCGCATGACGCTGAGCACCTCACCCACGAGTTCCGGATCCAGGGCGGAGGTGGGTTCGTCGAATAAAAGCACCGCCGGGTCCATGGCGAGGGCGCGGGCAATCGCCGCCCGCTGCTGCTGACCGCCGGAGAGATAGGCCGGGTATTCGTGGCGCTTTTCGTACAGCCCCACCTTTTGCAACAGGGCTTCCGCCTCGGCAATCGCCTGTTTGCGCGGGCGCTTGAGCACCTGAATCGGGCCTTCGATGAGGTTTTGCAGAATGGTGAAGTGGCTCCACAGATAAAAATGCTGGAACACCATGCCCAGCTGGGCGCGGAGCCGCTGGAGCTGTTTGGGATTGACCGGTTGGAGCTGGCCCCGGGCGTTGGTGCGCAGCTCGATGGCTTCGCCGCGCACGGAAATAACCCCTTGATTGGGCCATTCCAGGAGGTTGATGCAGCGCAGGCAGGTGGATTTCCCCGACCCGGAGGCGCCCAACAGCACGACCACATCCCCCCCGTGGGCGGTGAGCGAAATCCCTTTCAGCACCTCATTAGCGCCAAAAGACTTGTGGAGATTCTCGACGGCGAGGGCGGGCAGGCCATCAGTTGCAGAAAGAGCGTTCATGGGCAGGAACCGACAGTGGGAACGGAAAGCGAGACCGTAAAAAACCGCGGGCACTTCCACCATCGAAGTGCCCGCGGCGGTACGGCAATTCATGCGCCAAATCTGCTTGCTCGATCGGTTGTGCCTCAGAGTCAACAACATCGAAGGCGAGAAATATCGACACCGCATCGAAGGCGAGAAATATCGACACCGCATCAAATCCATCGAACACGATGACCTCCACGTCATGAGGGTCCATCACCAGGAACATCGAAGGCGAGAAATATCGACACCGCGTCCAGTCCATCCAACACGATGACCTCCACGTCATGAGGGCCCACCAGGGTGGGCGTGAAGGTGGGATTCGCCTCCGTCAAGGTAACGGTGGCGCCGTCGGGCAGGGTCACCGTCCAGAGGTAGGTGAGCGCATCGCCGTCCGAATTGCCGTCCACCTGGAGTTTGAGGCCCAACTCCAAGGGGTCGTCCACGAACCAGATGAAGTTGGTAGTGACGGTGAGGGCCGGCGGGTCGTTCACGGTGATGACCACGTCATCCGTATCGCTCAAGTCGCCGTCGTCTACGGTGAGCGCGAAGGCATAGGCCCCGGGTTTTTCCATGGCGCTCGCCACGGCGA
>DAIUCA010000144.1:0-6225 GCA_036846405.1 Candidatus Competibacteraceae bacterium
AGCCGTACTGCTGCCTAGCACAAACACCAAACTATCAAGCTGACGATGCACCCACTGGCAAAGCTCACGAGCGTAGATCAGATCAGCATCCAAAATAATGAGGTGTGTGGCTGCGGTTTGCAAACCCAGACGTGCTTGCTGCAAATCAGCCGTAGCCTGAACCGTGTGCCCCATTTGCTGGAGATGCCAGCGCAACAAAGAGCGGAGATGGGGATTGCCTTCAATGACCTGAACCTGAAGAGAGTGCACCGTAGGACTCCGCATAATGAGAAACACTAACAAGCCAGCACGGGCTAATCTGTAGCCTTCGCTACGCTGCCCGAAAGGATGCGATGATAGCGAAGAATAATAAGTGCATATTCTGGAGTTGTTCTATGGCCGCCGAAATTTTTTCGACCGCTGGGATCGCTATTGCCCTGACCTTGGGTGGCCTCGCGATTGGTTATGGCATTTTGTGGGTTTGGAACGGCGGCAAATTGAGCGAAGAAGAGTAGCGCTAGACTCGAAGCGCAGAGTGCAAACGGAAGCAACCCATGTGGGACTGGCTATGGCGCAGCGCTGAGTACAACCTCACGGCCTTGTTTTGGCAAAGCGATACGGCCCAAGCCAGCCTGGCAGCACTCAATACTGCTGCTGAAATTCAATGCTGGGGCGGGGCAAACCTTGCTCGCCTCACGCCGGTGCAGTTGGCAACGCTCATCCGCCGCTTGCCCCGCGCCACACAGCGTGCCGCCGTTATTACCAGCCTCTATCCCCTCGCCCAAGGCTGGGGTGCTACTGCCCACAGCGAAACATTACAGATGGCCTACAGGCAGTCGGGTTGGTTGCTCTGTGTTGAGGCAGAGACTGTCGATATTGCGGCCTCGGCTACGGGCATTGTCGCCACGATCGATGAGCGGACTCGTGGGCTTCGGATAGCCATCGCTGGCCAGATGGGTTTTCGGCGTGCCGCAAATCGGCTGGGCCGGCGGGGTCAGGAACTGGGGATAGTCGTACACGCCCGCAAACGCCGCCCCGTCCAGATTGCCGATGCCCTGGTTATCGAAGTACTGGACAAGGCTGCTTTGGCGCACGAGAACGCCTTGATTCAGCACCGACGCCGACGCCGTGTTCACCGAACCGTCCGCGTTGGCCCACACCACGCTGTTGGCCAGTTCCGTACGTCCCCGGTCCTGATTGCGGATGGCGCCGCCCCGATTCAACGCGCAATTCCCCAGCACCGTGGTGCTGAAGAGCGACAAACCGCCGTTATTTTCGCCGATGTTGTCGATGCCACCGCCAAACGCCGCCAGATTGCCCGCGATCACGCTGTTGCGCAGCACCAGACGGCTGGCGTTGTGGATGCCGCCGCCGGCAATCGCGTTGTCGTTGGGCGGCGAATTGCGGTTGCCGTTGGCCGTGACGAGGGTGTTGGTGAGGGTCATCTGCGCGTTGCCCACGTTGGCAAGGCCGCCGCCGATACTCGCCGAGTTGTGGGCGACCACGCTGCTGATGAGGGTCACTTCGCCGCTGGCGTTGTAGATCGCGCCGCCGCCGCTGCCAGAGGTGTTGCCGCTGGCTTTTTGCGTCGGCCAGGTACATTCCGCGTCGCCCAACACGCAGCCGCTGGAAAAATTCACCCGTTCGAGGGTGATGCGGCCCAGGTTATAGATCGCGCCGCCGTCGCCCACGGCCTGATTGTTGGCAAATAGGCTGTCCGTGAGGGTGAGCTGGCCGCTGACGCCCGCGTCTTCCAGATCGCCCTCCACATACACCGCGCCGCCGCGCGTAGTGGCGATGTGGTCGATAAAGCGCACAAACCGCCCGGTGGCCCGCGATTCGTTCGCGACATACAGCCCGCCGCCCGCTGTCGTTTCGCCGCATTGCAGAGTGAGGCCGTAATTGCCGTTGCCCAGGTCGCCGTTGAGGCGCAAATCGCCCCCCCCATTCACCCGCAACAGCCCAAATTTCGCGCTCGCGCCGCAGCGGCTGAGGGTGAAACCGTTGCCGTTGATCTGAATGGATGTGGTGACGGGCGGCAGCGCAGCGGTGAGCTGCACGTTGAGGCTTAATTCAATGAAATCCGTGCCGCCCTCGTTGCCGGCGGTGCAGCTGCCCACGGCGGCGTTGGTATTAGCGGCGTTAATCGCGTTGCGCAAAGTGCAGCCCGCCGTGCCGCTGCCGCTGTGGGTGACGGTGATGGTGGCTGCGACGCTCAGCAGCGGCAGGCCACAACACAAAATCAGCAAGCAAAGTCCGCGAAACATCTCGATCTCCTCAAAATAAAGTCAGTACCGACAGGGGTCGCCGTGAATAGCGGCGGCATGGCGCGAAACTCCAGGGTGGCCCTCACGATGGCACGGCCGTCGGCGGTATAAACCCCCAGCCCTTTTCTACTGCGCAGGTGACTTGCGATGACATTACCGACGGTTGAACGCGAACCCCATGGCCCAGGCCAATTCGCCGTGATTTGGCTCCACGGCCTGGGCGCCGATGGCCATGATTTTGTGCCGGTGCTGCCCCATTTGGGCCTCGATTTGCCCGTGCGCTTTGTGTTTCCCCACGCGCCCCATCGGGCGGTCACCATCAACGGGGGACTGTCTATGCCGGCCTGGTACGACATTCTCGACATGGACATTCCTCGGCGGGTGGACGAAGTCGGCCTCGACACCTCGCGCGCACAGATCGACGCCCTCATCGCGCGGGAAATCGGGCGGGGCATTCCCGCCGAGCGCATTGCGTTGGTGGGCTTTTCCCAAGGGGCCGTGATGGCGCTCCATGTGGGCCTGCGTCATCCGCAACCGTTGGCGGGATTGTTGGCTTTGTCGGGGTATTTGGTGGCGCCCGAGCGCCTGGTCGTCGAAGGCCACTCGGCGAATCGCACCACGGCCATCGGCGTCATGCACGGCAAACACGATCCGGTGATTCCCCTGAGCTACGGCAAGGCGGCGGCGGCGGCGCTGCAACAGGCGGGTTATTCCGTGGAATGGCGGGAATATCCCATGGCCCACGAGGTGAACTTGACCCAATTGCAGCACATCGGCGCGTGGCTGCACGGGCGGTTTGCGGGATGACTCCCCACCGCTGGTTGCTGGTCATCGTCGGCCTGGGCTGTTTAGTCATGGCGGCTTTTGTGGATAGTCCCGACCCGACCCTCGCCTTTGGGGCGGGAATCGTGACCCCGGGGCTGGTGGTGCTATTGCTGTGGAGCGTGCCCTTTGACCTGTGGCTCATGCACGTGATGGGCACCGACGCGGAGCGGCAGCGGCGGGCCTGGATGATCGAAGGCGGTTTGTGGGTTTTACTGGCGGCGTTATGGCTGCCCTTTTTCTGGCGATTACTGCCGTAAGGCGAGACGAGAAGAGGCGATTTTTATGAGCAAATGCTGCAAAAAGTACAAAAAAAAGGGCAAAATCTGTAGCGACTGCCCCAAGTTTGCCGACCTCTCCAAAAGCGAACGCAAGGAAAAGCTGGCTAAATACAAATAAGCAAGGATGGCTGACGACGCTGTGCCGATTTTTTGTCCCACCGGCCGCCGTCTGGCGGCTGACTTCACTCCAACGAGGGTTTTTTATGCGTTTCACTGCCTATTCCTGCGGCATTGCGCTGATGAGTGCGCCGTTGTGGCTTTTGGCCCAACCGAGCAACGATTCCCCCGAGGCAGCGCGTTTGCGTCAGGCCATCGACGGGGTGATTGCCCATTCTCTTAAGGGCATTCCGCCAGACCAAGTGCGAGCGGACTACGACAAAGCCTTCCCCATCGTTGTCGAGGGCGACCAATTGGTGGCCACGATTCCCCAAGATCGTCTGATCTTTAGCGATAACACGGCGTTTGTGTCGGGGCCGACGGTGATTCGCAGCCCGATAACGGCGCCGAACCCCCTACCCATGGACTGGAGTGTGGGCGGGCCTTGGCTGTTGGTGGAAGACGATGAAACCGTAGCTACCCTGACCCTGGATCAGGCGCAATTTAATCTGTTGTGGGACACGGAAGCGGCAGCGCTGCAGCAGATCACGATGATTTTGAGCAATGGGGTGTTGACGACACCCGACACGGCCGAAGATGCCTTCGCGGCCACCTTGGGACAGTTTCAACTCGACTATCAAACCACCGTGGATGGGGCGCAGAACTGGGCGACTACCAGCCGTGCGGCGTTGGAAAATCTGGTGATGGCGGCGGGAAACTCGCGCATCGAGATCGGGCGGCTTGCCGGCGGTAGCGACAGTCAAGGTCAGCAATATGACCAGTTCATGGCGTTGTACGAGAGACTGCAGGCGCAGAACGCCCTGTTTGCGGCGGCAGATGACGAAGCCGAGGCGGTGATTGCCGAACCGGTGGAGCAAACCGAAGCCGCACCGGTGGCACCCGAGGGGGAAGCGGATCCAGCAGTGGCGGCTGCCGAAGCACAAGCGGACCTAGAAGCGCAAGCGGCGGCTTTGAAAGCGACCCTTGATAATGCGATGGCCATGATGGGGCTGCTCACGAAGGTCGGCTACGACTTGGAAGTGTCGGCGTTTAACCTCTACGAAGGCAGCGAACTGCAGTTTGGGCTGGGACAGCTCAACCACAGCATGGCGTTGGAAAAGGACGCGCAATCTCGGCTGGCTCTGGGATACCGCTTGGGGTTGTCACAGATGTCGCTGGCGTCCCAGTTGCCCATCGAGTCGCCGGAGCTGTTGCCCAACGAGGTGCGTTTCAACATCGCGTTGTCCGGGGTTCCTCTGGAGGTGTTGCAGAACGTGGGCGAATTGGGCCTAGCGGCAGAGGCCATGGACTCTGAAATGATGGGAATGATGGCCCTCATGACCCTGGCGCCGGCCCTGTTGCAAAACGGCACGCGTTTCGCGGTGCGGGATACGGCGGTGGGTTTTCCCGCCGGGCGGTTTGATTTCGACGGGTTTGTGACGGCTGAACCGCAGGCGGTTTACCAGACGGTGGCGCAGTTCACCGTGAAAGCCACCAATCTGGACAAATTGGTGAATCTGAGCGGCATGAGCGGCGATCCGGACATCGCCAAGGGCTTGGTGATGCTGCGGCTGTTTGCCCAAACCACCGTCGAGAATGGCCAGACCGTGGATTACTACCGTTTCGAACTGACCCCGGAGGGGAAAATGCTGTTAAACGGCAAGGACATGTCGCCGTTGTTTGAGTCGCAGCCCTAGTTACAAAAAGGCCCGCAGGTGCGTTAACAGCGCAGCGGGCTGGTCCGCGTGGAGCCAATGGCCCGCATTGGCCACGGTCTCCAGGTGAACCGCGGGAAAATACTGGCGAATGAGGTCGTGATCGTTGACGGTGATGTAGTTGGAGCGTTCGCCGGCTACGAACAATGTGGGTTTGGCGAATTGCTGTCCCACGACGATTTCCGAGGGAAAGTCCAGCAGCTGCGGTAGTTGGGTGCTCAAGGCACCCAAGTTAATGCGCCAATCGAAATGGCCGTCTTGAATCACCAGGTTTTGCAATAAAAACGCGCGGATCCCGGCTTCGGGAATCCACGCGCTTAAATACTGATCCGCCATTTGACGTTGGCTCACGGCGTTCAAATCCAGGGTTTGCATGGCCTGGATGTAGTCCTCAAAGCGGGCGCCGTAGGTCACGGGCGCGATGTCGAGCACCACGAGTTTGTCCACCAACTCCGGCTGTTGCAGCGCGAGCATCATGGCGGTTTTACCGCCCATGCTGTGGCCCATGACGGCGACGCTGTCCAGTTGCTGATGGCGAATAAAGTCGGCCACGTCGGCGGCCAAGTCGCTGTAACTCATGTTCGCGGCCCAAAACGATTGGCCGTGGTTGCGCAGATCGACGGCAAACACCCGATGGTGGTCGGCGAGCTGTTGGGCGATAGAGTGCCAGTTGCGGGCCGATCCAAACAGTCCATGCAAAATAATGAGCGGCGCACCCGCGCCGTATTCTCGAAAAGCCAGTAAATCGCTCATGAATAAAAAAGGCGGGCTTTCACCCGCCTAACCTGTGGTTTTTGAGGGAAACGGTGAAATTAGCGTTCGATGGCGAGGGAAACACCTTGACCACCACCGACGCACAGGGTGGCTAAGCCCTTTTTAGCGTCGCGGCGCTTCATTTCGTAAATCAGATCCACGAGCACGCGACAGCCCGACGCCCCAATGGGGTGGCCGATGGCGATGGCGCCGCCATTCACATTCACCTTGCTCACATCCCAGCCCAGACCCTTGTTTACAGAGATCGCTTGGGCCGCAAAGGCTTCGTTAGCTTCCACCAGATCCAAGTCA
>DAIUCA010000145.1:0-6013 GCA_036846405.1 Candidatus Competibacteraceae bacterium
AACCGCGCTGCTCCGTGACGGCTTCGTGCTTGCGCTCGCCCTTAATGCTCAAAATGCCCCGTTCCATGGTGATTTCGATGTCTTTCGGATCGATGCCGGGCAGATCGGCCACCAGGGTGAACTGATGCTCGTCCTCTTTGATGTCGACAGCGGGCGCCCAGCGGCTGGTGACCACGTTGGACGGATCGTCCTGCGCGAGACCGAGCATCTGGTCCATTTCCTTGCGGAGTTGCTCGAAGAACTGACGGGGATTGTGTTGTACGACTTGCATGGCTGCATACCTCATAAGCGGTTGATGAATAAGCACTTTGTGGGTGCCGATGCCGAATAAATGGGGCAACTCATCACCGATTCAAGCCCGATCGAATTGCTTTTTTGAGAGAGAGATTTTCCATGAAGACCGAACTGACCTTTGGCCTCCACGCGGTGACGGCGCTGATTCATCAGCATCCGGATCAGATTCTGGATGGCTGGGCCGACGCGAGCCGCGATGATGAGAAGTTGCGGGCGCTGCTCGCGGAATTGGCCGCGTTGGGCGTGCATGTGCAGCGGGTGACCGGGGCACAACTCGACAAGTTGTGCCAGCAGGGCCGACATCAAGGGGTGGTGTTGCGCCATCGCCCGACCACGAGCGCTTTGGAATTAGCAGATGTGCTGGCGAAGTGCGCGGATTCAGCAGAAGCGGCGCTGCTGTTGGTGCTGGACGGCGTGCAGGATCCGCACAATTTGGGGGCGTGTTTGCGCAATGCGGATGGGGCAGGCGCCCATGCCGTGGTGATTCCGCAAGATCGCGCGGCGACGCTGACGCCGACGGTGCGGAAGGTGGCGTGCGGCGCGGCGGAATCTGTACCCCTCGTGGTGGTGCCGAACCTGGCGCGGGCCCTGCGACAGCTGCAGGAGGCGGGGATTTGGGTCATCGGCACGGCGGGTGAAACGGAAAAATCATTGTATGCCGTGGACTTACGGCGGCCGGTGGCCCTGGTGCTCGGCGCGGAGGAGAAGGGAATGCGGCGGCTCACGCGGGAACATTGCGATGAGATGGCGCGGATTCCGCTGTTTGGCACGGTAGAAAGTCTCAACGTGTCGGCGGCGAGCGCTGTGGCGCTGTTTGAGGCGCGGCGCCAGCGGTTGAGAACGAGACGTTAGTCGTCGATCCGAATCACGGCGTGGTCGGGAAACCCTAAGCGAAGTCCTGAGCTGGGTTGACGCAGCTCGATGACGGCAATCTCCCGCTGTTCGGTTACGGTGTCTTGCATGATGCGCATCGTGGCGCTGGCGTGGCGCTTGCCGTCGGGAATTTTTAGAACCACCGTCGAGAGGGTGTAATCCTTCTGATAAACCGCGCTCCCCGTGCCGTACAGCACCACGGTTTGTTCGCCGACAACGGGTTGATTTGTTGCAATAGTGAGCGTGACGGTCTCGCCTTCGCGACGGAAATGATTCGGGTGAACGGCGATGTGGGCGCGGGGAATGGCTTTGAGCTGCTGCAAAGTTCCGTAAGCCTCATCGCTCAGTCTGCGTCGCCAGTAGACATGGCTTGCGTCGATGAACATCCGATAGCCGGGCGGATAGAAGATCAGACTATCCCGTTCACCCGCCTCGATTTGGGCGATCTGCGTTGACCAAGGGGGATCGGCCTGTGGCACGGCCTTTTTCTGAAAAGTATCGAAAGCCACCAGCATCACGAGAATGAGCAGAACCATTGGGATGGGTTGGCGATATTCCAGGCCCATCACAATCAACCACCAAAACAGCAGCACGGCCGGCGCGAAGTAGTAGCGGGAACCACCGCCGAAAAAGGTCATGGGAAACTCCAGACGCCCGATGATGGCGACGCCCGCCGTCAACAGCACACCGAGCGGCAGCGCTCGCACCCACAGCGGCAACTTCTGTTGTCGCCAGCTCAACCACAGCACGCTCAACACAACACCTATGCCAAGGAGGGTGACGATGACGCTGCTCTGCCCAACCATTGGGAGCAATCGCGGCCCCAGAAACAGGCCACCGAAAAATTGTTCCAGGTAAAACCACGCCTGTCCTGGAAGGGTATCGAGACGGGGATACTCACCGCCGCGATGGGCCGATTGGCGAACCCATAATTGAAACAGTGCAACCAGAGTGGCCAATCCCAGAAAGCCGAAGCGCTCTCGGTCTCGGTAAATCCCGGCTGTCAGGACATAAACCGGCAAGAGCACAACGATGAAAGGGCCGTTCATTCCCCAAAAAACCAGGACACAGGCCCGCAGCACGGATTCGTGACGCCCCCAGGGCAACAGGAACAGCACAGCCGCGTACACCCAGTGGAGATTGGCCCACATGCAGAAGATCGCGCCGTTGTGGGGCACGAGCAGCAGAGAAAGCGCCAGTGCTGTGCGTGTGCCGATACGGAGTTGATCGGTCCAGCGGTAAACTAGATAGCAGGCGGCTCCCGTACACAACACTGCGGTCGTCGTGACAAAGAGCGGCACATAAAGCGGCGGCACCCCGAGCAATGCGAACGCCCCCAAACGCGGCGGCAGGTAGTACCACCCCTGAATAGCGTGATTCAGACTCGTCAAGCCCAACTCGATGATTTGTCGAAAAAAGACATGGCCGTCTTCGACCAGCAGTTGTGGTTGATGCAGATGCTCAAAAAACTTGAAGACACTGACGACGCCAATCAGCGCCACAATCCAGAGATGGTCTTTGGATGTCGCCAAACGGTTCACGATGGTGTTCCCCCTCAAATATCTGAATTAGTCGTCAATCCGAATGAGCACGCGATCTAACGCGCCAATGCGCAATCCCGCACTCGGTTGACGCAGCTCGATCACGGCCACTTCCCGCTTTTCGGGAACGGCATCGCGCACAATTCTCATCGTGGCGCTGGCGTGGCGCTTGCCGTCGGGAATCTTCAGAACCACCGTCGAGAGGGTGTAATCCTTCTGATAAACCGCGTCGCCCGTCCCAAACAGCACCACGGTTTGGTCGCCGACCACGGGTTGATCGGTTGCGGCGTTCAATGTGATGACCGTGACCTCTGACTCGGTACCCAGCGATGCGCTTGCTCGCACATCCACAGCCGGAATGGTCAACAGCCGATCCCATTCTCGCCGTTGTTCTGATGTTAGCCACTGGCGCCAGTAGGAATGGCGATAATCGACCAACACCGCCAGGTGGCGCGGAAAAATCACCAGCCGTTGAGATTGTCCCGCATAAGCCGTGGCCACTTGCTCGCGCCACGACGGTTTTTGCGGCGGAAACGGCGGTTTGAAGAAGCGCACCGCCCCCGACGCCACGATGACCAGAAGCAGGCTTCGGGCGATCCAGGCCCGCGGTGTGAATGCAATCCACAGCAACAGCCAGCAGATCAGCACCGTCGGCACGAAGTAGTACCGCGCCCCGCCGATGTAAAAACTCATCGGAAAATGCACTTTGCCAACGATCGCGGCCACCATCATCAAAATCAGCATCCCGAATAGACTGAAAAGCCACGGGGAGCGATGGCGCCAAGTCGCCCACGCGAGGTAACTCAGCAATCCCAGGCTGCCCACGAGCAGCACAACCCCATGTAGCGGTGGTGTGGGCTGTTTGAGCCATCCCAGAAAGAGGCCAGCGCCGATTTCTTGCAGATAATAGGTGGCGTGTTCGATGAGAATTGGCAGTTTGCTGCGACTCTGATTGAACCAGAAATAGATCTGTACCGCGCCACCCGCTGTCGCAATCAACAGCAGAACCAACCGCAACCGATCGCGATAGATGGCGAGGGCCAATAGATACACGGGCAGCGAGATCAGCCCAAAGGGACCGGTGACCGAGAGCACGCTCAAAACCAGGAATCGCCAAGACCAGTAGGTGCTTCCCCAGGGAATCAGCAGCAGCAGGGGCGCATAAATCCATTGCAAATTCACAATGCTGCCGAACACCTCGCCGCCATGGGGCATGAGGAGCGGCGTCAGAGCGACGGCTAACCGCTGCAACGAGTGAGCGACGGGAGCGAACAGCCACATCAGAAAACTGGCGAGCGCCGTCATGACCGTCGCGACGAAGACCGTGTAGAGGGGCAGATGTTCTGGATGAACAAAGAACATGGGAAAGGCGAGGCTTCTTTGCAGAACATAGATGAAGCCTTGATAAGGCAGCCAAAGACTTGCGATACCGTGTTGCAGAAACTGGTGCAGGAATAGCGAACCGTCCTCTGCCCAGATTTGTGGTGCTTGCAGATGGGGCGAGAACTTCAGCGCCCAGAGCGCTAGCAGCCCGAAGCAGACCAGGAGACCGCGTCTATTCACGGCGGGCTGCATTCTGAGGGGCATTGATCGCGGTGAATATAAGGAGCGTCACCCCCAAAAGCAGCAGCCACGAGGACTGTTGCCGTGCAAAGTCCGCCGCGACTGAAAGAATGCCGATGCGCCGCGGCGTGCCGAAGGCGAACCAACCGCGCCAGTGTTCACAGCGGTCGGCCGCGAATATCTGGAACGGTCCGGGGTTGCGCAGCGTTATCCATTGCCAGCCTTCTCCTGGCGTAACCGCTTTCGGCACGGGGATGATCCGTCCATCAGAAGTCCGCAATTCGAGGACATGACAGGCCGAGTTCGGATAACCCGCGAGGGGAATCGCGATAAAACTGCTGGTCAATTCGACGGGGTCGCTGCGCCATTCGCCGGTGTGGGCGTCGCCCGCGCCTGTATGGGATCCCCAACTGTCCCCCAACAACGCCGGTGTCGTCGGATAAACGCCATTTTCAACGAATCCTGGACCTTGACCTGTCATTGGTGTCGGGACTTGTAGATTTGGCGGCAAATTATGACGGAGTGCCTCGAGCATGCTAACAACTCCATCAGCACTGGGATAAGGCAAATCCAACACTGGCTTACTTCGCAACATCTCCATGTCGGAGGTTTTCAAATAAGTCTGAACATTCAGAAGATGGATATTTTGTCGGTTTTGGCGATGGTTCATTTTCTCCAGTACATCGGGGAGCTGTTGCATCAGTCCTAATCCCACAGATGCTGTCGCCAAAGAGAGAACCACGGTTCCCCACACAGAACGCCACTTCGCAAGCGCGAGCATAGGAACAATCTGCGCCAAAAATACGATCTGCAGATAACGATATGGCACGATGAACCCCTCTGTTGACGGAGGCAGCCCTTGAGCAACGGCAATCTCTGTGATGGACCCTCGACTGTAAGCGATCGCCGCGATTTGCAATCCACACCAAACCCACAAGGCAAGAAGCGTTCTATCGGAAATAGACAGCGGCTTATGTCTGTAGAGGAGACATGTGAACCAAATGAAAAGCGGCAATTGCCAGATAAAGCCACTGCCTGGAAGATTAAAAGGCCATCGCGTTAAGTGCTCTAGGGCAGAGAAAAACTGGGCCAAGGATTGGGCTTTTAGGTGTTGATGTTCTGGAACAACTGGCATTGCGTACAGCAGCACACCGGTAACCAACAGATAAATTGTCAGAAGTTTGAGATGTCGACAGCGATAATCTGGCTCAGTCAAAGATCGGTAAACCAGAACGGGAAAAACAGCGATCACCGCCAATACCCCTGATCCGAGTGCAAGATAAGCTGAAATCGCTAATAGAACGCCGCAAAGCCACTGTTCATAAGCCAGTAGAAAGAGAATGGAAAACAGCAACAGAAAGTAGAATTGGGACTGGAAACCCCAAAGCACATTTTCATAAGCCATCGGAAGAATAAGTCCGACAAGCGTAATTCCGAAAACAAGAGGGTTCCAACCAATAATTCGATATTGCAATCTGAAAAATGCTATCAGACAAATTGAGAAGATCAGGGGGTTCACAGTCATCTGCAGCATCGGATCCCAAATGCGTTGATTGCCTTCAAATACATTAATAAGTAATAAACGCGTCCAGAAAATGCGGTGTTCGAAATGGGGCTCGAACCAACTGGAAAATGAAAGTTGGTGATTCAACCATAGGTGGATGAACAGTCCCTCCCGATTCCACTGATCCCAAAAAGGAATCGCTACGCCAAATCGCGCAATCGCCATCCAGTGGCTTGCG
>DAIUCA010000146.1:0-5982 GCA_036846405.1 Candidatus Competibacteraceae bacterium
GCCAGGGCGAAAACGCCATCTGCAAACCGAAATCGGGCAGTTCGTAGAACAGGGGCGCGGGGGGATTGGGATAGAGCGGCGCAATGGTGTTGAGGCCACCGCGCTGCAGGTAGAGCTGCCACTGTTCCTGCTGGGCGAGGGCGATGAGGAGTTGCAAATCGGCAGCGGTGGGGTCGGCGAGCACGCGCAGATTCAGGGTCGGCGGGCCGACATCGGCGATGGCCACCTCGATTTGGGGCAGTTGATCTCGAATGGACAGCTGGCCCAACGCCTCGGCCAGCGCCGGCAGCCGTTCGCCTACAGACGGATGGAGCACGGGACATTCCTGCAAATCAGCCACAAAGCGGCCATCCACCTCGCGAAAGCCCACCACCAGCTTGTTTTTCTTGGCGACCCACTTGGCGCCGAGGCGTGCCTTGTGGCGATAACCCCACGCGGGGCCGTTCAAGGGCGGCAGCCAGCGCAGCGGTTCTAAGTGGCTGATACGCATGAAGTTATCCGAGAGCCACTGTTGTTTGTGGTGAATCTGCTGATCGGCTTGCAGATGTTGCAGCACACAGCCGCCACAGCGGCCGAAATGGGAACAGGGCGGCGCGGTGCGCTGGGGCGAGGGCAACAGCACGGTTTCCACCCGAGCGTCGTCGTGGCTGCGGTGGGTTTTCAACACCCGGTAGGTGACGGTTTCATTCGGCAGGGCGCCAGCGATGAGCTTCACCTTGCCCCGGTCCCGGGCCACGCCGCGGCCATCGTGGGACAGGTCGGCGATGATTACTTCGGCGTTTGACATGGGGCAGACTTCCAAGCGTTCAGAAATTGCAGCCAATGGGGTTTGTCGCTGTCGGCGAGCAATTGGCGCAGGCGGTCGTGGGTGAGCGCGCGCTGCTGGGGCGACAATTCGCCCCGCATCAACGCGAATTGCAGATACACCAGATAGGTGTTGAGCACATCGGTTTCACAGTAATCGCGCACGGTGGCGAGTTGGCCGCGACAAATCGCGTCCCACACCTTGCCGCCGCTCATGCCCAACTTGCCCGGAAAGCCCAGGAGCTGGGCGATGTCGTCCAGGGGGGCGACGGCGCGGGGTTGGTAGCCCGACAGCACGTCCATCACGTCCACATGGCGCCAATGAAACCGCGACAGATAGTTGTTAAAGCGATAGCTCGCCACGGAATCGCCGGTTTCCCAATAGCGCCGGGCGACGATGCCGTGAATCAACGCGCGGTAATGGAGCACCGGCAGATCAAAGCCGCTGCCGTTCCAGGACACGAGAATCGGCTGGTAATGGTGAATCAGCTGAAAAAACTGCCGCACCAGCACGGCCTCGCCGTCGGCGGGCTGGCCCAAAGACCGCAATTCGAGTTTCTGGTCGTCGCAATAGAGCACGGAAATCACCGCCACCCGTTGCAGATGGTGGCGGATGAAGTCGTTGCCGGTGCGCTGGCGCTGTTCCAAGGCCATGGCCTCGGCCACCGCCTCGTCGGCTAGGGTCGTGAGTTCCGGATGAAGCACGCGATAGCCCTGGACGTCGGGAATGGTCTCGATGTCGAAGGCCAGCACGGGCTTGCTGGACGGCGGCGGCGCGGCGGGCGGGGGAATGTCCCAATCGTCGGGGGGTGGAGGCAGCTCAATGGCCATCAAACACGCCGGTGGAGAGGTAACGGTCGCCGCGATCGCAGACGATGGTGACAATGACCGCCGCCTCGCCTCGGGCGGCGCATTCTTCGCTCAGACGCAGGGCCGCCCACATAGCCCCGCCGGCGGATACCCCCGCGCATACCCCCTCCTGGCGGGCCAACTGGCGAGTCATGGCCTCGGCATCGGCTTGGGTCACCTCCATCACGCGGTCCACCGCCTCGGGCCGAAAAATCTTCGGCAGATAGGCCGCAGGCCAGCGACGAATTCCGGGAATGCTCGCGCCCTCGGCGGGATGGACGCCGACGATCTGCACGGCGGGCGACTGCTGTTTGAGGTACCGCGACACCCCCACGATGGTGCCGGTGGTGCCCATGGAACTCACGAAATGGGTGACTTGGCCGGCGGTATCGCGCCAGATTTCCGGGCCGGTGGTGGTGAAATGGGCGTGGGGATTGTCCTCATTGGCGAATTGATCCAGCACCAGGCCCTCGCCGCGGCGGCCCATCTGCTCCGCCAAATCACGGGCCACTTCCATGCCCTCCTCCTTGCTCACCAACTGAAGTTCCGCGCCGTAGGCCGTCATGGCCGCTCGGCGTTCCAGGCTCATGTTGGCCGGCATAATGAGCCGCATGGGGTAACCGCGAATCGCCGCGATCATGGCCAAGGCAATGCCGGTGTTGCCGCTGGTGGCCTCGATGAGGGTATCGCCGGGGCGAATGTGGCCCCGTTCCTCGGCCCGGCGAATCATCGACAGGGCCGCTCGATCTTTTACAGAACCGCCGGGGTTTTGGCCCTCGAGCTTGCCGAACACGGTGCAGCCTCGGCCCACGGGCAGGCGGCGGATTTTCAAAAGCGGGGTGTTGCCGATGAGGGCGTCTAGGGTGTCGAGGGGCATGTTGTCGGTCTCACAATCGCGTCAATAAATCGCATTAATAAACGGCGTTTGACGCTAACCGTTCAACTCAATCCGCCCCAAGGGGTCGGGTTCGCCCACCTGACCGATGATGGCGGCGGTGTAGCCGACGGCGTTGAGCAGCGCCACACAGTGGAGGGCCTGTTTCACCGGCATGGCGAACAGCAGGCCCCCTTGGGTCTGCGGGTCGAACAGCAGGGGAAAGCGGGGGTTGGCCAATTCCCCCACGGAGGCGGCCTGGCGGTTATCGCCGTAGAGACTGCTGCGCACGCCAGCGACGGTAAGCGCCTCCGCGCCGGGCAGCATGGGAATCGCGTTCAGATGCAGGGAACAGCTCATTTTGGCGCTGCGGGTCATCTCTTGAAGGTGGCCAAATAGGCCAAAGCCGGAAATATCCGTGCAGGCATTGACGCCGAGTTCACCGCCGATGAACACGGCTTCCGCGTTGCTGTGGCGCAGGTGGGCCATGAGGGGGCCGCGCCATTCGCCGCGCAATTTTCGCTGCATCCGCGCCGCCAGCAGCACGCCGGTGCCCAGGGGTTTGGTCAAAATTAAGGCGTCGTCCGAGCGTAATCCGTCCTTGCGCCACAGGCTGAGAGGTGGCGTGCCGATGACGCTCAACCCCAGCCACGGCTCGTGGCCCAGGGCCGTGTGACCGCCCACCAGCTGCGCGCCAACTTCTTGCAGCGCCGAGTGCACGCCGCTGAGCAGCTGGCTGATGTCGGCGGCCACATGGGACGGCTCGCCGGCGGGCCATTGCACCAGGGCGGTGGCCGCGTGGGGCGCGCCCCCCATGGCGTATATGTCGTTGAGGGCGTGGCGGGTGGCGAGAGCGCCAAACTCGAAGGGATCGTTCAGGGGATCGGTAAAACCGTCGGCGCTCACAATGAGCTCGCGGCCGGCCACGCTAATGCGGGCGGCGTCGTCGGCGCTCAAGTCGGCGGGGAAATCGGCGAGGGCCTGGCGCAACACGGCGGCGGGCTGTTTGGAGCCACAGCCCTTGCAGCGCATCTCCTGAATCGGCATAGGCGGTAGGTCTTTGAATTTGCGCATAAATTTACGGTCGATGCGGTCTTTCCAGCGCCATATCCAAGCCCCGCTCAAGCTCAGCGAACCCCAGCTCATGACGGCTTGGGCGTCGCCGGTGCTGAGCAAACACAAAAAGCGGCGTTGCGGGCGATAGCGTTGCAGCCGCTGACGTTTGCCGCTGATGAATTGCAGGGCCGCGCGGCGCAGGTTTTCGCCCAAAATCGGGCCTTGGCGGACGGCAAACACCCCGGCTTTCGGCCGCGCGGAGGGCAGGGCGGCGATGTCGCCACTGGCGAAAATGTGGGGATGATCGACGCAGCGAAGGTGGGCATCCACGCGGGCAAAGCCGCGGTCGTCGATGGTGAGACCACTTTCGGCGATCCACGGGGCGGGTTGGGCGCCGGTGGTCAAAATTGTGTGTTCCACCGGGAGCACGCTGCCGTCGTCGAGGATGAGTTGGCCCAGGCGGATCATTTTGACGCGCCGCTGGAAGTGGCAATGGATTTGGAGGCGGTCGAGGTGGCGCTGCATCTGGCGCGACACACTCGCGATGTGGCCAGGCAACAGCGCATCGCCTACCAAATGCACTACTAAATCTCGGGTCAAGCGGCCGTCGCCCTGGAGCAGCGATCGCAGGCGATAGCTCACGGCGAGCGCGACCTCTACCCCACCGGCACCGGCGCCGATGACGGCCACGTGGCTGGCCCCTTGGCGGGCGAGGACCAGGCGCTGAATTTCCCGCCAGCCGATCAAAAACTCGCTCACGGGTTTGATGGGCAGGGTGAGTTCGGCGGCCCCTTGGATGGTGGCTGTGGGGGTCGAGCCGATGTCGAGGGACAGCAAATCGAAGGGGATAGGCGGGCGGTTTTGGCAAACCACCGCACGATTCGCCAAATCGAGGCCCGTCACCGTGTCGATCACGAAGCGCGCGCCCGCCATGTGGACCAGGGGTTCGAGGTCGATGTGCGTGTCGTCAAATTGATAATGACCGGCGATCAACCCCGGCAACATGCCCGAATAGGGGGCGTTGGCTTCCCGTGTGATGAGCGTAACGCGCAATCCTGGCACTGGCCGCCGCGCCAAATTCATCAATACAAACAAGTGGCTATGGCCGCCGCCCACCAGGATTAAATCGCATTGCACCGAATGTTGTGTGTTCACAACAATCACTCCACGTTGTTGTTTTCATGATTGTGCGCCGATATTGCATAAGCGACTAGCCTTGAAGTGCAATTTCGTTGACGGCAACCGCACAAAGGTCCCAGCTCGCGACATGGCGGGAGCGGGAGTTTGAGGGGAAACAGGGAAGGACTGGGGAACAGCGGGGCCATCCGAGGCCAAGAAGATCCATTACTGAGGTGAGGTCAAGATGGTGCCGACGGCCGGACTCGAACCGGCACGGAGTTACCCACTACCACCTCAAGGTAGCGTGTCTGCCAATTCCACCACGTCGGCGTAAATCGGGATTACTCGCTCGCCGCGGGCGCATCGGTTGGCGGTGCGGTATCGGGCGGCGCTGGGATGGTTACTGCTTCACTCGTCACCTGGGGAACGGTGGTCGGCGCGACAGACAGGGGCAGGTCAGCCGGGCGGCTGGGGACTGTCACTGGCGTTGGCACGGTTGTCACCGCCGCACTCTCCACCACGCTGGCGATCTCGCGGGATTGGGTCACGAAGTAGCCCAAGGTCAAGCTGGTGGCGAAAAAGCCTGCTGCCACGGCGCTGGTGAGCTTGGTGACAAAGGTCGCCGAACCGCGCGAGCCAAAGACCGTGCCCGATGCCCCTCCTCCAAAAGCCGCACCCGCCTCCGCACCTTTCCCCTGCTGAATCAGCACGAGAACGATGAGCGCCAGGGCAAGGCCCACATGAAAGACGAGAAATAGGGAATGAATCATGGGGTGACTCGGTGAGAGAAAGCCGCGTTTGCAATGGCTGCAAATGCAAGGGGGCGCAAAGATGCACCGCCCACCAAACCGCCGTCAATATCGGGCATGGCAAATAATTCGGCGGCGTTGTGTTCCGTCACGCTTCCGCCGTAGACGATACGCATGGCGTCGCCCGCGACGCCCAGTTGGGCGCGAATCAATTGGTGTATCGCTTGGGCCTGGTCTGGCGTTGCGGTTTGCCCGGTGCCGATGGCCCACACTGGCTCGTACGCCACGACCAGCGGCGCCAACTGAGCCGCAGTCAGCGCCTCAAGCACAGCCAATTGCCGCCGAATCACGGTTTCCGTCTGGGCAGCGTCCCGCTCTTCTAACGTTTCGCCCACGCACAGCACCGGGCTTAACCCCACCTGGATCGCCGCCAACAACTTCTGCAACACCAGGTCGTCGGTTTCGCCATAGCGCCGCCGCCGTTCAGAATGCCCCACCAGCACCCAGCGACAGCCACAGTCCACCAACATC
>DAIUCA010000147.1:0-5961 GCA_036846405.1 Candidatus Competibacteraceae bacterium
CCCGGCCAAGCCAATGCTGGCCGTCACGCGCAACCGCTGGTTTTCAAACGAAAACCCGCTGTGTTCGATGGTTTCCCGCAGGCGCTCGGCGACAGCGGCGGTTTGGGTTTGGTTGTTGCCGCGACACAGCAGGGCGAATTCCTCGCCGCCGTAACGGGCAAAAATGTCCTCGATGCGAATGGCGTTGAGTACGATTTGGCCAAAGCGGGTTAACACCGCGTCGCCGGCCAGGTGGCCATAGTCGTCGTTGATGCGTTTGAAAAAATCCAAGTCGATCATGATGAGGCCCAGGCGGGTGTGGTGCCGGTGGGCATAGGCAAACTCGGTGCGCAGGGATTGGATGAAATAGCGCTTGTTGAACGCGCCGGTGAGCGCGTCGCGCAGGGCGGCGTTGAGTAAATCCTGTTGAAACTGCTGGTCGAGCTGGTCCACATAGCCAAACTTCAAAATCGTGCCGCGACCCAAGGCGAGTTTGTCGCCCTCTTGCAGGGCAACCCGTTGGGTGACGCGGGTGCCGTTCACGAAGAGGCCGTTCGCACTGCCCAGATCCTCGATAAAAACCCCGATTTCCTCGTGAATCAGGCGGGCGTGGTGGCGAGAAATGCCCAAATCTCGCAGGCCGATGTCCGCGTGCTCGGCCCGCCCGATGAGATAACTGGCGGGGGCTAACTCGAAATAGCGGCCCAAATCCGGGCCGGCCAACACCACCAAACAGGCTTTGAGCTGCCGCAGATCGCCCGACCGAAAGGGCGATGAATCGATGGCGTCCGTGCGGTCGGGATGCCACGCGCCGTCGGTCGGTTCATCGTCATCGTCAACAGCCGGCGATGGGGGGGTGTCTGCCATGGTCGCCATCTCTCAAGGGGGGAAACGTCGCGGCGGCAAGCGAACCACAAATCCGTCGCCGACGCCGTTAGATGACCAATACATGACGCCAATTACGCCCCAACCCCTGCGCGGCGCCGGGCTAGGCGGCGAGTTGCGCGTATAGCTGCTCTAGGGGCGGCGTGCGATCCACCACCTCAAAGGCGTCGTGGCGCACGTGGTTTTGGGCCATTTCCGCCCTAACCGTGTCTTCGGCGATGACGCCTTTCTCTAGGCACTCTTTCAGCAATCCGAAGAAAAACTGTTCTTGCCGGCGGTCCGGATGGGTTTTGTAACGGCCCAACAACGCGTAATCGCCGAGCAGCCGCCGGCGGGCCTGCATGAGCCAGCCGATGGGCGGAAACAGCCGAAATTGTTCTGCCGGTCGGAAATCCACCGGCAATCCGGCTTTCCACGGTTGGGTTTTGCGCTTGGTGTTGTGAATGAGTTTGGTTTTGGGGGTGAGCTTGTCGAAGTCATTCCACTCGTATTCAAACTGCCCAATCTGGTTGCCGTCCTCGTATTTCAGGCAAATCCATTCCCGATAATCCCTTTTCATTTCAAAGAGTTGGCGAAACTGTTCTTCCACCCGCCAGTGGGTGAGCTTGGCGCAATCTAAAAGCATGACGCTGGTGGCAAAGCAGCCTTCCACCTTTTTCAGCCCCGAACGCGGGCGACACACCAGGGCCTTGTCCTGCATGTCGCGGGTGAGCAGCTCAAACACATCGCCCACGGCAAACACATCCGGATCGACGACGACGGCGCGCCCGCTGTAGCCCATGAGTTCGGGGGGCATGAAGCGCAGGGGGGTGAAGGATTGGAGGTCGTCGTTGAGCCAGGTCCAGGTGACCCCGTCCCGCAGGTACGATTTTCCCTCGAATTCCTGGAAAAATGGGTAATCGGTATGGCGAATGATCTCGACGGCGAAGCGATCCGCGTGGCGGGAATTGCGGGTCATGGAGTACTGGGAGACCAGCGCCCCAAGCCATTGTTTGTGGTTGGTATGGATAAATACTTTGTGTTGCATAGGGCATTCCTCAAGGAAAAAGCGCGAAAAGTCAGCAAAAAACCGCCGCATCCGCGACGGTAAGGAATAGAGAGAATTCGTTAGATTCAGTCGTAATGGAAGGCGGGGTGGAGCTGTTCGCGGGTCATGGCGTCCAGTTGGGCCAATTGGGCGGCGTCGAAGTCGTCCCGATAGCCGCCCACCTTGGCACGGCGCACCTTGTAGGAATCGGGATTTTTGCGGTCTTTCGGGGACAGTCGGCTACCGCTCCACCAGAACGCGCCCTGCTGTTCGAGCTTTTTCAGATTTTCAAAGCGGGCGAATTCCACGGCGTCTTGAATCGCCATCTCGTCGGCGGGGGCCCCGAGAAACTCGAGCACGCGGGCGAGTTCCGCCGCCGGCTGCTGGCGCAGATCCTCATAACGCACCACCAGCAGGTGGTCGGCACCCAGGCGCTCGCGGGCCACGGCCCATTGGTTGAGAAAGTGGATCACCTTGGTGAGGCCGGCATCGCTCACCATGAAGTCGAACAGGGACAAATCCGCCTCGGGGTAGCGGTTGAGGGATTTTTTGGTGGGGCGCATCCGGTGTTTCCACTGGAAAAACTGCGACACCGCCGTGTCTCGGGGGTCGCGGATGAGGAGCACCACCCGCTTGCCCTGGTAATCGCACTTGCTGTCGCCGTTGCCGGTGTAATCGCCCAGATAATTGTCGTGGGTAAACAAGAGCTTGGGGATGGCAGCGTGGCGGCGATGGAGATTATCGAAGCCCATGAGCTGATCGCCGGTGAGACCAAAGTGGGTGCGATAAAACCGCGAAATCATGACCCGCAACCAGGTGCGGCCGCTTTTGCCAAAAGACACCACGGCGCCGTCGGCCTGTTGCAGTTTGAAAAGCTCGTCGCGGCCCCGCAGGCGGCGTTCCAATTGGCGTTTTTGCTCGCGGGTGAGCCAAAAAGCCCCCCGCAGGCGCAGTTCCCGCAACAGTTTTTGGGTGGCGATGCGGGTGGCGTGAACAACGTCCAGCATGGGAATCGGTCTCCGGTTCAGACGAAAAAGTGATAAGGCCAAGGGCCGCCTTGGAGGCAAATTGTAGCGCCGCCGATGCCTGGCGTCGGCGGCGATTTCGCTGCGGTTTTTACGGGAACTGCGTTAGTTTTTTTCGTTTGAAGGAGTCGCGTCATGCGATTTTTTGCCCTTTGGCTGGCGTTACTTGCCGCCCCCACCCACGGCGCCGAACCTATAGTCCTCGGCGACTTGAACAGTTACAGCGGCTTTGCGGCGTTTACCGAACCCTATCGCCAGGGTTGGCAGCTAGCCCTGGAACAGATCAACGCTGGCGGCGGCGTTTTAAATCGACCGTTGGAAGTGGTGTCCCGCGACGATGGCGCTAAGCCCACGGACGCGGTCACCGTGGCCCAAGAACTCATCCATCGCAGCCGCGCGGTGGCCCTGTTTGGGACGCTGCTGTCCCACGTGGGCCTGGCGGTGGCTGATGTGGCATTGCGCGAAAAAATCGTGTTTTTGGCCGCCGAGCCCTTGTCGGATGCCATCGTGTGGGAGAAGGGCAACCCCTACACCTTCCGCCTGCGCCCGGGCACCTATGTCCAGGCGGCGATGCTCGCCGAAGCCGCCGCCGCCTTGCCGGCCCAGCGGTGGGCCACCATCGCGCCCAATTACGAATACGGCCAATCCGCTGTGGCCGCTTTCAAACAGCTGCTCCAGGCCCGTCGTTCAGATGTGGAATTTGTCGCCGAACAATGGCCGCCGTTGAACAAAATCGACGCCGGTCCAGCCGTTCAAGCGCTGCTCAACGCCAACCCCGAGGGCATTTTTAATGTGACCTTCGGCGGCGATTTGACCCGCTTTGTCCGCGAGGGCACCGACCAGGAACTCTTCGAAAATCGGGTGGTGGCGTCCCTGTTGAGCGGCGAACCGGAATGGATCGACCCCCTGAAGGAGGAAGCGCCCACCGGGTGGCTGGTGACTGGCTATCCCTGGTACGCCTTGGATACCCCCGAACACACCGCCTTCAAAACCGCCTACATGGAACGGTTTAACGACTATCCCCGGCTGGGTTCCGTGGTGGGTTTTGTGTCGCTGCACCTGCTGGCCCAAGCCATCGAGAAGGCGGGAACCACCGACAGCGACGCCCTGGCAGCGGCTCTGCGGGGCTTGGAATTCGCGACGCCCTTTGGGCCGGCGGTCATGCGGGCCATCGACCAACAGAGCGATTTAGGCGCATTTGTCGGCACACTCATCCAAGAAGACGGCCTGCCGCGCATGACCCAATGGCGCTATGCCCCGGGGGCGGAGTACCTCCCCGACGATGAGTTTGTGACCCAACGCCGCCCGCCGGCGCCCTAAAAAAAACCGCCGCCGTGGGGGTTAGCCACGGCGGCGGTGCGGTGATTATCCGGTGAATTACGCGGCGAACGCGCCTTGGGGCCCGTAGACCGGGAATTGGCGACACAGCGCCGTCACCGCCGCGCGCACTCGGGCGATGGTGGCCTCGTCGTCCAGGTGGTCGAGGACATCGCACACCCAATGGGCCACCTGTCGCGCTTCGGTTACCCCAAAGCCGCGGGTGGTGATGGCCGGGCTGCCGATCCGAATGCCGCTGGTCACAAACGGCGACTGGGGATCGTTCGGCACGGCGTTTTTGTTCACGGTGATGTGAGCGCGACCCAAGGCCGCATCGGCTGCCTTGCCGGTGAGTCCTTGGGCCACCAAATCCACCAGCAGCAGGTGATTTTTCGTGCCGCCCGACACCACCTTGTAACCGCGCTCGATGACCACCGCCGCCATGGCCTGGGCGTTGTCCACCACCCGCTGCTGATAAGCCTTGAAGGCTGGTTCCAGGGCCTCTTTAAACGCCACGGCCTTAGCGGCGACCACGTGCATGAGCGGCCCGCCCTGGTTGCCCGGAAACACCGACCCATTGAGCTTTTTATGGAGCGCCTCGTCGTGGCCCGCCAAAATCAGGCCGCCCCTAGGCCCCCGCAGGGTTTTGTGGGTGGTGGAAGTGACCACATCCGCGTATTCCAGGGGGTTGGGATAGTGACCACTGGCCACTAAACCGGCGAAGTGGGCCATATCCACCAGAAAATAAGCGCCCACGGCGTCGGCGATCTGGCGAAAGCGGGCGAAATCCAGAATTTGTGAGTAGGCCGAATAGCCGGCGATGAGCATTTTCGGGCGGCATTCCTGGGCGATTTGGGCGACCTGGTCGTAGTCGATGAAGCCCTGGTTGTCGATGCCATAGTGGGTTGCCCGATAGATTTTGCCGGAGAAATTCACCGACGCCCCGTGGGTAAGGTGACCGCCGTGGGCCAGACTCATGCCCAAAATGGTGTCGCCGGGATTCAACAACGCCATGAAGACGGCGGCGTTGGCTTGAGAACCCGAATGGGGCTGCACGTTGGCATAGCCGGCGTTAAACAGCTGTTTTGCCCGCTCGATGGCGAGTTTTTCTGCGATGTCGACGAACTCACAGCCGCCGTAATAGCGCTTGCCGGGATAGCCCTCGGCGTACTTGTTGGTGAGCACCGACCCTTGGAGCGCCATCACCCGGGGGCTGGCGTAATTTTCCGAGGCGATGAGTTCGATATGGTCTTCTTGGCGCTGGCTTTCCTGGGCGACTGCCGCCGCCAAGGCCGGATCAAAGGTCGCCAAGTCGGCGCAGGGGTGGGCGGCGATCAAAGCCGCATCGTGGACGGCGTCATTCATGGAGATGCCCCTCGAAGGTTGCAAAAAAGCGTTGGATTGTAGCGGAGTCCATGGACAGCGCGGTTGACCGTTGGGTTAGGCCGCCGATTGGTCTAGCAAGGGGCTTCCGATGGCGATGTGTACAATTTATCCAGCGCCCATTGGGTTGGGTTATGGCGAACATAGTCGCGGAGGCGATGCCATTCCGATTCATCGCGGACGATGTGTTCCCAATCATTGCGTTGCCACCATGGGCCCAGAACGCCGTTGGGTTCGTTCTGTTTTATCCATTGCAATCCGTGGTGTACGCAAAGGGATTTATAGGCTCCGACAATATCGCCAACTGTAGGGGCGACCCTTGCGGTCGCCCTGGCCTGTGGGGGT
>DAIUCA010000148.1:0-5941 GCA_036846405.1 Candidatus Competibacteraceae bacterium
CACTGGGACGAGACCCGCGCTGCTGCGCTGCAACAGGCCGTGGCGCTGACCCTGCCAGTGGCTGACGCGGGCGCCGCCCATGACCCGAGCCGTCGCGGTCCCATTCGCTGGGCCGCGCTCTTGGGCGACCACCCACCGGCGGCGGTGGAATCGCTGTGTGGCCATCTCAAAACCCCCACCGAATGGCGCGACCTGTCCCGTTTGGTGGCTCGCGTGTCTTTGCCGGCGCGCAGCGCCATCGCGGCGCTGGAACAGCTCGAACAGCTGGACGCCCTGCGACGGCCTGCGCGGTTTGCCGATTGGGCCGTGGCCGTCGCGGCGAACGGCGTACCGATCGACGCGGTGACGCGGTTACAGCAGGCCCAGCAGGTGGCCCAGGCCGTGGCGGTGCAACCGCTCCTCGACCAAGGCCATCGGGGCGCGGATTTGGCCCACGCCCTGCGGGCGGCGCGGTTGGCGGCGATTGAACCCCTGTTTACCCCCCAGGGCAGTGACGATTGATGGAGGACGAGGCGTGTCTCCGCTCCGCAGGTCTGGATGCGGGTCTGGATAGTGAATTGCATCGCGAACCCCGACAGGCAGCCCGCCTGTGGCAAATGCCACATTTCTGCATGGCGCGCGCCTTTTACCCACCCTCTGAAAGAGACATAAGCGATGACGGTTTCGAGCACATTTGAATGTCTCTCTGGCCCGAAGGCCGCCGAACTCCTGCGCACTGAACCAGCCGCCGTGCTCTTCGATGTGCGCGACCCCATGACCTACCGTGCCGGCCACATCGCTGGCGCCGCCCACCTCAGCGAAGACCGCCTGTTTAGCTGGATGAAGCGCCTCCCCAAAGACGCGCCAATCCTCATCTACTGCTACCACGGCAACGCCAGCAAAACCTACGCGCAGATGTTTATCGACTTCCATTACACCCGCGTTTTCAGCGTCGATGGCGGCTATCCGGCCTTAGAAACCGCCATGACCCTGAGCGGATCCGCATGAACATCGACGCCCTGTCGGCCTGGGTCGCGGCTCAGGCCCTAACGCCCACCCACATCGACTGCGCCACCGTGGTCATGCTCAAAATCCTCGACGGCAAGTGCAAAATGGACGAGGTGGAAAAGCGGGTCATGGCGATGCTTTACGACCAGGTCTGCCACCGTCCCGGCCAGCGATTTGGCGCCGCCGAACACGCGCTGATTGCCACGGCCCGTCAGGGCGCCGACGAGGCGATGAAGAACGCCATTTACGAACGCCGCGTGCTGGCGGAAACCGTCCTGTCTCGCCCGGTGATGAAGGCATTCAAGGCGATGATTCGGGCCAACGGCCTGTTTGCCCATGAGGAAAGCGAACCCGAGGAGCACCTCATATGAAGTTGCACATTGCCCGTCGGCACATCGAAACCCTGATCCAGACCTTTCCGCGATTAGCGGAATTTCGCGACCAACTGCGCTTTGGCAACCGCGTGGAGGTGCCATTTAAGCACCTGGAATCGGCGGAACTGGATCTGTTGCAGGCGCTTTATGGCGAAGGCGACCGCGAGCTACGGGCGCAGGCGGCGCAGATTGCCACCTTGCGCGCGGCGCTGGCCCATGACGGCCATCGCTTTGAGGCTGAGGAACTCGAAATGGCGGTGCCGGCCATCGCCCGTTATCTGGCGGATGACGCGGAGCGCGGCTGGGTGTTTTCGGCGGCGATTACCGGCAAGCCCCTGGCGTGGGTGGTGAGTCGGCTCGATTACACGCCGCCCTCAGAAGAAGAAAGCGGCAAGATTTTTCTCGAATTAAAGGCGAACTCGCGGGCCAAGCTGGCGACGACGACGGTGCGCCTGGTGGTTGCCGACATCGTCGGTCGCACCGTGGCGGAAATCTTGGCCGGCAAAGGCTATGTCAAGGAAACCCCGGCGCTGATCGCCAGTTATGAAGAGGGGGCGGCGCGTTATTTCGACTGGCGGGGCCAGTATGGCGGGCAGTTTTCCGGCATGGGCACCGGCTGGTTTGCCGAAAATCCGACCGCCACCCATCGCGACACGGATTTTACCCGCAAGGATCAGATCATCCTGTCCTCGACAGGCAGTTCGGCGCGATTGGTCAACGACGAAAGCATCTTGGGGGATCGGGTGCTCGCGATGGACGCGACTGGCGACATTCTCGCCAAGTTTGTCCGGCGGGTGCAGCGCAATTCGCGGCTGTCGGGCAAGGAGGAATCGGTCGTCGAAGACACCCAGGCGGGCATCAAAAAAGGCTTATTCACCGAGCTGCCGGTGCATTTTTTCATTCTGATGTTCCATCTGGATCTGCACCACTATGTCTGGGTGCATGTGGACGACATGGCGCCCTACGCCTACCAGCCGTCGCTCAAAGAGAAGCTGGTTCTGCCGCCGGAGCAGACCGATCTGATCGATATTCTGACCGCCGAAATGGACGTGCTGATGGACGACATCGTTGCCGGCAAGTCCGGCGGCACGACGGTGCTCTGTGCCGGCCCACCGGGGGTGGGCAAAACCCTGACCGCCGAGGTGTATGCCGAAATTATCAAGCGACCGCTCTATCGGGTGCATTCGGGCCAGCTTGGGCTGAATGTGGCGGCAATGGAAACCGTGCTGAAGGAAGTGCTCACCCGCGCCCAGCGCTGGGGGGCGGTGATGCTGATCGATGAAGCCGACGTCTACATCAAGAAACGCGACGACAACATTGCGATGAACGCCGTCGTGGGGGTGTTTCTGCGGGTGCTGGAATACTTCAACGGCCTGCTGTTTCTCACCACCAACCGCGTCAACGACATCGACGAAGCCATCGTTTCGCGGTGTATCGCGCTCATCCGCTTCCATGCGCCGCACCGAGAGGATCGACGGCGAATTTGGGGGGTGATGGCCGCGCAGTTTGGCTTAACCATCGACCCGACCCTGATGGAACGTCTGCCCGACATTTTTCCCCAGGCGTCCGGTCGCGACATCAAGGGCCTAGCCAAGCTGGTGGCGAAGTACTGTAGCCATAAACAGGTGCCGCCCACGGAAACGGTCTTCCGCCGATGTTCCATGTTTCGCGCACTCGATCAGGCAGACGCCTCGGCATAGGCCGATGGAGTTAAGGGCTTCAGAAGGGCTTGAGTCCCTCGGGAAGACAAACCACTCCGCCGGGCAAAACGCTGACGCAGGTCGTCCATTCGGATTATCTGGAATCCCATCGTCCGCCGAGCCATTGCGATCGGTGCGGTGAGGCGCTTCCTGACGCCGTGATGGTCGAGACTCGGCAGGTGTTCGACATTCCTCCTTTGCGCTGCGAAGTGACCGAGCTCTAGAAACGGGGCAACAGCCTATTTCGAGCTTTGACTCGGACTTTTCAGGGACAGACCCCATCGCCTTGTTTTGTCTGATCTGTGGTGGGAACTTGAGTAGTTACAATCAGATAACCCCCGTTGGTAGTTCTTCGTCGGACATTGTCCGACGGAGGGGATCATTGTCTTCCCGAGTAAATACCGCGCGCATTTCGTGCCCAAAATAACCTTTCCAGAAAATCGCCATGCGCTAATCATCCTTATTCTAATCGACTCAGTTCGTGCCGATTGATAATTTCGTCTTAAAGTCAGGAGATCTTATGTCTGGACTATATGCTATGGCGACCTACCCTCTTGATCGCGCGTTGTTGGCGCAGTTGGCGCCTCTTCAGATGCCCAACTACCGCCAGCAACGGTTTTCTGGAGACGATTTGCGAGTGCCCATTGAGGCCTTTGCCCCAGCGGATCGGGAAGTGGCCCAGCATATTTATCGAGAGCTGTCTCAGCTCATGGCGTTGCTCAAACAGCATTGGCATGACAACGAAGAGGCATTGGAGGCGGTAAAACGGTATTTGAGCGCGGTGCGCTGGACAGATGTGATTCAGAAAGTGCGTTCCTTTGGGACCGCCAGTGTCGGTGCTGAGCCGCAGCATCTGATAAAGCGGGTTGTCCACGATGTGCGCGGTGGGAGCTTCATGGCGCTTTCGATCTGTCTACAGCTCATCGAGATAGGGCTGGATGATGCGGTTGACGGGAGTCGGTTGTTTTATCTAACGCGCGATCATCTCAAGATCATGCGAAATGCGTTGGTTCATCTGGATCCGGTGGGAGAAGCACGCGATGCGATGGAAAACCATCACGACATCGATTTAATTGTGGAGAAATGGCACAGCGCGGTTTATCGGGTTGCGGATGATGTCATCGCGACGATTCAAGTCGAAACCGACTACCACGGCAGCATTTCGGAAAGCTGCCTGGAGTCCGCCGCGCTGGATCGAGTGCTCTACAACCTCATCAATAATGCCGTGCGGTTTGCCTCCGATCAGAACATCCATGTGTGGATTTTTCCTCTCGACGACGGCGAAGTGCTGCGTTTTGTCGTGTACAACCGCTGCTCGGCTGCCCATTGGCGCGTGCTGAATGAGCGGTTTCCTTCTGATCTGAGCGCGGTGTTTCTCAGGGAATTTACCACGGGAGGCAGCGGACTCGGCCTGCGGATTTGCGCAGAATTCGTCACCAACGCATTCGGTCTCGCCAATCCAGAACAAGGCATCCGACAGGGCTATTTTGGGGCAAGACAGCTTGGGGACAGCTATGTCGCATGGATTCACTGGCCAACGGCCGGCCATTGAAAACGAATCGCTCATGAAACCGCCCTATGTCGTCGCCATCTGGTCGTCTGACGCCCTGTTATCAGAAAATCTGCGTTTTGCCCTTCAGCGACTTGGACATCCTCATCGGCGCATCCAAAGCTCCGATGAGATCTTCGATCTGCCGAACGACGACAAGCTCATCCTCATTGTCGGTGATGACATTCCTCATGCAGAGGCGATCCGAATCTGTGCCGAGCTGTCCCAGCGCCGCGTCGTGGTGCCGATCTTTCTCAGAGAACTATCGATAGCCAATCAGATAGGTGATCTCCCATCGGGTGCGTTTTTCCATCCCTGCCCCATCGACCTGAAAGAATTACACCAGCTGGTGCTTCAGATCGCCCAGACATGAGCTGCGGCAGGGACCAATGCCGCTTGCGCCGCCGTCGCCGCTGTCCTTCCCCGCCCCAGAAGTGCATCGCTTGTGGCGCATGCTGGTCAGACATCGCCGCGTCTTTGCCCCGAGTCTCGCCATGAATACCGCCGTCGTTCTCGCCACCTTTGGTTCGTTGGGGGATTTGCACCCCTTTGTGGCCCTCGCCCACGCCCTCCGCCACCAGGGCCTCTCCCCCGTCATCGCCACCAGCGCCCTGTACCGCGACCGCTTGGCCGCCCAAGGGCTGGCCTTCCATCCCACGCCCCCGGATCTCGCCGATTTCACCGCCGCCGATCCGGACTTCGCCGCCCGCGCCGTCGATCCACGCACCAGCGTGGAATTCATCGTGCGCCAGTTGTTTTTGCCCACGCTGCGGCCGCAATTCGCCGCGTTGGATGCCCTGGTCGCCGATCTCAAATCCACCCACCGACAGGTCGCGCTCGTGAGCCATCCCGGCTGTTTCGCCGCGCCGCTGGTGGCCCAACGCCACCAGTTGCCCTGGTTTCCGGTGGCGTTGTCGCCGTTCACGCTGTTTTCGAGCTTCGACCCGCCGGTGCTGCCCAACGCCCCGTGGCTGCGCCATCTGCGCCCCCTCGCGCCCCTGCCGTTTTGGCTGCTGCGCCCGACCCTGGTAAGCCAACTCGCCACGTGGACCGCGCCGGTGCGGCAATTCGCTGCCGAGTTGGGGATGACGAAGCCCTACGCGCCAACACTCCATGTGGGGCTGTTTTCCCGCCATTTCGCGCCCCGTGCTCCGGATTGGCCCACGCCGATGGGCGTGTTTGGCTTTCCCTTTCATCCCGCCGAAACGCCGTTGCTGCCTGAATTGCAGCGCTTTTTGGACGACGGCCCGGCGCCGGTGGTGTTTACGTTGGGGTCGCTGGCGGTGAAGTCGGCGGGACGGTTTTTCGACTGGGCCGTGGAGTTAAGCCGC
>DAIUCA010000149.1:0-1118 GCA_036846405.1 Candidatus Competibacteraceae bacterium
CGCGACAGCGTTTTTTCCCGCAATTCGCGGTAGTGCGGGGCGTTGTAAACCTCAAGGACGGTCTGTTGGTTCACGTCGCCAATCGGCCATTTCGCCTGACCATCCATGCAGCAATGGGCCACCGTTCCCGTCGCCGTAATCGACAATTCAAACCAGCGACCACAGGCCACATTGGGAATTGCAGTCGTCTTCAAATCGACTTGGCCAATCCAGTCGCCTCTGGGCAACACCGACGCTTCAAACAGCGGATAATTCGCTTGTGCCCAGTGCAGAAACTGCTCATCGACTTCGGTGCGGTCGCCCACCCGCGCCAAAACCACGCGAATATTGAATTTTCCCGCCGCCTTGTACTGATGCAGTTGGTTGAGACGCTCCACCGTGCGCTGAAACGGCAATTTCATCAGCGCTTCGTACTCTATCGGGCGATGGTCGTTGATCGAAAGCCACAGGTACGCGAGGTTCTGAATCTCGCTCAACTCGTCGAGCTTCTTCGCCGTCAACGGGCTGGCGTTACTCGTCAAAGCGATGGCGGCGTGGGGCAGTTTCTCGTTGATGGTGCGCATGATTTTGAAAATGCGCTTGTCGAGAAACGGTTCGTTCACTTTGAACGGCGAGAGCTGGAACGGCACTGTTCGGGGAATCTCCGCCAGATCATGGAGCACCTTCTCGACCAGGCCGTCTGCCATCACCGTGCCTTTGCGTTCCAGAATTTCGTAGGGACAAAACGAACAACTCGCGTTGCACACCGCGAGCGTCTCCATGTGGACATGGGAGGGAAAATCCAGATACACGGAGCGGCGACTGCGGATGAAATTGGCCTGATAGTTCTTGAGCTGGTACGCCCAGGACAGATCGCGACGAAACGCCAACGCATCGGCATGGTTCGGGGCATATTTCAGCGCGGTTTCCAGATAACGCGCCGACTCATCCAGGCGATCTTGGCGATGGCGCAGCAGCGCCAGGTGGTACCACGCCTCGCCAAATTGGGGTTCCACCGCGACGGCCCGTTGCAGATAGGCCTCCGCTAAATCGAGCTGATCCCATTGCAGCCCAACCAATCCCAACAAATACAGCGCGTCGGTTTGGCGGGGGTCGATTTCGATAATGTCGAGATAAAT
>DAIUCA010000149.1:1218-2467 GCA_036846405.1 Candidatus Competibacteraceae bacterium
GGCGCTTTTGCTGCACCAGTAAATAATGTTCCAGGGACGGAATCTGTTGATAGGCCAGGCGCTTTTCATGGCGATCCGTCCGCGCCGTGCTGGGCGAAAGGACTTCGATGAGCAGCCAGGGCTTCTCTAAATACAGCTCGTGGGGCTCGGCCTCGCAGCCCACCATCACGTCCGGATAGTAGAAATTTTCGGCAATCCGCAGTTTCACATCCGACATGTACACCGCGCAGCACGCGGGCAAGGCGTCGTCGAGCGCTTTGGCCAGTCGCAAGGCCAGGGTGTTGTGCCGTCGAGACGCCCCCGCCATCCCGAAAACCTGGCCGTCCACCCATTCGTGACGGCGGGTTTGCCGCGATTCCCACGCCAGAAATTGCTCGGCAGTCTTATTCGTCGGCTTCTTGGCTGAGGCATTCATGGCAAGGGTCTCTGTGGGGGAGTTGCGCCGATTTTCTTTCAAAAGATTCCGAAACGACTCTGGCGGCGAGATTCGCCCCCATCAAAGCCAATGTTCCAGCGGCAAGCCGCTTACTCGGGAAAACTCACGCACATTGGCCGTGACCAGAACGCACTCCGCAGACAGGGCATGGGCCGCGATCAACAGGTCGTTGGGGCCGATAGGCTGACCAGAATGCTCAAGTGACCAACGCAGTTGCGCATAGGCGCGATCCGCAGGGACATCGAAAGGCAATACCTCCAGCGCCGCTAAGATAACCTCAACCTGATTCGTTAGCCGAGGGGCATTGCGCTTCGACGCCCCAAACCGCAATTCCGCCGCGACCACAATGGATGTGCAGATAGCCTCCTCGCCCACGGTCGCAATCCGCCGCGCTACGACGCCCTGGGGATGGCGAACCAAATCTGAAAGGATGTTAGTGTCCAGCAAGTAGCGCGGCGGATTCATAACGCCACATCGTCTGGCGGCGGCAGGCCCGCGTCGACATTCGGAAGCTCTTCCTCCAGTGCAGAGAGGGTCGCCAGCGTGGCCAGCAGTCCCCGCTTGCGCACAGGTTCAATGACTAACAGCTCCCCTTCCCTTCGGATGACGGCTTCCTGCGCGTCTAGCTCGAACTCGCGGGGAATACACAAGGCCTGGTTTCGCCCATTTCGGAATAACTTCACATGACGTTCGGGGAACATGATGACCTCTGCTCAGTGGGCATGATTCGGCAATCAGTGCGTGTGGGTGCTGTGATCGTGAGCCGGCGGGGCGGGCGGTGGCGTACCGTGATCGTGAGCCGACGTGCCGTGG
>DAIUCA010000149.1:2567-5894 GCA_036846405.1 Candidatus Competibacteraceae bacterium
CTGCCGTGGTCGTGGGGAAAATGGACAAAAAATTGGTACGCCCCCACCGAACCCGCCGCCACCAACACCAGTGAGAGCACGATGTATCGCCATTGCGCGAAAAAACTCTCCCGATTGAGCAGGGCGAGTCCCAGAAGCGACAGGGCAAATCCCAGGGGCACCACCCACACGCTGCGGGCCGGTGAGTCGGGGAAATGTTGCAGGCTGCCGGTGAAAAAGCCGATGCCAATGCCCAATAACGCCCCCAACGCCACGGTAGTGAAGGCGGATTGGCGGTCGGCGGGCTGTTTTTGGGATTGTTCGATCAGGGTTCCGATTACGAATGCCCCAAGGCCAACACCCGCCGTTGCTAGGGCGCGGCTTTCGGAAAACACCCCGTGGCTGACCGCCCCCGCAATAAAGCTGATGCCGCCGTATTTGCAGGCCATGGAAAGATGCTGAAGAGAAAATTGGGAAAACATGGGCGATAACCTGGAGGGAGAAAAGTCGCCCCTTGGCCGCGGAAACGATGGCCAAAATGCTAGGCAGCCCCCCCAGAACTGCCCACAATTGCCGAGTTTTCATTCTTCAACCGAGCAATGCCATGCCCTTTGACGACGCGATTGCCGCCGTAGACCTAGGCTCTAACAGCTTTCATTTACTGATTGCGCGGGTGCGCAACCATCAAATTCAGGTAGTGGATCGCCTACGGGACATGGTGCAACTCGCCGCCGGATTGGAAGAACACGGGTTGACCCTGGAGGCCCAGCGCCGCGCCATCGACTGTCTCCACCGCTTTGGTCAGCGGCTCCACACCCTGCCCCCCTCCCGCATCCGCGCCGTGGGCACCAATACCCTGCGCAAGGTGCGCCACTGCGAAGAATTCATTCTGAAAGCCGAGGCCGCGCTGGGCTGTCCCATCGACATCATCAGCGGCATCGAAGAGGCCCGTTTGATTTACCAAGGCGTCGCCCAAACCAGCGCACCCTTCGATAACCAACAGCTCGTCATCGACATCGGCGGCGGCAGCACGGAACTCATCATCGGGCGCGGCTTGGAGCCGCTGCGGCTGGAGAGTCTCAATCTGGGCAGTCTCACCCTCACCACCCAGGCGTTTGCCGACCAACAGCTCACCGCCGCCGCCTTTGATGCCGCCGAGCTGGCGGTGCAACAGGCCCTCGAACCCCTGGCTCTGGCCTACCGCGACCTGGGTTGGCAACGGGCTTTGGGGGCGTCGGGCACCATTCGCACCCTCGCCGAGGTGGCCCTGCGCTTTGACCAAAGCGCCGTCGGTCTCAACCGCCGTTCCCTGCAACAGCTCCGCAACACCATGATTTTATTGGGCAATCACGATGCCCTCGCCGCCGCCTGGCAGGTGGAACCCGACCGCGCCCGCATCCTGCCCGGCGGGCTGGCCCTCCTCAACGGGCTGTTTACGGCCCTCGACCTGGAGCAGCTGCAGGTGGCCGACGGCGCGTTGCGGGAAGGCGTGGTGTTTGACCTGTTGGGACGGCTCACCCACCAGGACGCCCGCGAGCGCACGGTGAGTTCCCTCATCCGTCGCTACGACATCGACGCCCAACACAGCGCCCGAGTGGCGGCCACCGCCCAGCGGCTGTGGGAACAGGCGGCCCCCGCCTGGCAACTGCACCGGGACGATTGGGGCGATGCCCTGCGATGGGCCGCGCAGTTGCACGAAATCGGCTTAACCATCGCCCACAGCCGCCACCACGAGCATGGGGCCTATGTGCTGCACCACGCGGATTTGCCGGGATTTTCGAAAACCGAACAGGTGCTCATTGCGGCCCTGGTCCGAGGCCAACGGCGCAAATTTCCCCGCAAGGTGTGGAAAAAGCTCTCCGAATCCCTGCGCGAAGTAGCCCAAAAACTCTGCATCCTGCTGCGCCTTGCCCTGTTGCTCCACCGCAGCCGCAGCCGCCAGCCGCTCCCCGAGGTGCAGTTGCAGGTGCAAAAACAACGGCTAGTCCTGCGGTTTCCCGACGGTTGGTTCAGCCAACATCCCCTCACCCAAGCCGATCTCGTCACCGAGGCCGATTACCTCGCCGAGGTGGGGTGGTCGCTCATCGTGGTTTAGGAAAACTGGCCGGTTCCGTCTTCGCCTGGGGCGGGCGACAAGGGCGGGCGCTTGCCCCCGCGTCCCGATTCCACCCCCGCCACGCCGAAAGTCACGTGGTCGGCGATGTTTTTGGCGTGATCGCCAATGCGCTCTAACGCCTTCACCGCAAACATCATGTGTACCCCGGGGGCCACCGTGAGCGGATCGTCCGCCATCATCCGCGTGAGCCGCCGAATAGCGGCCTGAAAGCCCTGGTCCAGGGCGTCGTCCTGGAGAATCACCGCTGCGGCCTCGGCCCGATCCCAACGGGCAAGGGCATTCAAGCTGTGGCGACTCATGGTGGTCGCCAGCTGGGACAGCAGGGCCACATCCCGAAACAGCTTGAGGGGCGGGCTGCGGGTCAAATCCCGCTGAATCTGTTGGGCGAGTCGGGCAATTTTGTGGGCCTCTTGGCCCATGCGGCCCAGATCCACCACGGCGCGGGAAATCGTCAAAATCATCCGCAAATCCCGTCCCATGGGCTGGCGCAGGGCCAATAACCGCAAACATCGGGCGTCGATGGCCGCGTGTTGGGCGCGAATCTGCGCGGCGCGCTCGCCGACTTGGAGAATAAATTGGTGGTCTTGGTCGAGCAGCGCTTTCGTGGCACTGCTCATTTGATCTTCGACTAAGCCCCCCAGCATCAACAGCTGCCGGTGGGCCTGGGACAGCTCGCGGTCGTAACCGCGAACGATATGGCCAACTTCTCGGGATTTCATGGAGCGTCGTCCGCGATGACGGGGACAACGACGCCCGCCCTAGGAGCGGCGTCGGCCCCCCCGATCCTTAGCCAAAGCGGCCGGTGATGTAGTCTTCGGTCAACTTGTGGTTGGGTTGGGTGAAGATTTGCTCGGTCTCGCCCACTTCGATGAGATCGCCCAGATGGAAATACGCCGTGCGCTGCGACACCCGCGCCGCCTGCTGCATGGAATGGGTCACGATCACAATCGTGAAGTTTTCCCGCAGCTCATCGATCAATTCCTCGATTTTCGCTGTAGCGATAGGGTCCAGGGCGGAACACGGCTCATCCATCAGGATGACTTCCGGCTGCACCGCAATTGCCCGCGCAATGCACAACCGCTGTTGCTGACCGCCAGAAAGTCCGGTGCCCGGCTGTAGCAACCGATCCTTCACTTCTTTGAACAGCCCCGCCTTTTCCAAGCTCTGGTTCACCAGCTCGTCGAGTTCGGCCTTGGAATTGGTCAGCCCGTGAATCCGCGGGCCATAGGCCA
>DAIUCA010000150.1:0-5489 GCA_036846405.1 Candidatus Competibacteraceae bacterium
GGGGCGGCGGCGGAATTTCCAACAAGGGCACGCTGACGGTGATTAACAGCACTTTTTCGGGCAATTCGGCCAGGAACGGCGGCGCGATTCGCAACGACGGCACGCTGACGGTGACGAACAGCACGCTCTCGGGCAATTCGGCCATCGCCAACGGCGGCGGCGGGATTTTCAACTTCGGCACGCTGACGGTGACGAACAGCATCATTTGGAACAACCGCGATAACAGCGGCACGGGAACAGCCTTCTCGGCGGTGCGCCTCAACATCTACCCCTGCACCAAGAGCTTGGTGCAGGGGCAAACCTATGGGACTTGTGGCATCAACGGCGCATTCACCGATTTCAATCAACCCGCCAACAGCAACTACCCAGGTTTCCTCATCCCCTCGACCTTCACGACGATGCCGAACACGGCGGGCGATTTCCGCCTGCAATCGGGCAGTCCAGTGATTGATGCGGGCAATAACGCCAATGCGCCGTTGGGTAATGATTTGGCGGGAAGTCCCCGAATTCTTGGCCCAAGCGTGGATTTGGGCGCCTACGAGCTGGCGACAGTGCTGACATTGACGGCAACTTCCTCGACCAGCGTGAGCGAAGGCGAGACAGTCAATCTCACCATTACCGCCTCGAGTTTTGCCCCGGTGTTCCGCAATGTGGTGTTGTTCGGCACGGCAGGGGATTCGGCGGCGTACTGGTCGGATTACACCCTCGGTAAGGTGCTCGTGACTATTCCCGCGAATGCGACCGAAGTAATGACGACGTTCATTGCCCGTTCCGATACCAACAGTGAAAGTACAGAGACGGCAACGCTCCAACTGCGCAATCCCCGCAGCGGCATGCAGCTCGGCACGCCGTCCACCGTTAACATTTCCATCGCCGATTAGGCCGCCAATTCCTTACCCATCGCCGAAAACCCAAAAGCCCCCGAACGGGGACTTGTTTTAGGCACAAGCGACAAAAGTCGGCCTAGTAATGACCGAGGATTTGGCTGAGGAACTGTTGGGTGCGCGGGGATTCGGGCGCCACAAAAAACAGGTCAGGCGGACTGTGCTCCACGATTTCCCCCTGATCCATAAACACCACCTGATCTGCCACCCGCTTGGCAAAGCCCATTTCGTGGGTCACGCACAGCATGGTCATGCCGTCCAAGGCGAGTTCCACCATCACGTCCAGCACCTCTTTAATCATCTCCGGATCCAGGGCCGAGGTGGGTTCGTCGAACAGCATGACCTGGGGGTTCATGCAGAGGCTGCGGGCGATGGCGACCCGCTGCTGTTGGCCGCCGGACAGTTGGCCGGGATATTTGCGGGCCTGTTCCGGAATCTTGACCCGTTCCAACAGCTGCATGGCCTGGGCTTCGGCGGCGGCTTTTTTCAGGCCGCGCACCCACATGGGCGCCAACGTGCAGTTTTCCAGCACGGTTAAATGGGGAAACAGGTTGAATTGCTGGAACACCATCCCGAAGGCGGTTTTGAGCCGTTGGGGGTTGAGGGGCTGTTGTTCAAACAAAATGTCGCCGGCCTGGTGGCTTTCGAGAGCGTTGATGCAGCGGATGAGGGTGGATTTGCCCGACCCCGACGGCCCGCAAATCACCACCTTGTCGCCGCGATGGACCACCAAATCGATGTTTTTCAACACATGGTGGTCGCCAAACCATTTGTTCAAGCGGCGAATCTCGATGAGCGGCGGCGCGGTGTTGGCGGGTAACGCGGTCGTGTCCTGTTCTTGAGCCATGAAGCATTAACCTCGGTGTTTTAAGCGGCGTTCTAATTGCCGACTGTATTGGGACATGGCAAAGCAGAAGCTCCAGAATACAAATCCCACGAAAACATAGCCTTCCAGCGCCAAACCTAGCCAATTGGGGTTCTGGGTCGCCACCTGGGCCATGCCCAACAGATCGAATAATCCGATGATGTACACCAGGGAGGTGTCCTTAAAGAGACTGATAAACGAGTTCACGATGCCGGGAATGATGATTTTGAACACCTGGGGCAGCACCACGAACACCAGCGCCAGGGGATACGACAGCCCCAGGGCATGGGCCGCCTCGTACTGACCTTTCGGAATCGCCTGCAAGCCGCCGCGAATGGTTTCCGCCATGTAGGCCGCGGTGAACAGGGTGACGCCGATGATGGCCCGCAGGAGTTTGTCCATGTCGAAGCCCTGGGGCAGCAGCAGCGGAAACATCACCGACGCCATAAACAGCACGGTAATCAGCGGAATCCCCCGCACCACCTCGATAAACACAGTGCAAATGGCCTTCACCGTGGTGAGGGACGACCGCCGCCCTAGGGCGAGCAGCAGGCCCAGGGGGATGGAACCCAGCATGCCCACCGAGGCAATCACCAACGTGAGAAACAGGCCGCCCCACCGCTCGGTTTCCACCACCGGCAGCCCGAAAAAGCCGCCGTAAATCATCACGAAGGCAATGACGGGAAAGCCCAGAACCAGGGCCGCTAGGCTCCGCCGGCGCAGAGATTCGTTGCCAAACACGATGAACGCCGCCAACAGGCCGAACAGCCCATAAACCGTCTGAATGCGCCACACCTGATCCGTCGGATAGCGGCCAAACATGAGCAGATCGAACCAGGTGGCGATAAACACCCAACAAGCACCGCCCGGCTGACAGTCCGCGCGGGTGGTGCCTACCCAGGTGGCGTCGATCAACGCCCAGCGCACCAGCGGCATCAACAGCAGATACAACAACCCCACGCCCACCAGCGTGAGCAGGCCGTTGCCCCAGGAGGAGAACAGATTGTCGCGGCTCCAGCGCTGGGCAGATTTTAAGAAGTGACCCATAGAAAATATTCCTCAGCGTTCCGCGATATTGACGCGGCGGTTGTACCAATCCATCAGCAGCGACACGCTCAGACTCATGGTCAAGTACACCGCCATGGTGATCGCAATGACCTCAATCGCCTGGCCGGTTTGGTTGAGCGTAATGCCGGCAAACACCATCACCAGATCCGGATAGGCAATGGCCGCCGCCAGCGAGGAGTTTTTCGCCAGATTCAGATATTGACTGGTGAGCGGCGGCACGATGACGCGCATGGCTTGGGGCACGATCACCAGGGTCATGGTCTGCACGCCGTTGAGTCCCAAGGACTTAGCCGCTTCCCGCTGGCCTTTGGGCACGGCGTTAATCCCCGAGCGCACGACTTCAGCGATAAACGCCGCCGTGTAGGTGGACAGGGCCAGGGTGAGCGCGGCGAACTCCGGGGGAATCGCCATGCCGCCCCGCAGGTTGAAGCCCTGCAATTCGGGGGTTTCCCAGACAATGCGACTCGCGCCCCACCCCAGCAGCCCCATGCCCACGGCGGCGTCCCGCAGCCACAGGGGCGGGGTAAACCGCAACCTCGCTTGCGCGACCACGGGTTTGGGCCATAGCAACCGAATCACGGCGGTCAGGGCGAGGGCCGCGCCCAACAGCAGCAGCGACAACGTGAACCCGTCGAACTGGGGCGTGGGCGAATACAGACCCCGGTTGTTGAGCCAAAAGGTGTCGTAAAGCACCAGGCTCTGCCGGGGCAGGGGCAGGGTGGCCAGCACCGCGAAATACCAGAAGAAGATTTGCAGCAGCAGGGGCAGGTTGCGCAGCACTTCCACGTAACTCACCGCCAGCAGACGGATGAGGAAGTTCTGGGACAGCGACGCGATCCCCACCAGAAAACCCAAGGCGGTCGCCGCCAGGATGCCGACCACCGACACCAGCAACGTGTTTAAGAGCGCCACCAGAAACGCCCGCCCATAGGTGGCCGTTTCGTCGTAGGGAATCAGATGAAAGCCGATGCCAAAACCGGCGGTGCTGTTCAGAAAGCTAAAGCCGGTGGCGATGCCCCGTTGGCGCAGGTTGGTGAGGGTGTTGTCGATGAGCCAATAGCCCACCCCCACCACCAATGCCAACAGCACCAGTTGCAGCAGCCATTCGCGCCAAGGCCAGGGCGGTCGCGGCGTCCTGAGAGGAGACGCCGCCGCGGGGGACGTGGTCATGGATGCCAAACGCTGTGGAAGGCGTTAGCGCATGGGCATCGGGTACATGAGGCCGCCCTGATTCCACAGGGCGTTAATGCCGCGCTCCAAGCCCACCGGGGTATCCACCCCCAGGTTGCGGGCGAAGATTTCCCCGTAATTGCCCACGGATTTCACGATGTGGTACGCCCAGTCTTTGCTGACGCCCAGGCCGGTGCCGATTTCCCCTTCCACGCCCAACAGCCGCCGCACGCTCGGATTTTGCGCGGCGAGTTGGCTATCCACATTGTCCTGAGTGACGCCCACTTCTTCCGCTTCAAGTAGGGCAAACAGGGTCCACTTGGCCAGGTTGAACCAACCGTCGTCGCCTTGGCGCACCAGCGGCCCCAACGGCTCTTTCGAGATCACATCGGGAAGCAGCACATGGGCCTTCGGGTCGGCAAACTGGGTGCGGTGGGCCGCCAGCGCCGACAAATCCGCCGTAAACGCATCGCAGCGGGACTGCTCATAGGACGAGAGCACCTCGTTGATCTTGTCGAAAGCCACCAGCTTGTATTCCAGGCGATTGGTGCGGAAAAAATCCGCCAAATTGAGTTCGGTGGTGGTGCCCAGCTGGGTGCAAATCGAGGCGCCGTTGAGATCTTTCACGCTTTTCACGCCCGTTTCGCGCCGCGTGATAAAGCCCTGACCGTCAAAATAGGTCACCCCCACGAAGTTCACCCCCAAGGTGCTGTCGCGGGTGGCGGTCCACGTGGTGTTGCGAGAGAGCACGTCGATTTCGCCCGATTGCAGGGCGGTGAAGCGTTCTTTGGCAGATAACGGCGTAAAGCGCACCGCGTCGCCACTGCCAAAAATCGCCGCCGCGAGGGCTTTGCAGTAATCCACATCGAGGCCGCTGTAACTGCCATCGGGGTTTTGGTTAGAGAAGCCGGGCACCCCTTGACTGATGCCGCATTTTAAGTGGCCGCGAGATTTCACGGTGTCGAGGATGGATTGGGCCTGAGAGACGACGGGCATCGCTAACAGCCAAGTCGCCGACAACAGCGCGGTCATGAGGACAGAATTGCGCATGGGAACACTCCAGAAAGGGCCGCAAAAACGCAGCTTTTGTGATGAAAATCAGGAATTGAATAATCGCGATAGACGCCGCAGCGCCTCTTGTAGCGTCTGTTTTGGACACCCAAAGTTCAAGCGCACGTAACCGTCGAGGCCAAAGTCGCGACCGTCTGACGGGCCCACCCCCGCCAATTCGCAACAGCTTTGGTAATCCGCGCCCAAACGGCGCAGGTCGAGCCACGCCAGGTACGTCGCCTCCACCGGCGCCATGGGCACGCTCGGGCTGATCCTGGCGCTCTATCAGCGCAAGACGCGGGGCGTGGTGCAGCGGGTGGAGAGCAACCTGCTGAACGGCGGCGTCGTGCTGAGCTCGGCCTGGTTCAGCCGGTATAAGGGCCGGCCGGAGCGGCCGCTCGCCGACCGGCAGCAGTATGGGCTGAACGCCTGCCACCGGCTCTATCCGGTGG
>DAIUCA010000150.1:5499-5839 GCA_036846405.1 Candidatus Competibacteraceae bacterium
CATCGCTATTTTCGGATAAATACGCCAACAGCGCCTGGCGCCACGGTTCGCCCTCGGTGTAGGCGGCGTGGGCGGCGGCGTAACCCAAGGCCGTCACCCGTGGCACGAGGCCGCCGCAGCTCTTCACGAAGCGTCCCCGCAAATCGGCGTTGGGAATCACCGCAAAGGTGCAGGGAATACCCGCCAGGTTGTAGGTCTTGGTGGGGCCGTACAGGGCGATGGTGCGGTCGGCAATGTCTGGCGAGAGCGCCCCAAACGCCGTGTGGCGATGGCCGTCGAACACCAAATCGCAATGGACCTCGTCCGCACACACCACCCAATCCCGCAGCAGGGCAATTTC
>DAIUCA010000151.1:0-4214 GCA_036846405.1 Candidatus Competibacteraceae bacterium
GAGTGAGTTGGTACGGCCCCGCCACGTCGCCGGCGGCGTAGATGTTGGGATACAGGGTCTGCAAATAGGCGTTGGTCTCGATAGTGCGCGGGGCGGCGATCCCCAATTCCTCTAACCCCAAGCCGGTCACGTGGGGTTGGCGGCCCAGAGCGAGAAGCAGTTCGTCGCCGTGCACCACCTGACCATCGCTCAATGTGAGCTGGGTGCTGCCGTCGGCGGTGGTCGTCGCGGCGGTCACCGTGGCGTTGTAGTGCTGCACGATGCCGAGGGCGGCGAATCGCGCCTGCAACAGCGTCCCCACCTCGGCGTCTTCGCGGGCCAAGGGACGGTCGTTGCGGTCGATGAGGGTCACGCGGCTGCCCAACTGGGCGAAGGCTTGGGCCAACTCGCAGCCAATGGGGCCAGCGCCCACCACCAGCAGGCGCGGCGGCAGGGCGGTGAGCTGCCACAGGGTGTCGCTGGTGCGGAACGGCACCGCGTCCAGGCCAGGAATGGACGGCACAAAGGGGCGGGCGCCGGTCGCGATCACGATGTTTTTGGCGGTGATCGTGCGGGTTTGGCCGTCCGCGTCGGTGATTTCGACGGCGAAGGGCGACAACAGCTTGGCGCGGCCCTGAATGACGTCCACCCCGAGGCCCTGATAACGGGCCACCGAGTCGTGGGGCTCGATGGCGCGGATGGCGGCGTGAACTCGCTGCATCACGGCGGGGAAATCCACGGTGGTCGCCCCCACGTGCAGGCCGAAATCGGCGGCGCGGTTCACATCGGCTTTGAGACGGGCGCTGCGGATGAGGGCTTTCGAGGGGACACAGCCAAAATTCAAGCAATCGCCGCCCATTTTGTGGGCCTCGACGAGGGCGACCTTGGCTTTGACGGCGGCCCCAATGTAGGCGGTGACCAGACCGGCAGCGCCGGCGCCGATGGCGACGAGGTTGTAATCGAAGGTTTTGGGGCGGGGAAAACGGGCGTACAGCCGCCGGCGCTTGAGCCAATCCAGGCCCTGGCGGGCGATGAACGGAAAGGCGGCGAGGAGCGCGAAAGACAACAGCAACGAAGGCGACACGATGCCCTGGAGGGAATCGAGTTGGGCCAGCTGGGTGCCGGCGTTCACATACACGAGGGTGCCGGGGAGCATTCCCAGCTGGCTCACCCAGGCGAAGGTGAGGGGCGAGAGCTTGGTGAGGCCCATGACCAGGTTAATCACGAAAAACGGCACCACGGGCACGAGACGCAGGGCGAAGAGATAAAACGGCCCGTCCTTGTCGATGCCGGCGTTCACGGTGGCGAGGCGGTCGCCAAAGCGGCGTTCGATGCTGTCGCGCAACAGCAGCCGAGCCATGAGAAAGGCCCCAGTAGCGCCCAAGGTAGAGGCGAAGGACACCAAAACCGTGCCGGTTGCCAGGCCAAACAGGCCGCCGGCCAGGAGGGTCATCAAGGCGGCGCCGGGCAGCGACAGGGCGGTAATCAGGACATAGGCAACGAAAAAGCCGAGGAGAAATAAGGCCGGCTGGGCGGCATAGGCGTCGGCGAGGGCGGCCTGTTGGGCTTTGATGGCATCCAAGCTAAAAAACTGTTGAAGATTAAAAGCGAAGAACAGCGCGATGAGCACGGCGATCGCGGCAACGGCAAGGAGTTTGCGCATGGCGGGTTTCCGATGAAGGCAGACGGCGAAAAAGCCGTCAGCCTAAGCGGGAAATGTGAACAGCAATGGGGAAGCGGGCGCCCCGCTGTCCTCACGAGGCGGCGGCTTGGGCCTGCATGAGTTCGACGACCTTCTCGTAGGTGCGGCGATTCTCTTCGCTGAGACTGCACAGGCACTGGTGGGCCTCGCCCACGGTTTTCGCCAAATCTCGGGGCGTGGGCGCCTGGATGGCCACGGGTTCGTTCGCCGCCACCGCAGATTCGCGGTGGGCCAAGATGGGAAAAATCTTGTGAAAACTGGCGCTTTCGAGGGTGCGTTTGAGTTCCTCATTGGGGCCAAACAGCACCACGTTGGCGGTATGGCCGGTGCGTTTGAGGAGGCGGGGCAGCTTGGCGATCAGCCCCAGATTGGTGCTGTCCAGACTGGCGGCCTCGGTGAGATCCACCAACACAGCGTCGATGTCGGCGTGGTCGGTGAAAAAGGTTTCGAGGAAGCCATCGAGCGAACAGCTCAAGGTGTACCGAATTTCGCCCACATACTTCAGGACGAAAAGCGTGTTTTGCTTGGAATGAAAAACGTGACCTGTGCTCACGAGGGTGGCTCCCGTCGGATGAGGAGAAAAGTAATATCGTCTTTTAACTGCGAGGGGGTGAAATCGAGGCCCATGCGGTGCTGTAGGGCGGTAATGTCGTCGGCAAAGATTTGCGGCGTATTTTGCAAAAAGTCCAATTTGGCCTGGAATTTCCAGGTTTTCGGCAGGGATTCCAAAATGCCGTCGGAAATCATCAAGAGCAAGAATCGGGGGGGAAGGTCGATTTCCTCGTTAAAGTACTCGGCAAAGGGGAAAAGGCCCACGGGATAGCTGTTATCGCCGATGAAAATGCTTTTTTGGCCATCGAAGAGCACGGGTAAGGGAAACTGGCCGCCATTGGCGTAGGTAAGGCGATTGCGGGCGGTGTCGATGACGCCGTAGAACATAGTGAGGTGTTTATCCATGTCGCCGTCGAGCACATTGCGGTTAAGGCGGGTAAGGATGCGGGCGGGATCGATGAGGCCAGTGCTTTTATTTTGGCGAAACAGCTCTAAATAGCGGCTCATGTAGCTTTTCAGCAGCACGGTCACGAAGGCCGACGAAATCCCATGGCCCGAGACATCGGCGATGTAAAAGCCCAAATGCTGGTCGTCGATGTAAAAGTAATCGACAAAATCCCCGCTCAGGCTGAGGGGCGTAATGAACTCCCGTTGGAAGTGGTAAGGACCGTAATCCTGGTGGTTGGGCGGCAAGAGTTTGAATTGCAACCGGCGGCCCGCTTCTTCGTCTTCGCGCATTTGGGCGATGGTGCGCTGCAATTCGCGGTTTTTCTCGGCGAGGGCTTGGTACGCCTGGGACCGTTCGCGGGCGTCGAGCACCGCCCGATAGACGAGGGCCGGCAGCAGTGGTTTAGCCAAGTAATCGTTGGCGCCGGCTTTGAATGCCTCGACGGCTTCGGGAAGTGACGCCCCATCGGCCACGGCGTCCTGGGTGGCGAGCGCAATCACCGGCAGCTGGGGAAATTGGGTGGTGAACTGGCGCAGCGCCTCAAAGCCCGGGTTATCCAGATCAAATAGCGCCACATCGGCGATGGGCGGCGCGGCGGTGATTTTTTCGATCTCAGCCACCGTCGTCGCCTCGAGCACCCGCATGGCGCCGGCGTAGAGGAGGTCGGTGAGGGCTTGGCGGCGGGCGGCGTTGCCATCCACGAGAAGCACGGTCAGAAAGTTCTGCATGGGTAACGCGTGATCCTTGAAATCGCGACACTTTAGACCGAGAAGCCATCGGCAAAATGCCTAGAGAAAACAGCGATTCACCTGAAGTAATGAAGGTTTTAATTAAATAAGGAATTTCATTAGCGCGCTTATCTTAATAATTCCCCGAGGGAATTGCCTAGGGCGAGTGCGTTTGCGTAATGCCGTTGAATTGCGTGCACTTTTTATGGCGTGTTGGGGCAATGCTAGTCTTTTGCCATCCCTGCCGTCGCAGATTCCTTACCTTCAGCCAAGAGCGATTTCATGCGCGAATTATCCCTCCTCGACTACGGCCCGACGCCCACCGCGCGCGTCCTCCGCGCCCAACAGGCACTACAACAGGGCCAGGGCGTGTTGCTCATGGACGATGCCGACCGCGAGAACGAAGCCGACATTATCTATCCCGCCGAAACGATCACCGTGGCCCAAATGGCCCTGATGATTCGCCATTGCAGCGGCATCGTGTGCCTGTGCTTAACCCCCGAGCGCGTGGCGCAGCTCGCATTGCCCATGATGGTTGCCGACAACACCAGCCGTTACGGCACAGGCTTTACCGTTTCCATTGAGGCGCGGGTCGGCGTGACCACCGGGGTATCCGCTGCCGACCGCGTGACCACCATCCGCGCTGCCATCGCCGACCAAGCCAAACCCGACGATTTGGCCCGCCCCGGCCATATGTTTCCCCTGCGGGCAGCGGCCGGCGGCGTCCTCGAACGCTGCGGCCACACGGAAGGCTCGATTGATTTAGTGGCGTCGGCCGGCTTCAAGCCCGCCGCCGTGCTCTGCG
>DAIUCA010000151.1:4224-5838 GCA_036846405.1 Candidatus Competibacteraceae bacterium
GGCACCATGCAGCGCGGGGCGCAAATCGCGGCGTTTTCCCAAGCCCACCACATGCCGGTGTTGGCGATTGCCGATTTAATCGCCTACCGCCAGGCGCGTGCGGGCTAGCCGCCTCAGCGAAATGACGGCCAGTGCAGCCCGAATAGTCCCGAGAGCCGGTGTAAATCCACCGCCGATTGGCCCTGGCGCTCAAACACCTTGGAGTGACTCGCCAATAGGCCCATCAGGGGTGTCGCACTGCGCCCGTCCGGCTGGTACTGCGCGACGAGGGCTTTCAGGCGGGTTTCGCCCAGGACTTCGGTCGCCACGGCCAACTGCACCGCGTCGCCAAAGGTCGCAAACCACTGGCTGAATCGGGCCACCTGGTCGCTGTGCACCAGCCAACTGCGCCGACCCAAGGGTGTTTTGACCGTCGGAATGGCCGCCGGCGACACCCGCCAAGTGGGTAACGCCGTGGTTTGTTGGCGCAGCACGTCGCCCATCCAATCCACCAGCCTGCCGTGCAATTCCCACGGCGGATTGATGAGCGATTGAAACAGTTGCTGGACCCCGGGCCGTTGAATCGCCTCAAAAATCAGCAGCACGTCCGCGAGTACCGGCCGGCGGATGTGATCTTTGAAATCCGTGGGGAGTTGGCAAACCACCAGGCCCACCCAGTCATCCTGTTGCCAGAAGCCGCAGGTGCTGTGGGACGACTGCTGGTCGGCGAGGAAATCGCGGTACATCTGCCGGCCGTACCGCGCCACCGCTGCGTATTCCCCCGCCACCGCCTCGCGGCGCCACCCAAAGCCGGTTTCGAGACTCGCCGAATAATCGAAATAAACCGGTTTAAGCGCGATCACGCCGCATCAACCCCATTAAATCGCCAGCCCATGGAGACCATAGGTGCGGTAGCTGAGATTGCGGCTGTCGGCAAAGGCGTTCAGCGCCACGCGATAGCGCTCATTGCGGCCCGTGAGCCGCCCGCGCACCCGCGACAGTAAACCCCGTTCGCGGGCCAACTGGGCTAACGCGAAGGCCAAGGCGTAGCGCAGGGGTTGATCCGCGTCGTGGGGCCGATACCGCCCGCGGGCGTGGAAAATCGGCTCGTTATCCTCGTTTTTCTCGACAAATCGCAGGCAACCGGTGGTTTGTACCGGAATCAGCACCCCCGCTGCATGGGAATGGCGGTCGATAAAGCGCAGACAGGGCTGGTGCAGAATTTCAAAGCGCCGCAGCAATTCGTGATAGCGGGATAAATCTCGCATGTAGGTCTCGCATTTCGAGAGCACAAACAAAATCAGCAACGGGCTGGTGCTGCTGCCCCAATGCTGTTCGAGGGCCGCCGCCACCAGTTCGTGGCCGTTGCGCTGGATGGAATGGGCGTCCGAATACTCCATGAGGGTGACCGCATCCACGAGGTTAAAAATGATCCGCGAATGGGCGGCGATGGCGGGCAAATGGGTAGCCGGCGCATGGCCTTCTAAAATCTCGCCGCCAAAATCGTGAAACACCAGCCGCGTTTCGCGGCCCCCTTCAAACCGCAGCTCGTAATTGAACTTAAAAAACTCGCTGCGGGTGGGGTCGATGCGGGCATGGAGATTTTCGCGGAAGTTTTCGGTGATCGCGGCCAAC
>DAIUCA010000152.1:0-5583 GCA_036846405.1 Candidatus Competibacteraceae bacterium
GTGGCGGTTCGTCGATGGGGTCGTCCGTCGGCCACCACCATTCGCGCCAGGCGTCCCAATCCACAAGCGGCGGCGCGTTAGCACGCCATTCCGTCGTCGGCGCCAGCATCAGGCTGAGAAATCGCCCGATGAGCAGGGTGGGAAACACAAACGTTCGCCACAGCAGCTCGTAACCATGCCAATCGTGCACGCCCAACCACACGAAATAGCCCCCAATGATCGCCATGGTCACCGGGCCAAATACGAACAGCAGCCCCAGCAAAAACAAGGTGAGCGACGCCAGCAGCGGCAGAATGGCACCGCTAAAGTTGGCCCAGGCGAAGCCCACCAGCAGGGCGTAGCTCCACAGCCATTTCACAGGATGGTGCGGGAGATTACGCCCGCGTCCATTGGTCGATGACGAGTTGCAGTTTGACGGTTTGGCCGTCGTCGAGGGCCCGTTCGGCGGTGAGTCGCGTGGGGAAATCACCGCGGTATCCGCCAAAGTCGAGCTGCCAACCCGCCTGTTGTAACGCCTGTAGTTGGCCGTTGGCGGTGGCTTGTTGGGCGGCGATGGGCACTTGGGGGGCAGCTAGCCCGCGTACCCAGTAGCGCAAACCGCTCACCGGCAGGGCAACGCCGAGGGTTTGGGCCACAAGGGTTTCGGCGTCGTCGGCGACGCGGGTTTGGCCGTTATCGGCGCGTAGAGCAACGCGGGTGGCGTCGCCGCGAATTTGCTGGCGGCCCTGACCTAGAGGCCCAACCAAATCAATGACATAGCGATCATTGTCCTGCTGCCAGCGCACCCGTCCGTGGAACCCTTCCTCGCCCTGAATGACGCTCAAGCGCCCGCTGAATTGCCAACGGTTTTGGGACACAAGGCGGGCTTGTCGCTGGGCCGCAGCGGCCGTGTGATCGAGCACGGGGGGCGGGAGCGTTTGACAGCCCACCCCACCGAGCACCAGCCAGATCGCCAGCAGGTATGGGGGCTTCACAAATCGAATAGCCCGCGCAGTTTATTGAGAAATTCGTCATCCGGATGGCGTTCGATAGCTTCAGCAAATAACGCCTTAGCCGCTGCGTCGTCACCCATCACAAACAGCACTTCCACCAAATGAGCGGCAATTTCTCCCTGAGGGTCGAGTTCGTAGGCACGGCGCAGATAACTCAACGCTTCCTCGTGATTACCTAAGCGGTAATGAATCCACCCCATGCTGTCCACCACCGCAGCATCTTCGGGCAACTGGGCGTAGGCCCGTTGGATGTAATCGAAGGCCTGTTCCAGATTCTGCTTGCGGTCTGCCCAGGTATAGCCCAGCGCATTTAATGTCTGCGCGTTGTCGGGTTCGCGTTGCAGAATCTGCTGCAGATCCTGTTCGAGGATATCCAGACGATCCAGCCGCTCGGCGACCAGGGCGCGGCTGTAGAGCAGATCCGTGTTGGTGGGATCAACGGCCAGCTGTTGGGTGAGCACCTCAAAGGCGGTCTCAAAGACCCGCTCGCTGCGCAGAAGCTCGACCTGGGCGAGGGTCCAGTTGACGACCAATGGCGGCGGCAACGCCCGACGTATCTCGTCGAAATAGGCGTTGAAGGCAGCTAAATCGCCCTGTTGCATCCACGAAGCGCCGATGCGCAGGCGGCTATCAAACAGCAATTGCTCATCCACCTCGGGGGTAGCGGCGATGCGTTCGTACCATTGGCGCGCCTGTTCCCACTCGCCTTGCCGTTCCGCGAGGCGACCCAATTCCATCAGGGCCTGGCTACGGCGCTCGTCGAGGGTCAGCAACCGCTGCAGATAGCCTTCGCCGGTGGCGTAATCCTCTTTTTGACTGTGCAACAAACCCAGCGCGAGCAAAGCGTCCGCGTCTTGCGGATTCGCCGTGATGAGCTGTTCAAACTGGGCAAGCGCCTCGTCTAAACGCCTTTGGCCCACAAGCAAGCGGGCGTATCCCAAGCGCACATCCCGCTCTTCGGGCTGGGCGGCCACCTGGGCGGCAAGTTCGTCCACGGCCTCGGCAGCGCGCTGTAAATCCACCAGCAATCGCGCCCGAAACAACGCCACGGCTTGCGGATTGGCGCCGGTTTCTTTAGCCCGCTCCAGCGCCGCAAGGGCGGTGGGCAGATCGCCCGCGTTTTCAGCAAATACTGCACGGAAGTAATGGGCGATGGGCTGGTTTAACGTCGTCGCCACCGCCGTCATCACCGCTAAAGATTTTTGGGGTTCCGCCTGGCGGAGATTGCGCAGCAGCTCGCCGTAGCCCGCTTGGGTATCCACCGGCGACACCAGCGCGATCAAATCGGCGGTGAGTGCGGCGTCTAATTCCCCATGGCGCAACCGTGCCTGCAAATTGGCCCGTTGGGCCTCCGGTGAGGTCGGTTCTTTAGCGAGCCACTGTTGGGAAAACGCCAGCGCACGCAGGTCCTTGGCGAAGAGCGCAATAACGGTTGCCCGCGCCAGAACCTTGGGATCGGCGTCTTGGTCGAGGACGGTTTGATACGCCGCCAAGGCCATGGGCAAATCGCCTCGACGGCCCGCAAGCTCGCCCACCGCCAATTGATAAATCAGCTCCGCACGCGGGCTGCGGGGCACGACCGCGCCGATGGCGGTTTCTGCCTGCGCGGTTGACAGCGCACATAGGGCAGTTAAGGCGCCCAAAACGGTCTTTTTCACGGGTAACAACTCCAGGCAAAACGGCAGGGGGTAACAAGAACTAACTCCATGAGCCTTAACGCAAAAAGCCTGTTTTAGACTTGTTCAGAAGCGAAGGCTTAACGCAGAATCGAAGCATCTCACTTGCCCACAAGAGTTGGCTCGATCATGCCGCTGCTGGCTTTAGGCATCAATTACAAAACCGCACCGATTGAATTGCGGGAAAAAGTGGCATTTACGCCAGATCGCGTGCCCCTCGCCCTGACCGCCCTCGTGCGCGACGGTGCGGCTCAGGAAGCGGCGATTCTCTCCACCTGTAATCGCACAGAAATCTACTGTGGCCACGCCAACGACAGCCAAATGGTGTCTTGGCTAAGCCAATATCACCAAATCCCCACCAAACAACTTGAGCCGTTTATTTATCGCCATCCAGAGCGATCGGCGGTGAAACACATGCTGCGCGTGGCGTCGGGGCTGGATTCCCTCGTGCTGGGCGAGCCGCAGATTTTGGGGCAGGTGAAAACCGCCTATCAAACCGCCAACGCCGTCGGCACCCTGGGCGCCTGTCTGGAACGGCTGTTTCAACACACCTTCGCCGTCGCTAAACAGGTGCGCACCGATACGGAAATCGGCGCCAATCCGGTCTCCGTCGCCTTCGCCGCCGTGTCGCTGGCAAAGCAGATTTTCGCGCAGCTCAAAGACCAGACCGTGTTGTTGATCGGCGCGGGCGAAACCATCGAATTGGTGGCCCGTTATCTCCACGACCTGGGTGTGAAACGCTTGGTGATCGCGAACCGCACCTTTGAACGCGCGCACCACTTGGCTGCACAGCTGGGCGGTTACGCGATCGGGTTGGGGGAGTTAAACGCCCATTTGGGCGAGGCCGATGTGATTATTTCGTCTACCGCCAGTCCAGATTATTTGCTGCGGCCAGCCCAATTGACGGCAGCGCGCAAGGGCCAACGTCATCGGCCCATGCTGATCGTCGATATTGCCGTGCCCCGGGACATTGACCCGCAAGTCGCCGAACTCAGCGACGTGTATCTCTACACCGTGGACGATTTGGCGGACATCGTGGAAGAAAATCGGCGCCATCGAGCGGCGGCGGCGGCCGCTGCGGAAGACATCGTCGATGTGCAAACCGACCGCTTTATGGAATGGCTGCGGCAGCGGGAAGGCGCCGCGACCCTGAGCCGTTTGCGCGAACAGGCCGACGCCGTGCGAGCTGAGGTGCTCGCCCGCGCCCTGCGCCAGCTCGAAAACGGCAAAGATCCCAAGCAAATCCTCGAAGTGTTGGCCCACAACTTGGCGAATAAATTGACCCACCAACCGTGCAAATCCCTGCGAGAAGCCTTCGCCCAGGGGGATCATCACACGGTGCAAGTCATTAAAACGCTGTATTCCCTCGATTAACGTCCTCATTTTGTTCTGCAAAAAATGGCCGCTCGCGGCCATTTTGTGTTTTACCCCCCCTTTCTCGTTACTTCAGTTCCCAGGTTCATCATGAAAGAGTCTCTCTGGCGCAAGTTGGAACAACTCGCCGCCCATCACGAAGAATTGAGCGCCCTTCTCGCCGAGCCGTCGGTGATTAACGACCAAAACCGTTTCCGCGATTTATCTCAGGAATATGCCCAATTGGCGCCGTTAGCGGCCTGTTTTCAGCAGTATTGCGGCAAAGAAAGCGAACTCGCCGCCGCCCAAGAGATGGCCCAAGGCGCCGATTTAGAGATGCGCGAATTAGCGGAAGACGAAGTTAAAGCCGTGCGCGAAGAACTGGCCCAGCTCGAAAGCGAATTGATGCTCCATTTGATCCCGAGCGATCCCCACGACAACAGCAACCTATTCTTGGAAATCCGCGCCGGTACCGGCGGCGACGAGGCGGCGATCTTTGCCGGCGACCTGTTTCGCATGTACAGCCGCTATGCCGACATCCGTGGCTGGCAGGTGGAAATCATCGGCGAAAACGCCGGCGAGCACGGGGGCTATCGGGAAATCGTGGCGCGGATCGTCGGTCGCGGGGCCTATTCGCGCTTTAAGTTTGAATCCGGCGCCCATCGGGTTCAGCGCGTCCCCGACACGGAAACCCAAGGCCGCGTCCACACCTCCGCCGCCACCGTCGCCATTTTGCCGGAGCTGGATGCGGTGGAAGAAATCGAGATCAATCCCGCCGATTTGCGCGTGGATACCTTCCGTTCCTCCGGCGCCGGCGGTCAGCACGTGAACAAAACCGATTCGGCGATTCGCCTGACCCACCTGCCCTCCGGCATTGTGGTGGAATGCCAAGATGAGCGTTCCCAGCACAAAAACCGTTCCCGCGCCATGAGTTTGCTGCAAGCCAAGCTGTTGTCTGTCGCGCGATCGGCTCAGGAAAAGGCCCAGGCGGAAAATCGGCGGCTCCAAGTGGGCAGCGGCGACCGTTCTGAACGCATCCGCACCTACAACTACCCCCAGGGCCGCATCACCGATCATCGGGTCAACCTCACGATTTATCGGTTGCCGGAGGTGATGCTCGGCCAGCTCGATCTCGTCCTCGACCCGCTGTTGCAGGAGTACCAAGCGGATCAACTCGCCGCCTTGGCGTCGTAACTGTTTGTTTTAATGGAAGATTTACCGAATACCTCCACGCCGACCTGGGATGACCTGCGGCGCTGGGGCCGACAACAGCTCGCCGCGTTACCCGACGGGATTCGCGATGCGGATTGGCTCCTATGCCACGCCTTGCAGGTGTCGCGGAGCCAGTTGCTCACCCATCCGGAACAGCAGGCATCGGCGACGGCGACAGCCCAATTTCGCCAGCACATCGCAGCACGGGCGGCGGGACAGCCGGTCGCGTATCTCGTGGAATCCCAAGGCTTTTGGTCGCTCACATTGCGGGTGACGCCAGCCGTGCTCATTCCGCGCCCCGACACCGAGTTATTGGTGGAATGCGCGGCAGCCCTCGTCGGCGACGACCG
>DAIUCA010000152.1:5593-5819 GCA_036846405.1 Candidatus Competibacteraceae bacterium
CAGCGGCGCGATTGCCCTTGCCCTCGCGGTGGCACGGCCCCGCTTGCGGCTGTATGCGACGGACCTTAGTGCGGCCGCCCTCGCTGTCGCCCAACACAACGTGCGCGCCCACGGACTGCACAACCGCATCGTGTTGTTGCCCGGCGATCTCTGTGCGCCCTTGCCGCCGCGACGGCTGGATTTCATCGCCAGCAACCCGCCGTACCTGGCGGCGGACGATCCCCAT
>DAIUCA010000153.1:0-5805 GCA_036846405.1 Candidatus Competibacteraceae bacterium
GGCGGCGCTCCATTGATCCACGCGCACAGTCGGCAGCAGGCGGGCGCTGATGAACACCAACGGTTGTCCCGCCGCAAGGCCGAGGGTCGTGGGGGGATCGGCGACGGTGCGGCTTACGGTGGCCACATCGCCCACCCGCAACACCGCGCCGTTCACCGTGGTAATGGGCAAGGTCTCCAGGCGGGCCACCGTGTCCAACGCGCCTTCGACGATCAGTGACCAATTCCGCGACTCGCCCCGCAGTCCCCCGGCGGCGGTTTTGGCATCCGCTTGGCGCAGGGCCGCCGCCACGTCGGCCAACGACAGGCCCAAGGACGCCGCCAAAGCCGAATCCACGGTGACGCGCATCTCTTCGGCGGGCACGCCGTCCCGATCCACCACATCCGTGCCGCTCACCTGGCGCAGTTGGCTTTGAATCTCGGCGCTGTGGCGCTGGAGGGCGTTGAAATCCACCGCGCCGGGGCCAGTCCACGAGAGCGCCCAAATGCGGGTGTAGGCATAGCCGCGGGTGTCGTCGAAGGTGGGGGTGGGCGCGTCGGCGGGCAATTGGGGCAGCGCATCCGCCAGGTAATCCCGCGCCTTGCTCCACACGGGGGCGGTGTCGGTGACGGCGTCTTTCAGCTCCAAGGTGAACACCGCCAGCCCCGGGCTCACGGTCACCAGCAGGGTTTTCAGCTCGGGCAGTCGGCGCAGGGCCTGTTCCAGGGGCTCGGCGATGAGGGCTTCCACTCGCTCGGCGGTCGCGCCGGGCAGGGGCGCGAGCACGAGGGCGTTGCGATTGGAGATGCGCGGGTCTTCCGCTCGGGGCAATGCCTGCAGCGCGGCCAATGTGGCGGCGATGATGAGGGCGATGGCGACGGCAAGGAGTCGGCCGTTGTGCAAAAACGCGCTCATGGCTGGACCGGAACGGGCTGATGGGCGGCGACGACGGCAGTTGCCGACGCCATGCGCACGGTTTGCCGCGCGGCGAACTTGTGAACCCCCTGGGCCAACACCGATTCCCCCGCCGCCAAGGCTCCGCGCACAAAAGCGCGGTCGCCGGTAGCGTGGATCAACACCACATCTCGGGGTTCGAGCTGGGCGCGGGTGGGGTCATCGGCGGTCGGCGCAAGCACCAACACCCGCCATTGGCCCCGTCCGCCGTCGGTGAGTGCCGTCAGCGGCAGCCAAAATCCCGCTTCGGCCACGGTCACGTGCACCATGAGGTTGATCAGGTCCCCGTGGACGAAGGCGAAGGGCGTGGCGGGCAGGGCGATGCGCGCGGTGACGGTGCGCGTGCGGGGATCGAGTTCCCGTTCCAGGGTGGTGACACGCCCGGTGAGCGGTTGCCCGCGCCATTGCAGCGCCACGGCGTCGCCGACGGCGAGTTCATGCTGGAGGGCGGGGGGCAAGCCCACGCGGGCTTCCCAGTGATCGGCCTCGAGGAGGCGCAAAATCGGCGTGCCGCTGGCGATGACCGCGCCGGTGTCCTGGTAACGGGCGGCGATCACCCCCGCAAACGGCGCGCGCAGGGTGGCTTTGTCGATTTGCGTGCGCACGGCGGCAGCGTCGGCGGCGATTTGCGCCCGCTGGGCCTGGAGGTCAGCAGCTTGGCCTTCCAAATCGTCGAGTTCTTGGGCCGAGCTGAAGCCGTTGCCCGCCAGGTTTTGCCGGCGTCGCAGGGTAGCGTTCACGAACGCCAGCCGCGCATCGACGGCGGCGGTTTGGGCGGTGAGCCGCTCCTGCTGGCGGATCAGCAACGCCGTATCGAGGGTGGCTAGGGGCTGATTTGCCACCACGCGGTCGCCCACATCGACAGTCAATTGGGCCAATTTGCCCCCCAGCTCAAAGCCCAACTCGGTGCGTTGGCGGGCCTGCATCACGCCGGTCAGCCGTCGCGACAGGGGGTAGTGGTCGGCCGCCACGAGGGTCACCGCCGCCACCACCGGCAGGGAAACCGCACTGGGGGGTTCATCGCTTTGGGCCACACAACCCACCGCCAGCACGACCATCGCGCCAAGGGATAACTGTTTGAAAAATCTCGGTTTTTGTCGCTTCATACCCATCACCATTTACCAGACTTGCGAGTTCAGTAACGCAACAAGTAAGACAACTAGACTTGTAAGTCTAGTTTCTTGAGGTCGGCACAAAAAAAGCCGCCCGCAGGCGGCTTTTGGGGCGACGCCCGGGGGTACGGGTCGTCGCGGGATCGAGAGGGGGTTAGTGGCTGACGGCGCCTTCGGCACCGATGCCGGTCTGGCAACGGACGTCTTGGGCGGCGAAGGCGGCGCGGTCTTTCTTAGCGCGTTCCGAGTTATCGAGGAGCGAGAAGACGTAAATGCCGACGAACGCCACGGTCACGGAAATCAACGCCGGGTGGGTGGAGAAGAAGATAGGCGCTTCGTTACCGAGGACGTCGACCCACACGGTTTTGCTCAACACCACCAGGGCGACGGAGGTAATGAGGCCGAGGAGACCGCCGAGGAACGCGCCCATGGTGGTGAGGCCGGACCAGAACATGGACATAAACAGCACCGGGAAATTGGCGCTGGCGGCGATGGCGAAGGCGAGGCCCACCATGAAGGCGATGTTCTGCTTCTCGAAGAGGATGCCGAGGATGATGGCGAGGACCCCCATGACCACGGTGGCGATTTTAGAAATCATCATTTCGGTGCGCTCGTTGGACTTACCGCCCATGAAGACGCTGGCATAGAGGTCGTGGGACACGGCGGAGGCGCCGGCGAGGGCGAGGCCGGAGACCACGGCGAGGATGGTGGCGAAGGCCACGGCGGAGATAAAGCCCAAGAAGAGGTCGCCGCCCACGGCGTGGGCCAGGTGAATGGCGGCCATGTTGTTGCCCCCCTCGAGGCCCTTGGTGATGTCACCGCCCACGAAGTACTGGGGGTTTTGGGTCAGCAACAGCACGGCGCCAAAGCCGATGATGAAGGTCAAAATGTAGAAGTAGCCGATGAAGCCGGTGGCGTAGAACACGGATTTACGGGCTTCTTTGGCATCGGCGACGGTGAAGAAGCGCATGAGAATGTGGGGCAGACCGGCGGTGCCGAACATCAGGGCGATGCCGAGAGAGACGGCGTCGTAGGGACTGGTGACCAAGGCACCGGGAGCCATAATCGCGTCGCCTTTGGGATGGATGGCAATGGCTTGGGTGAAGAATGCGACCAAATCGAAGCCCGAGGCCATGAGGGCGCCGGCGGCCATGAAGGTGGCGCCGGACAGCAGCAACACGGCTTTGATGATCTGCACCCAGGTGGTGGCCAACATGCCGCCGAAGGTGACATACAGAATCATCAGAATGCCCACCAGAATCACGGCGAGGGCGTAGTCGAGGCCGAAGAGAATCTGGATGAGTTTACCGGCGCCGACCATTTGGGCGATCAGATACAACGCCACCACCGACAACGAGCCAAAGGCCGACAGGGTGCGGATGGGGGTTTGGCCCAGGCGGTAGGACGCCACATCGGCGAAGGTGTATTTGCCCAGGTTGCGCAGGCGTTCGGCCACGAGGAACAGAATCACCGGCCAGCCCACGAGGAAGCCGATGGAATAGATCAAACCGTCGTAGCCGCTGGCGTAGACGAGGGCGGAAATCCCCAGGAAGGAGGCCGCCGACATGTAATCGCCGGCGATGGCCAGGCCGTTCTGAAAGCCCGTGATGCCGCCGCCCGCCGTGTAGAAGTCTTTAGTGGTACGGGTTTGCATGGCCGCCCAGTAGGTAATGCCCAGGGTGGCGACCACAAAAATCAAGAACATCACGATGGCGGTGACATTCACGCCCTGCTTTTGCACCTCGCCTTCGATGGCGCCGGCGGCGTAAACCACGCCCGTCATCACCAACGCAATTGCCGTGAACAGGAAAAGCGAAAACCGCTGTGAATTCATGAAGTTAGCTCTCATCGGTGGCATCGAAAATTATTGTTGTTGCTTGATTTGGCGGGTGAGTTCGTCGAACTCGCCGTTGGCGCGGAAGGTGTAAATCCCGGTCAGTACAAAGGCGCTCAGAATGATGATTACGCCCACGGGAATGCCTAAAGAGATCGGCCCATAAACCTTGATAGCGAGAATCCAGGGCGCAAACGCCACCACCAGCACGAAGCCGTAGTAGATCACCAACATGATGATCGAGAGGGTGAGGGCAAAGCCGGTGCGCTTAGCGACGAGTTCTTGATATTTCGGGTTGCTGCGAATGCGCTCGACATAGGCAGCAGCAGCTGGATCTTGCGACATGACGACTCTTCTTATTTATTAGTGGATGAATTAAGGAACTTCTAAACAGCGACTGGCCCACAACGGGCGGCGGACTCTATCACTTGGTTCATCGGGGAACACACTGCGTATCCACTCCCCGCTTCCACGGGCTTGTTGCGTTGCAGCGAGTTGCCATGGACAAAGCGATGACCCCCCCTTTAGTCTTTTTGAGCTGCGATTGTCGCGCCCGATTACGCCCCGCAATTACGTTAAGTATTAGCCGTTTCATTCAGCGATTTCGCGGCGAAAATCTCCCGAGATTTTCGCCGTCAATTTATCAAGGGGAACCCCATTGCAAATGCCTGCCTTATTAGCCCTTGCCGATGGCTCGTTATTTCGAGGTCAAGCCATTGGGATTAGCGGCCAAATTACCGGTGAAGTGGTGTTTAACACCGCCATGACCGGTTACCAAGAAATCCTCACCGACCCCTCTTATTATCGCCAACTCGTCACCCTGACCTATCCCCACGTGGGCAACGTCGGCACCAATGCAGGGGATGCGGAGTCGGCCCGCGTGTATGCGAGCGGCTTAATCATTCGCGATTTGCCCCGACGGCTGAGCAATTGGCGCAGCGAACAGCCCCTCGATGCCTATTTGCAGGCGCACCAAATCGTCGCCATTAGCCAAATCGACACCCGCCAATTAACCCGCCATTTGCGCAGTACCGGCGCTCAAAATGGCTGTTTAATGGCCGGTGATGGAATTGACGAACGGGCTGCCGTATTAGCCGCTCAACAGGCCGAGAAAATGGCCGGATTAGATTTAGCCAAGCCCGTTTCCACAAAAGCGAATTACGATTGGCAACAAGGCACTTGGTCATTAGCGACGAATCATTTTTCCACCATTCAGCAGCCCAATTTTCATGTGGTCGCCTATGACTTCGGCATCAAACGCAACATTTTGCGGATGCTGGCTGATGTGGGTTGCCGACTTACGGTCGTGCCCGCCGACACGCCTCCGGAGACGGTGATGCAGATGCAGCCCGATGGGGTGTTTCTCTCCAACGGCCCGGGCGATCCAGAACCCTGTCATTACGCGATCCAGGCCACTCGCGCCTTCATCGACGCTCGATTGCCTCTGTTCGGCATCTGTTTGGGTCATCAGATTTTGGGCCTCGCGAGCGGCGCGAAGACCGTAAAAATGAAGTTCGGCCACCACGGAGCGAATCATCCAGTGCAGGACTTGACCACCCAACGGGTGTTCATCACGAGCCAAAACCATGGATTTTCCGTGGATGAGACCACGCTCCCCCCCTGTCTGGAAGCGACCCACCGATCTCTATTCGACGGCTCGCTCCAGGGCATTCGCCGCACCGACGCGCCGGCCTTCAGCTTCCAAGGCCATCCCGAAGCCAGCCCCGGCCCCCACGACATTGGCCCCCTCTTCCAGCAGTTCGCCGCGCTGATGACGGCCCATCGCGCCGCCACGCAATCCTAAACGAGCTTATTCATGCCAAAACGCACTGATTTACAGAGCATCCTCATCATCGGCGCCGGCCCGATCATCATCGGCCAGGCCTGCGAGTTCGATTATTCCGGCGCCCAGGCCTGCAAGGCCCT
>DAIUCA010000154.1:0-5720 GCA_036846405.1 Candidatus Competibacteraceae bacterium
GCAATATCGATCAGCTCCTCTTAGAACAATCAAAATTGTTTGGATAGGCTATATCGGAGAAAATCGCTTCCCCCAGGGGTTCGAGTACGGCCATCACGGCCCGCTGCAACACCCGATCTCGCAAGGTGGACACGCTAATGAGCCGTTTGCCGCCGTCAGCCTTCGGAATCTCGTGACAGGCCATGGGATCCGGGCGGTAGCGACCGTGGCGCACATCGTCGGCCAAGTCGCCCAGGTGTCGCACGATGTCGCGTTTGACTTGGGCGAGCGGCACGCCCCGCACCCAGCAGCCCCGATCTTTCTCGATGGTGAGCCAGGCGTGATTGAGCGCTGCCGGCGAAAGCGCCCGTTCCAAACAGTTCGACGATGGTCGTGAAAATGGCCACATATTCGCCCCTCCAGTGAAAAGCCCAGGAGGAGACTGCTTCGGGCCGCCGACCAATGGGAGGGAAACGTGGGGGAAAAATCGGCGACGACGGCCCTATTTTTTGGTGTCGATGCGCCAGGTAAAACCGCCCAAACCACAGCTCGTTTGCGCCCCCACGTGGAGGTAATAGCCCAGCGCTAGGAGGTCGCGGCCCAGGGGGGTGAGCTGGTCGATGACGAGTTCGCCCCGCCAGCCGCGCACCGAGCGACGGTCGTCGAGGGGCTTTACGGCGAGTCGCAGCCCGTTTCGGCGAACCCGCCATAAGGGCGCGGCGTAATCCAAGCGCGTGCCGTCGCCGTAATCCTTAATGAGGCGTTGGAGCCGCGTGCGCAGGGCGAGGCCGAATAGGTCATCGGCGGTGGAATGCTTGCTGGCGAACAGATCAACAATGCGAATGGTCAGGGTCGCGTCGCCCACCAAACGGGGCGGATAACGCAACGCCAGGGGCTGCCACGCAAAGCGGGCCGGTAAAGGCGTGGCGGCGGTCGCGTCCAGCAACACGGTCTCGCTGCCCAAATCCACCGCTTGGATCAACGACACGGCGCCCGCCTCACCCAGGGGTTGTTTGCCCGCTGCCCCGTGAAGCGCCAACAGCCAGGTGAGCAGGTGGGGCAAGGCCGTTGCCAGCACAATCACCGTGACGGTCAAGCGGTGAGCATCGGCTTCATGGCGTTGCCAGCGGTGAATGAGAAACGGCGGCAGCCGCGATTCCTGGAGCAATTCGGGTTTGAAAACTTGGGGAAAGGCGCAGTCATGACGGCATTTGCAGTCGAGACAGCGGGGTTCCGGATAGGGACAATTCACGGCGTTGAGCAGACTTTGGCCGAGCCAGCCCCGCAGGACGTTGCCGTGAAAATGGTCTTTCAAAGGCTTTTCTGTACGCAAAGTGAGTTGTAGACCGTAAAACGCCAGGCCGCCCAGGGCAGTTCGCGGAACGGGATGGGGGGAAGTGGCCAGCGGAGGGTGGGTATCGGTGGGCATGGCATCGCTCCTAAGCGAGTGAACACGAGAAAAAATGAACGCAACCGAGACCGCGCACGTCTCGGTCGGGCGGCATGACGACCCGGGGGAGACTGATCCGTTGACGACGAGCCTATTTTCGGACGCCGAGCTTCCGCTCATTCGGGTGGGCGGCGAAGTGCTCACAAGATTGCCGTCGGATCTCTACATTCCGCCGGATGCCCTCGCGATTCTGCTCACCCAGTTTGAAGGGCCGCTCGATCTGCTGCTGTATCTGATTCGCAAGCAAAATCTCGACATTCTCGATCTGCCGATTGCCGACATCACCCGCCAGTATTTGGACTATCTGCGGCTGATGGACGCCCTGCGGTGGGAGTTGGCGGCGGAATATTTGGTGATGGCGGCCTGGCTGGCGGAGATCAAATCTCGACTGTTGCTGCCCCAACCGCCTGCCGCGACGCCGGACGAGTCGGGGGAGGATCCACGGGCCGAGTTGATTCGGCGATTGCAGGAATACGAACGCATCAAACACGCCGCCGAGGAATTAGATGCCCTGCCGTGACTCGACCGAGATGTGTTCATCGCCCAAGCCTTTAGCAACACCCGGGCTTGGCGCCCGCCGCCGGTCGTCACGGTGGACGATGTGGCGACGGCGTTTCGCCAGGTGATGGCGCGGCAAGCTCTGGTCACCCAACACGCCATTCGCCGCGAACCAATCACCGTGCGCCAACGGATGGTGGAACTCCTCGGGCGGCTGCACGCGAATGAATTCACCCTGTTCACCGATCTGCTGGAGGCAGACGAGGGCGGATTGGGATTTGTCGTGACCTTTTTGGCGGCGCTGGAGCTGACGCGGGAACAGGTCATCGAACTCATGCAACACCGTCCTCTGGCGGCGATGTATCTCCGCCGTAGACTGCCCAACGAGCCTGCTGTCGATTCCCCACCGTGAACCCGCCGTTAAAATCCGTAATTGAAGCCCTGTTGCTGGCGGCCGGTGAGCCGCTATCCCTCGCCCGCTTGACCGAGCTGCTCGCGCCGCCCGCCACGGCAAACGAGATTCAGGCGGCCCTCGCCGCGTTGCAGGGCGATTATGTGGAGCGCGGCCTCGAACTCGTGGAGGTCAGTAGCGGTTATCGGCTACAAACCCCCGCGCGGTTTGCCCCGTGGATCGTGCGGTTAGCGGAAGAAAAGCCGGGGCGGTATTCCCGGGCGGTGCTCGAAACCCTCGCCATCATCGCCTACCGCCAGCCGGTGACGCGGGGTGACATTGAGGCCGTGCGCGGCGTCAGCGTAAACACGGCGATTTTGCGGACGCTGCTGGAGCGGGAATGGATTCGCGTGATTGGCCATCGGGATAGTCCCGGTCGTCCTGCCCTCTACAGCACCACGCGGCGATTGCTGGACGATCTCCAACTCACGTCGCTCAGCGAACTGCCCACCCTCATGGCGCCCCGCGATCTCGCCGACATTCAACGCACCCTGGAGCTTGAGTAATGCCGTCTTCTTCGTCGTTTTCCCACCGCCGCGGTCGGACGATGCTTTGGCTTGCCGCCATCAATCAGCCCGTGCCGTGGGTATTTGTGGTGGCGATTTATCCCAATTACAGCTGGTTGGGGGCATTTTTCGGCCTGGGCCTGTTGTTGCCGCTGCTGTATGCCGCCATGGGATACGCCCCCCAGGGGCTCACCCGCGCTTTGACCATCGGGGCCCTGTTGTGGGCTGCAAGCCAACCGCTACTCTCGCCCCAGCTCTTCCTCGGCGGTTTGGTCGTCGGCTATGTCTCCGTCTTGATACCCGCATCCCCCCCCCAGATGCTCCACTGTGTTCTGGCAACTTTCGTTTATGGCTTTGCCAATTGGCTCCTGGCGCTGTTGATTGGCGGTGTGCTCTACCTTTTAGGAATCCTCATCGCGGCGGGTTTCCGCGCGGTGTTTCCCGTTACCGCGTCGCCATCGTCATGACCCCGCTCCTGCTTCGCCAATGGCTTTCCAAACCCATGGATCATCCCCCCATCCACTACGAAAACCTGGTTCACGCCTTCGCCCACGACCTGTTTTGCTACGGCTACTGGCTGTGCCAGGACCGCGCCTTCGCCGAAGTGCTGGTGCAGGACACCTTTGCGCGGGCGACCGATTGCTATCACCAGTTCCACGACCGCCAAGACGCCCGCTTCTGGCTGTTTAGCCAGGTGCGCTGCGACGCCTTAAAAACCCTCGCGGTCATCGGGGGGCTGCCGCCGCCAGTATTGCCGCCCATACCGCCCCGATTCGCCAGCGACCTGGCCGCCTTTCAAACCGTGTTGCGGCTGTTTCCCCTGGGGTACCGCGAACTGTTGGTGTTGCAGATGCTCGGCGGCTTTTTGCCCCAAGAAATCGCCCAACTCACCGACCAGCCCCTCGCCACGGTGACCCAACGGCTCACCCACAGCCGGCGGTGGCTGCGGGATTGGCTCAGCCAGACATCGTCCTTTGTGCGCCAGGGAGAAACCCGTTGAATTGCTTCGAATTTCGCCGACGGCTGTTGGTGAATCCCCACGAGCGCGACCCGCAGTTTCTGCGTCACAAACGCTGGTGCCCGGACTGTCTGCGGGAGGTGCGCCGCCTAGAACAGCTCGACGTGCAGCTCGCCGCGGCCCTCGCCGTCGAGCCGCCGCCCCAATTCGCCGCTCATATCGTCCAAAACACGGCACCCCGTCGGCGCCGTTGGCGGTATTCCGGGCGTTGGCTGGGGTTAGTCGCGTTGTCGCTGCTGTTGATGGTCGGGGTGTGGATAGCGCAGCGCCATTACCAGGAACGGGATTGGCAAGCGCGCGCCTGGCAGATGGCGTCTCAACGGGCGATGACGCCGCCTCCGGCCCCGTTCGTCGGGACACCGGCGCTCCTGGCGGGTTGGCAGATTTTGCCGCGACTCGCTGCCCACATTCGAGATTGGGAGCCAGTCACCGTCGCGCAGTCTCAGGGCGTGTATTTGCGCTTCGATGGCGACCACGGCCCGGTGATTGCGCTGCTGTTTCCCCAGGTGCCCCTGTCGCGTGCTACCGACGCGACCCCCCAGGGCTTCGCGGGTGTACTCCAACCCTTTGGCGACGGGCGGCTGTTGTTGCTCGGTAAACCCGGTGAAGACCTGGCCGCTTGGGCCCATCGCCTGCGCGACGGTTTGATCTAATCCCACTGCTTCACGGCGACGGCAACGCCCAGGTGGTCGCCAACTGCGCGACCAAACCGCCCAACACCTGGGCAATCGTCGTCCCGTCCTTGGCATCGGCGACGGCTTGGCGATACGCAAACGGGGCAGAGGCCACCACCGCGTCGCCTTGAGGGCCGCGCAGATGCCATTGGCCGGCAAACACCGCGTCGCCGTCCACCACTTCACAGCGATCCACGGTCAACCGCCATCGCCATTGGGGCGGCGCGTCGTCGGCCCATGGGAACGCCAGCACGGTCGCTTGAGGCTGTTGCGCCTGGAGTTGCGCCACCAACAGGCGGCTGAGTTGATCGTCGAGGGGCGCGCCCCAGCGCTGTTGGTCGTCGACTACCAGTTCCGCCCCCCCCCGCCGCAGCAGTTGGGGCCGCGCCAAATGACCCGCCAACTCAATCGGGCCGACGCCCAGGGTGGTCGTCGTCGGTTCGACTGCCGAGGGCGCAGTCGCTGTCGATGGGGGCGCGGTGAGCAAGAAAAAGCGCGGTGGCGCCGTGGCACAGCCCCCCGCGAAGACCGCCGCCACCAGGACGACGGCGCGAATCACGGGGTTCATGAGCCACCTCCCCGGCCGCGCAGCAGCACGGCGGGCTGTTGTTCCAGCAAATCGGCGAGATTTTTAAGCGACGTCGCCATGGCGCTGAGATCGCGCAGGGCGCGGGGCAGGCTGTAACCCAAGCTGCCGTCGCTGGCGAACAGCTGTTGACTGCGCTGTAGGAGCCGTTGGCCGTCGTTGAGTACGCCGTCGAGCTGTTGCAACCGCTGGTGGGCGGTGGCGACGGCCCGATCCAGTTGCGTCACCAGGCCCTGGCTGCGCACGAGTACAGGTCTGAGCGCGTTGAGCGTGGCGCGGGTGTCGGTCTGCAATGAGGCGCCGAGCTGTTCGTACCGTTGCAGCGTCGTTTGGAGCGTTGGCAACAGGGCCGTGGCCTGGGTCACTGCCGCCCGCGTGGTGGTGAGCGTGAGCGTGGTTTCTCGGAGCACCGTTTGGAGTTGCTCGCTCACGGCGGGAACGGCACGGCGGGTTTCGGCGACCACGCCCTGCGCGTCGGCCAAAATGGCCAACAACTGGGGTGATTCGGCGATTTGGCGCACTCCCTTCAAGGTGGCGCGGACATCTTCCAACGCTTCG
>DAIUCA010000155.1:0-5096 GCA_036846405.1 Candidatus Competibacteraceae bacterium
CCCGCCGGTATCCGTGCCCAAAGCCAGCCGCGCCGAACCTTCCCACAAGCTCACGCCACCGCCGCTCGTGGAACCGCCCGCCACGCGATGAACCTTGGCGTCCCACGGATTGCGGGGGCTGCCCCAGTGGCGATTCACCCCCAAACCGCCAAACGCCAGTTCCACGGCGATGGTTTTCCCCATGAGCACCGCGCCACAGTCCCGCAGCTTGGCAATCACTGGGCCGTCCACTTCCCACGGGGCCGGTAGCCGCTGACAGGTGCCGGCGTAGGTGGGCCAGCCGGTCACGCCAAAATGGTCTTTGATGGCCACCGGCCAGTCGTGGAGCGGCGGCAGCGGCACCGTCTTCGCGGGCAACGGCGGCAATTGCGGCGTGGTCCAGTGGAAATAGGCATTCAGCGCCCCATGGCGGTCGTGGGCGTGGATCGCTTGGGCGATGGCAGGAGAAACAGCAGCATTCACGAGAGGGGCAATTCCTTTAAGAGCATCTGGGCATCGGCATCGCCTTTGGTCGCTAATCGCTGCAAACGCTCCCGCGCGGCGGCTCGGTTCATGGCGATGCCGGTTCCGAAATACTCCATTTTGGCAAGCTCAAGCTGGGCGCGGGGATGGCCGAGCTCCGCTGCCTGTCGGTAATACCGGGCGGCATCCAGATCGCTTTGTTTCACCCCCAAACCGTAGGTGTGCAACTGCCCCATCTGAAATTGCGCGTTGGCATGCTGTTGTTCGCTGGCTTTTCGCAAATACACCGCCGCCTGCAACGGCTCGGTGACCTTCAACAACAGCCCCAGTTGGTACATGGAATCCACATGGCCGTGATCCGCCGCCCGCCGATACCACTGGATGGCGTCCTGGGATTTCCCCAACAACCGACAAAGCGACCCCAAGGTGAACTGGGCGAACAGATGGTCTTGATCCGCTGCCGCCTGGTAATGGGCCAACGCGGCGGTCTCATCGCCGTTGTTTTCCACCAGCTCCCCCAGCTTGAACTGGGCCGGGGCGTACTGCTGGGCCGCCGCCTGGCGAAACCAGGATTCCGCCGCCGCCAAATCCCCCGCCGCCTCTTCTAAACAGCCCAACCGATATTGGCTCGGTGCGTGTTTTTTCGCGGCTTTTTGGTAATAACTCCGCGCTTTAATCTCGTCTGGCGCCATGCCCACACCCAGTTCGTAACACAGCCCCAACAGCATCTGAGCAATCGGATTGGGTTCGGCGCGGTCGGCAAAAAATCGCCAGCGACTCAAGCTGTCCTTCGAGATTAACTCCCGCAGCCAGCGGGTCAGGGATTCGCCGAAATTTTCCAATTGAATCAACATCTTTTCCTCGTCCAGCAGCTTGGCTAAATCCCAAATGTTGGTGACCGACGCGCTGGGTTGTTCCGCCACCGCAAGCGGCGGGCGCGACGACGCAATCGGCGGTTTCACAAAGGCTTTGCCGGAGGTCACGCCCGCGTCGAGGGGGTTGCCCTGTAGCCCCTTTTGCACCTCGGCGAAGGATTGGGGCCGCTCATGGGGGGCGTCCTCAATACATTTGCCGATCAAATCCGCCAGCCTGTGGGCGCCCGCGTCGCCCAGCTCCCGCCAATGGCGCATGGTGGGACGCGTGGTCCCCAGCAACACAAAGCACAGGGTTTTGCCGAACGCGTAAATGTCGGATGCGGGCGACAACGGCGCATTGAGTTCGCCCAGCTGTTCGGGCGGTGCGTAACGCATGGTGCCGGCAATCGACAGGCCATATTGGCTGCGATCCACTTTGCTGGTAACGCGGCTGATTTGCTGGGGGTGCAGCCGCACGCCCAAGCCGAAGTCGATGATTTTTAAGGCAAATCCCGTGTCGAGCCGCCGCACCAGCAGGTTTTCTGGCTTCAAATCTCGGTGGAGCACCCCGGCGCTGTGGGCCGCCGCCATCCCCTCGGCGATGCTGCGGGCCAAGGTCACGGTTTCTTCCGGCGTAAACCGTCGGCCCAGGCCCTTCAGATAATCCTCCAGGGGCTGGCCATCGAACCACTTCATCACCAGATAGGGTCGTTGACTGCCGCTGGCGTCGGCAAAACCGCAGTCGGTGATTTCCACGATGGCCGGATGGTCGAGGCTGGCGAGCAGCCGCCCCTCGCTAAACACATCTTGCGGCGCCCGCGTGAGACTGTCCGCGTACAGGGACTTAATCGCCACCGGCCGCTGCAAATGGCGATGGATGCAGCGATACACCACCCCAAAACCGCCGGCGCCGAGAATCTGTTCGAGCTGGTATTTCTGCAAATCAAAGGGCGCAAAGCGGCGTGGATCGCCCTGAATGGCGAGTTCTAAGGCGGTTTTGGCATTGTCCCACTGGCGCTGTTCGAGCAACGCGCGGAACTCGTTGTACCGACTTTCCGCCACCGCCTTCTGATCGGCCAACCGCCGCGCCGTCTTGCCAAACGCAATCGCCGCATTCTTCGCATCGCCCACCCCCATCAACAGCCGTCCCAGACCATCCAGCAACAGGGGTTGATTGCGGTCTTCTTCGCTCAACTGTTGATATTCGTTGAATAATTTCTTGATCGCGCCGGTTTGGCCGCCCACCGACAGGGCGTGGCTCAACTGGGGATTGATCGGGCCACGGTCCGCATGGAGCAGCGCCAACAGCTGGTTCATCTGGACGCGCATCTGCTGCACCTCGTCTTTGATGGTGGTCACATGCTGATCCACCTGGGTCATCAGCCCGTGCAACTCGCCCAACGCGCCCAACAAGGCGGTCTGTTGTTCGCGGATTTCGTCGAATAGACCGCCGAATTGGCTTTCCAGACGCTCTGTGAGCAATGTCAAACGGTCGTGCTCCAGGGCCGCCGCCAGATCTTTGTTATGGGCGACGGCTTGGCGGAAATAGCTCGTAAACAGGGCCACAAACAGGGGCGTGTCCGCGAACACGGTCTGATTCAGCAGCTGCGCAAGTTGCGGATAGCGGCCCTCCCAGGTTGCCGTGGTCTGGATAAGGGCTTGGCGCGTCTCGATGAGCAGGCGATGGGGGTCATTCAACCGCTGCCATTGGGCCGTCGCCACCGATAAATCGGCGCCGGTGAGCGCCGCGCCCGGAATAAATTGCTGCTGTCGCGCCAACTGCAACTCGCGGCCCGCCGCCCGCCGCAGGTCGCTATCCAGCTGTTGTTTGAGCAGATCGGCGAGATTTTTCACCTGGGGTCGCAGGGCAAACCGTTGAATCAGCGGCACGGTTTTCGGCGATTCCTCCACCAACGCCAACTCCAGGGTCAGCCAGCTCAAGTCTTGGGCCTCGCGGATGGCCTGGGGCAGCGCCTCGCTGCCGTCTTCGCAGAAGGGTTTGAGCGCATCCGCCAGGGGCTGCACCGCCTCGCCGCCGATGCCCACCAGTATTTGCCGCATCACCAAGCCGACGATGGATTTGATAGGCGCCATCATGCTGCTCCTCTTGCGTTTGAAACTGTTGATTTCATGAAATTTTCTCCGCGTTATCGGGGGTTTTCGCCAACACGCCACAGAGGGGACAGTCGGCGACCACATGGCCCCGCGCTTTGCAATGTTCGCGGCCAAAATAGATGAATTGCAGATGGCGGCGTCCCCAGTCGGCGGCGGGATACAGCGCCTTCAGATCAGTCTCGGTCTGCACCACATTTTTGCCACTCGACAGGCCCCAGCGGGTCGCCAGGCGGTGAATGTGGGTATCCACGGGAAAAGCCGGGGTGTCGAACGCCTGCACCAGCATGACTGACGCAGTTTTATGACCCACGCCAGGCAGCGCTTCTAATTCAGCTAATGTGCGCGGCACCGCGCCGCCATGCACGGTGCAAATTAAACGGGATAATTCTTTAATCGCTTTTGCCTTTTTCGGCGCTAATCCGCAGCTTTTAATTAATTCCAAGATCGTTAATTCATCGAGTGCCGCCATGGCGGGCGCGTCGGGGGCTTTGGCGAATAACCCCGGGGTGACCTGATTCACGCGGGCATCGGTGCATTGGGCCGACAGCACCACCGCCACCAACAGGGTGAAGGGGTCTTGATGAATCAAGGGAATGGGCGTGCCGGGATACCGCTGGTCGAGCTGTTCGCCAATCCATTTGGCCCGTAATTGGCGGGCGTTCGTAAAAGCCATTGAGCGACTCATTGGGTGATTTATCGATGGAAACTTTCAAATAGACCCAAGCCGCACGGAAAAAGTTAATTCCGCCTATAATGCGCGGCTTAATTTTTGGCGTTTTTGCCCATTGAGGTTGGTTTTAATTTATGGCCGATTTTGCGAAAGAAATTTTGCCCGTCAGTCTCGAAGCAGAAATGGAGCAGTCGTATTTGAGCTACGCCATGAGCGTGATTGTCGGCCGTGCTCTGCCGGACGTCCGCGACGGCCTCAAACCCGTGCACCGACGGGTGCTGTACGCCATGACCCAACTGGGTCTGGATTACAACAAGCCCTTCAAGAAATCGGCGCGGGTCTGCGGCGACACCACCGGTAAATACCATCCCCACGGGGAAACCGCCGTGTACGACGCGCTCGTGCGCATGGCCCAGCATTTTTCCATGCGTTACCCGTTGATCGACGGCCAAGGCAACTTTGGCAGCATCGACGGCGACGCCGCCGCCGCCATGCGTTACACCGAGGTGCGCTTCGCCAAAATCGCCCAAGAACTGCTGGTGGATTTGGAAAAAGACACCGTGGATATGCTCGCCAACTACGATGAATCGGAACGCGAGCCGTCGGTGTTTCCCACCCGCCTGCCCAATCTGCTCATCAACGGCGCCCAGGGCATCGCCGTGGGCATGGCCACCAACATCCCGCCCCACAACCTGACGGAGATTCTGAACGCCTGTTTGGCGCTTCTCGACAATCCCGACCTCACGGTGAGCGAACTCATGCAGTTCGTGCCCGGGCCGGATTTTCCCACCGGCGCGACGATTAGCGGGGCCGCTGGCATTCGCCAAGCCTACGAAAGCGGTCGCGGTCGCTTGATTTTGCGGGCCAAAACCCATGTGGAAGAGGAAGACGGCAGCCGCGCGATCATCGTCACCGAGCTGCCCTACCAGACCAACAAAGCGCGACTCATCGAGAAAATCGCCGAGCTGGTGAAAGAGAAGAAACTCGAAGGCATT
>DAIUCA010000155.1:5106-5667 GCA_036846405.1 Candidatus Competibacteraceae bacterium
AATCCGATAAAGACGGCTTGCGGATTTACATCGAAGTCAAGCGGGGCGAATCGACGGACGTGGTGCTGAATCATCTCTATCAGCAGACGCCGTTGCAGAACATTTTCAGCATCAACATGGTCGCCCTGGTGGACGGTCTGCCCCAGCAGATTTCCCTCAAAGTCGCGCTTGAAGCGTTTTTGCGCCATCGCCGCGAAGTCGTCACCCGTCGCACCCTGTTTGAACTCGCCCGCGCCCGCCAGAAAGCCCATCTGCTCGAAGGTCTCGCCGTGGCGCTGGCCAATCTGGATGAGATGATCGGCTTGATTCGCCAAGCGGCCAATCCCGCCGACGCCCGCCAAGCCTTGACCAGCCGCCCGTGGCAAGCGGGCGTGGTGGCGACGCTGCTGGGCGCCACCGGCGCCGAGCAGTCGCGGCCCAAGGATTTAGAACCCGGTCGGGGACTCACCGAAGCGGGTTATTGGCTCTACGACGCCCAAACCAAGGCGATTTTGGAACTCTCGCTACAACGGTTGACCGGGCTGGAGCGGGACAAAATCGAAGGCGATTACCGCCAATTGC
>DAIUCA010000156.1:0-5577 GCA_036846405.1 Candidatus Competibacteraceae bacterium
GGTTGATGACGATGGCGCTAGGAATGGCATTGGGCGCAGTCACGACATTGGGCGGCTGTAACACGATTGCCGGCATGGGCCAGGACGTGCGGGCAGCGGGCCAGGCGATTACGCAAGGCGCCGAATCCACCAAGAAACGGCTGTAAGCCCTTGGGAGATAAAAATTTTTTGCGCTGGCGAAAGGAATCTTTTCCCGTGGACTGGCACCAATAACCTCAACAAAACTTGCACAGGAATTATACAAATGCGTCGCTCCTTTCTCCTCTTGTCACTGTTCGCGTTGAGCGCGTTGAGTGCTGGCCTTCGGGCATCGCCGTCGGAAACCGACCAGCAAGCCATCCAAGAAGTGATTACGGCTCAAATCGCCGCCTTCCAGCAGGACGACGCGGAAATGGCGTTTTCCTACGCGAGCCCCGGCATTCGCGAGCGGTTTGACGATGCGACGGAGTTTTTGGCCATGGTGAAAAGCGGCTATGCGCCGGTGTATCGGCCCAAGGCCCTGCGGTTTCTCGAATTGGTGACTGCCCACGGCGCGCCGATGCAGCGAGTTGAGGTGACGGATTTGCGCGGCCAAGTGCAAATCGCGGTGTATTCCATGGAGAAGCAGTTGTCGGGCGACTGGCGGATCAATGGTTGTTGGCTGATGCCGTCGGCGGATGCCGATGCGCCGCCTGTGATCTGACCCAGGCACAACTTTGAAATAGCGGTTTTGAGGGGCAATATGCGTAGCGATTTCAACTCACGAGGATTGCCCCTATGGCCAGCGAATACATGTTTCCCGTCGTGCAGGCGGATTTTAATGAACACGTGGTGCAAGCATCGAAGAACCATCTGGTGCTCGTGGATTTTTGGGCGGCCTGGTGCTCGCCCTGCCGCATGTTGATGCCGGTGCTGGATAAATTAGCCACCGAACACGCGGGCAAATTCACCGTCGCCAAGGTGGATACCGATGTAGAAGCCAACCTGGCGCGGCAATACAACATCCGCAGCTTGCCCACGGTGATTTTCTTCAAGGACGGGGAGATTGCCGATCAATTCATGGGCGTCCAGCCCGAAAGCCAAATCCGCCAACTGTTGGCGAAACACCTGGCGTAATCCGCTAAACCACTGACCAGAAGCGCCCCACGTTGGCTTGCCGACGCGGGGCGTTGTCGTTAGTGGGCGGCCCGCTGCCAATAAGCAATCGGCAGCAGCATCACCAACAAAATCAGCAAACCAATGGCGAGTATCCAAATCCAGCGGGGCAATCCCCGCTTCGGGACGGACGGCGAGGGCGGTTCGCCCAAAGCGACCGGCAGCTGCTCATAAATCGTGAGCGTTGCGGTGAGTGGCGGCGGCGGCGGGGTTTCAGCGGCAGGCTGGGGCGCGGTTAAGCCGCCGTGAATCGCGAGATATTGGATGTATTCCTGCTCGGCTTCGTGAAGGGCTTGCAGACAATCTGTCGCCGTGGCGAAACGCTCGCTCGAACGCTTCGCCATGAGTCGTTGCAAGATCGGCTGGAATGCTTGGAGTGGCAGCGGCAACAGGGGAATCGGTTCTTCTAAGTGCTTGCGCACCAACACAAACTTGTCTTTTGCCAGGTACGGCGGTTGGCCCGTCAACATCTCGAATAACAGAATGCCCAGGCTGTACAAGTCGGCCCGGTGGTCGACCTTTTCGCCCCGCACCTGTTCGGGACTCATGTATTTCGGACTGCCCAACAGCCCCGCCGTAGTCAACCCCGTGAGCTGGTTCAAATCCTTCGCAATCCCAAAGTCCGACAGCACCGGCGTCATACCCCGTTCGTAAAACAAAATGTTCTGGGGTTTAAGGTCCCGATGGATGATGCCTCGCTCGTGGGCGTAGCTCAGGGCATCGCCTAACCGCTTGATAATGTTGAGGGTTTCCCACACATCGAGCTTGGCCATGCGCTGGCGCAGCGTGCCGCCGCCCATGTATTCCATGGCCAAATAATGCCCCTCGTCGCTCATGCCCGTGTCGAACACTTTGATGATGTGGGGGTGGGTCAGGCTGGCGACGATGGGGCCTTCGTTGAGGAAGCGTTGGGTGAACACGGGGTTTTTAGACACATCCGCCCGCATGATTTTGAGGGCCACTTGGCGTTGCAGCGACAGCTGTTCCGCCAAATACACCGTCGCCATGCCGCCGCGACCGATTTTTTCCTGAATCTGATAGCCCGCAATCTGCATGAACCTGGCCCTGGCCGTGGTCGTTGAGAGGCGGTTATTTGAACAGTCGCAAAACAAGGCTGGCAACTCAAATCTGCCCTAAATAATCGCTGGCGTTGATCTCGCAAGCGATGACCGTAAACACGGTCGCCGTGCGGGCGGTCGCCAACGCCGCCGCGAGGGCGTCTGCGTCCCGCACCGTCGCGCCCACGCCCCCAAAGGCCCGCGCCACCGCCGCGAGATCCGTCCGCCCTAAGTCAACGCCCACAGTCGCCAACTGGCTTTGCCGCTGCTTTAACTCGATCAGCGCCAAACTCGCGTCCTGCAACACCACCACCGTCACCGCTAAACCCTGGTCCCGCAGGGTGCCCAGCTCGCCCAAGCCCATTTCCAGGCCCCCATCCCCCAGCACCGCGATCACCCGGCGGGTCGGTTGGCGCCATTTGGCCCCCGCCGCCAGGGGCACCGCCGCGCCCATGGTGCAAAACCCCGCCGATTGCAGCAGCTGTTTGGGGTGATGCAGCCGCAGTTGTTGGCTCAACAGGATGCGGTGGGCGCCGCTGTCCACCGTGAGCAGCACCGTGTCGTCGGCGTCGATCTCCGTTTGGAGTGCCGCAAACACCGCATGGGGCCCCCAAGCGGCGGGTGGCGCGAACGCCGCCGTCAACGTGGCCCGCGTCTCGTGGGGCAGCGCCCAAGACAGCGGCGTCTCGCGGGTCGTCATCGCCGCCGCGAAGGCGTCCGCCAGGGCCGGCAACGGGCCGATGACCTGGTGATCCCAACGGTGCATGGCGTGATCCACGGGATAATCCGCGCAATCCACCACCTGCGCCGTCGACGGAAAGGGATCGAGCCAGTTTTGCCGCATCTCGATGGGGTCATAACCCAGCAACAACACCCCATCCGCCGCCGTCAACAGCGCCAACAACGCTTGATCCGCCCGCGGCGACAGCCCCGCACCGCCCATGGCCAGGGGATGAGCCTCGTCCAACAGCCCTTTCGCCTTGTAGGTGGTGATGATCGGCACGCCCGCGTCGGCCAATCGCCGCACCGCCGCCCCCGTGGATTGCACCGCCGCCTGCCAACCCGCGATCACCACGGGCCGTTGCCACTGCGCCGCCGCCGTCAACAGGTCGTGGAACGCGGTATCCGCCGAATTCGGCCCAGGCAACAGAGGGTGTGGCAGCAAAAACGGGTGGTCATCGACGAGTTGCGCGGCCACATCGGGGGCTAAATCCAGGTGCACCGGACCGGCGGGCGCCCGTCGCGCCAGTTGCAGCGCCCGCGCGATGGTCGCCGTGGGATGCACCGCGTCGAGTTCAAAGCTCCCCTTGGTGACCGCCGCCAACAGCGCCCGTTGATCGAGGATTTGGTGGGTGTAGCGGGTGCGCACCCGCCGATCCACCACGCCGGTCAGCACCAGCAGCGGCACCCGTTCTTGCACCGCGTCGGCCAGCCCGTTCACCGCGTTGGCAATCCCCGGGCCGAGGGTGGTCACCAGCAACCCCACCGGTTCCCCCTGGCTCCACGCGCCCGCCGCCATGAGTGCCGCCGCCGTTTCGTGGCGGGCGAGCACAAACCGCAAGCCTGCCCGCTGGAAGCCATCGAGGAGCGTGGCGACTTCGCCGCCGGGCATCCCAAAGGCCCCGGTGCAACCGGCCGCCTTGAGGGCATGGGCCACGTGGTCGGCCACCCGCGCTGTGGTGCGTGGGGCCTGGCTCATGGCTTGGCCGCCTTGGCCGCCGCGTCCTGCGCCAAACGGGGCCACTGTTCCTCGGCAAGTCGCAAAAATTCGGGCACGTTCGCTGCCCATTGGGCCTGCACGTTCTGATCGAAATTGAGATACAGCCGCCCATCGTGAATTTTCCACGCCTCTGGTTCGATTTTCACTAACGCCCCCTTGGCGACGCCAAAGGCGCAGTAGCCCCCATAGGTCGGCGCGTATTTTTCGGGATTCGCCATAAACAACGCCCGATGTTCTTCGGAGGCAAACCGCCAGGTGGCCCCCTGATAGTCGGCGGTCATGGTCGGCTCGCCCATGGCGGGTTGGCCCAGGGTGAAATAAGCCACCGGGTCCAGGCCGCGAATGGCCACGGCGTCTTCGCTTCCCAAGGTGTTGACGACGCCCACGGCCGGTGGCGCGGCGAACCAAAAAAAGTAGATGCCCACGGCGAGGGCCACCATGACGACCGCATCCACGGCGAGAAACAGCTGTAATTGACGACGAGTCATGAAAATCTCCTGGGTGAGGGAAAGGGCTAGTCGAGCAGGGCGGTGACGGGCAGTTGCGCGGCCATCACCCGATGAAAGCGATCCACCTGGCGTTGTTGGCGGCGCAACCGCACGAGTTGACTGGCCATGTCGAGGGCGTCCGTGTCCACGGCGACGGCGATGAGGCTGCGCAAGAACACGTCCCGCTGGGCGTGACTGCCGCCCAAGAGGGGCAATTGCGTGGCCAAGGTCGGTAAATATGGGGAAATCGCTGGCGTTTGGTGGTACTGCACGAGGGCGACGGCCACCTGCGCCCCCACCGCGTTCACTGGTGAGGGATTGTGAGCGGCGATCTGTTGTAACGCCGCCACCACCTCTTCGCTGCGGGCCGTGTCATTCACCGCCATCAGGGTCAACAGGTGGTGCAACGTGCCGAACAGGTAGGTGCAATCTCGGTGACGGCGCTGGGCGAGCACGTGCAGCGCCGCCCAACGGTCGCCCACGGGCAGCCCAAATTGGCGCATCCGCCACAGCAACGACACGGCATTCGCCACATCGCGGAAGTCTTCGCTGCCTTGGGGATCGATGTGGTCGTCGTACACCGCCAACGCGGCGTCCACCTCGCCCCGTTCCAGGTGAAACAGGCCCAGATGCCACCCCAAATGCCGCGCAAAGTTGTTGCATTGCGACCACAACGGTTGCGATTGGGCCAACCACGCCAGGCCCTCGGCGGGGCGATGCTGCATTTCCATCACATGACCCACCGCGTGGTGGCCCCACACATCCGTCGGTTCGTGGTTCACGGCCTCGCGCCCGGCGATTTCCGCAGCCTGCAACTCGCCGCATTCCTCCAGTGCGAAGGCCGTGGCCCCCAACACAAAGCCGTATCCCGCTTGCGTGGTGGGCCATTGGGCGACGGTCGCCACCGCCACGGCGCGCATCCGTTCCCGCTCGCCGGTCATGAAGCGCAGGGAATGGGCCAATTTAAACAACAGCGCCTGGCCGGGCGCGGCGGCCAAGCGGTCTTCGAGCACCGTCGCCGCCTCGGCGAATCGCCCCATCGCGCCCCATTCCAGCGCCTTCACGAGGGTGGCCTCGTCGGCGGTGGGCGGGCGGCGGGCGGCGATGGCCTGGGCTTGCACGAGATGCTGACGCGCCAGCGGGAGCGTGTCGTCGCGGGCGAGCAGCACCTGGGCAA
>DAIUCA010000157.1:0-5558 GCA_036846405.1 Candidatus Competibacteraceae bacterium
CCTCGGCACATCCTACGGTCATGTCGGCAAACGCTTCGTAGGATGTGCTGAGCCGCCAGGCGAAGCGCATCACTCGGGAACGAACCGAGAATCGCAGCTACGGCGCCACGTCGATGACCCGATCCAAGGCCAGCCACTGGACGCGCCCCTGGGCGGTTTCGAGCTGGCCGCTGCGACGCGCCCCATAGCGGGTGTCGGCGGGCGGCAACGGCGTCCCGTCGCCCGCGTTCTCGACCGCGTCGCCGGCTCGGGGCGCCACATATTCAAAGCGGTATTGGCGCACCAGGTATCCCCGCCGCCAGCGCCAGCGCTCCAACGTGACCGCCTGGTCGAGCCATTGCACCCCCGCGCGGGCACAGGCCAGCGCCACGGCTTGGCGGGCCAAATCGTGGTCGGCGCGGCTGGCTTGCCAACGGTGCATCGCCACCACCACCACGACGATGCCCCAAAAGGCCGCCGACACCCTCAACCCTCCGGTCGCAGCCGCGACAGCAAAGCGCCTTGGCGTTTGCGCAGGGGGCTGTCGTCGGGCAATTGGCGGATGAGCTGTTGCACCAGGGGCCGCAGTCGCAGCCGTTGGCCCAGTTGGCCTAGGGCAAAGCGGTTGAGCGCCGAGCGTCCCAAGAGATAGCTCCCCACGCCGGCGATCCCCGCCAGCAGCGCCGCCACCAGGAGTTCCGACAGCCAATCTTGGGTGAGCACCACGGTGCTGGTGATGGCGAGGATGGTGACCGTGCCACTGCTCAACAGCAGCGGTCGCCACACGCCGACCACAGCCCGCAGCCGCCGCCCGCGGTCGCCCACCCCGTGGTGGCGCGCCAAGCTCACCAGCAAGGCGCCGTCTAACGCCCACGCGGCCAGGGTCGCGCCCCAGGGCAGGGGCAAGAACGCACACAGCACCGCCTTCACCAGGGCATGGCGAAACAGCCGTTGATCCGCTTGATAGCGGCCGCTCATGGCCCGTTCGCTGGCCAAAATGTCGGCCACGGCCCCCGCGCACAGGGCCGCGTTCAACGCCGCCAGCAACGGGCCTTCTCGCTGAATGCAGTCGCTCAACCGCAGTTGCAGCGCGGCGATGTCGGGTTTAGGCGTGATGCGCTGTTCCCGCTCCCGGCCCTGGGAGGTGATGTCGATCACCACCAGATCGCTGGGCCGCGCCGCCACCTGCACCACATCTTGGGGGCCAATCCAGCCCACGGTGCGGGCTTTGAGGGTGTGCACCAGACGTTCCCGCTCGTCGGCGGTGTAGCGATCCACCTTGTTGAGCACCAGCAGCACCCGCCGACCGCCGTCGGCCACCTGGCGTAGGGCTTGAAGTTCGCTGTGGGTTAAATCCCCATCCACCACAAACAACACCACATCGCTCAACGCGGCCACCCGCTGGGCCAGGCGTTCCCGGTCCTGGCCCGCCACCTCGTTAATGCCCGGGGTGTCGATGAGCACGACGGCGGCTTGGGTCACCTGCTGGAACGCGTCCCAGCTCACCGGAGTGGCGGTTTGGGTTTCCCCGTGAAGGGGGCTCACCGTAAAGCGCGGTTGGCCTAAAAGCGCGTTGAGCAGGGCAGATTTCCCCACGCTCACCCGCCCAAACACGGCAATGTGAATCTGATTCTGCTGCAACTTTTCCCCGTGCTGGCGCAGGGGAATCGCCACGTCGGCGAGGGCGGTGGTCATGGTGACCGGCACCAGATCGAGAATCGCGCGGACATACCGCTTCACATCGTCCACCGGACGTTGTTGGGCCGGCGCGGCGGCGTCGAGGGTGTTCATGCTTTGCGTTGCTCCCAGAGCCAAGTCATCAAACGACGGGTGCGATTTTCCATGTCGTCCCGCAGCTCTTCGTGGAACACCTGGAGCGTGGGGCCGCTCACCAGCTCGCCCCGAGCTTCTAAGGAGCGAGCCACGGCCTTGCCGAGACTCTCGAAAATCAGGCCATAGGCCACGGCGTGAATCGCGCCGCCCAACACGGTGCCAATGCCGGGAAAGGCCTTAAATACGTTGCCGGCCACGGCCAACAGCAGGTTCAAGGTCTTTTTCACGTGGTCGCCGGCGAGGCTCAGAAAGCGCTGTAAATCCACCTCTGAGGCGGGCACTTCGTACACCTGACACAGCTCCCGCAGCATGGCCATCCCCAAATAACCTTGAATGAGCACGTCGGTGCCCGGGCCGACCGCCGCCACCGCGCCGATGATCGCTTTGCGGGTGTAGCTCTGGACCAGGGCATCGGCCTTCTCCCGCCGGTGGCTGATGAGGGCGTGGTCGAGTTTTTGTTGGAGCGCACGCTGGCGCACGTCCTCGAGGAAGCTCGCGCGGGCGCCCGGCCGCCCGCCGGCCACTTCCGCCGCGTCGCGGAGCTGTTCGAGGGCCACCGCGTCGTTGTCGATGTGGCCTTGGATGGCGTAACGCAGCTCGTCCACTTGGGGCGGTCGCGGGCGGAAAAACGCCTCTTCGCGGCCGTCCGGATACCGCCGGCGCACGGGTTCTTGGCCGCCGGACTGGACGACGGCGAGGGTAATGTCGTCGCCCACCCGTTCCCGCAGACGGGTTTTGATGAGGCTTAACTCGTCGTGGCGATAGCGATCCGCCTTGTTCAACGCGAGGATCAGGGGCCGTTCCAGGGTTTTGAGCTGGTGAAAGGCGTCGAACTGGTCGCGGGTAAAATCGCCATCGCACACAAACACCACCACATGGGCCCGCATGGCCTCTTCGTGGGCCATGGCGTCGAGGGTGCCGTCGGCCTCATGGAGTCCGGGCAGATCCGCGAGGATGAGTTGATCGCCCGCCGGGCTGTGCCAGGTGTAATGGGTCACCGTGCGGGTGGTGCCGCCCATGACGTCGATATTGAGTTCCGCGTCTGGCAGCAGCGCCTTAATGAGCGACGACTTGCCGCTGCTAATCGTCCCGAAGAGCGCCACAAACACCACGCCGGCTTCTCGGCGCCGCCGCAGCTCGTCGAGTTCGCGGTACACATCGTCCACAGGCACCCCCTCGGCTTGGCGCCGGCGCAGGACTTCCAGGAGATCGGCCTCGGTGAGCCGTTGGGCAGAGGGCAACGCGAGCCGTTTGGGGCGCAACAGCCACCAACTGACCCCGATGCCGCTCCCCAACACGGCCACCACCAGGGCGAGATAAATCGCCCAAAACCACGGGGGCGTTTGGCTCACCCGCTCGAAGACAGACAGCCCGAGTTCCGTGAGATAGAGCAGCACCAGCAGCAGGAGCAGCGAAATCCCCATGACGATGAGGATGAGGGGCGCCTTGAGAGGCAGCGCACGGGGAAACCAGGCCATAAACGCGAATCGCCGTCGTGGAGAAGAGAGGAAATCCCATTGTAGAGAGTCGTTGCCGAGGAACACGACCCGACGGCGGTGGGGTTAGGTGTCGACGGTGACGGTGAATTGTTGGGATTGGCCGTAGCGATCCACGCGGAGGGCGAAATCGCCGCAGAAGGCCCAGAGGGTGCCCGCCGTCATGACCGTCGCTGTCGCTTCGACGGGCGAGAGGGTGACAGCGCGGGGCGTCGCCTCCTCGTCGTGACGCCACCAGCGCCCCTCGGCGTCCCGGTGGTAGGCCCAGGCCCCATCCAGTGCCCACGCCAATGCCTGATCCACCACACAGACGGGGGCGCGATAACGGGTCCAGCGCCACAGCTGCCCCGCCGAACGGGTGGGTAAAACGACCCAGGCGCTGGTGGCCGACGCGGCCCGTAACCCAATGAGCGGCGCAGCAAAGGGCGTGCGGGCCGCGAGATAACCCTGCACCGACCAATAGACGAGTTCGCTGTGATCGAAGCCGGCGGTGGCCAACAGCCCGTCGCCGAGCCAGCACAGCTGGGGCGTCAAGCCGCTGTAATCGGGCTGGGGCTGGCGATGGCAGCGACCATCGCCTTGGAAATACAGGGCGTTGCCATCGAACCAGGCCCATTGAATTCCGACGGTGGGCATCCCCGAAGACTGAGCGCCCGCGGCGACGCGGCGCCCGTGAACCGCCATGGGCACCGTGTCGGTCAGGTCGGGACAGTCGGTGGGAACCTCGCTGCCGTCGAAGTGGTGCAGTCCTGTCGCGTCGGCGTACCACAGGCCCTGGTCGTCGAACTGATAGGCGGTGAGTCCCGCCGCGCGGACGCCGCTGTCGTCTTCCAGACGGTCATCGCGAATCCACGCCCAATGCACCGCGCCGTCGCCGCGACGCCAGCCGCCCGCCGTGTGGAGCTGGCCCTCATCCCCCGGCGCGTGGGCGACGGCGGCGAGCTGTTGGGCGGCGATGAGGGCGCTGGCCGGACGATGGTCGGGGGATTTGGCGAGCCACGGGCCGATGAGGGCACGGTAACGGGGCGGCAGGATGCTGAGTTCCGGCAATTGCTGGCGATGGGCGTGAAACAGGGCGGCGGGCGGGCCGTAAAAAGGCCGTTGACCCAAAAGCGCCTCATAGCCCAGGACCCCCGCGCTGTAGAGATCGGCCCGCTCATCGCCGCCGTCGCGCAGCCGTTCCGGGGCGCTGTAGGCCGGAGTGCCCACCCGATGGGTGGCGGCTTCCCGTCGGGGACAAATCGCCCCCAAATCCGCCAACACCCAGCCCGCCGGCCGGCGCGGATCCCCATGGGTCGTGCGATAGAGCAGGTTGGCGGGTTTCACGTCGCAGTGGATGACGCTTTGGGCGTGGAGCGCGGCGAGGCCGTCGAACAGGGCTGCCATGAGGGCGTGCCAATCCCCCGGCGACAGGGGCCCATGGGTGGCCAAATGGGTTTCCAAGCTGCCGCCGTCGAGCCATTCGTAGACCAACAGGCCGTTGTCGGCGGTGAGTTGGGTATCCAACAGCGCCACGAGCCGGGGCGAGGGGGCGCCTAGGCCGGCGGCGAGTTCGCGGCGGTAGGCCGAGAGCTGGCTGGGGGCGAAACACTTCAAAAATACCGGCTGCTCTTGGGGATCCAGCCCCCGCCAGGTGCTAATGCCCTGGCGCTGCTGGAGTCGTGCGATCGCGCGGTACGGCGCCATCGGTTCGGGTGGTTCGTCGGCCAGCAGGGAAGTAAAGGGCATGGGGTCGCGACGCGTGGCGGTGGAGGCGCTTACAACTGGCGCAGCTGCTGGAGCAAATCCGCACAGGACGCGCCGTTTTCGATGAGGGTTTCCAAGGCGGCCAGGCGATGGGGCGCGGTCAACAAAAACTCGCTGGCGGGGGCGGCGTTTTGCCGAGGACTGGCGACTTCGAGGCAATCCAAATCACAGCCGCTCACCCGCTCAAACAGGCCCTGCAACATGCCGGCGATCATGAAATCCACCGGGCCCTCCACCTGGGTGAGCGTGGCGGCAAACAGGCTGTGGGTGAGGGTGGCGCGGACGATGCCGTAGGCGGCGGCGTCTTCGAGGTTGAGGGTGAGTTTTCCCCAGCCGTGGTGGGCGAAATAGTTTTCGATGAGGGCCACATATTCCGCCACGGTGAATTGTTCCAGGCGGCGCTGGGCCTGGTGGTGGACTTCCCGCTCTAAAAGCCGCGCGATGCGTTGGCCCCACAGGTGGCCGCAGCTCTTGAGGATGAGGCCCCAAGAATCACCCGCTTCG
>DAIUCA010000158.1:0-5516 GCA_036846405.1 Candidatus Competibacteraceae bacterium
CACCTGAACGCCGTCCTCGGGCTCGACCTTCAGGAGGAGCGATCCCATGTCAGGCGCCTGTGCCCACGCCGTCGCCATCAGAACACTGCTCATCACGACTATCAGAAAATTTTTCATCAGAATTTCCTCAAGCGAAAAACAAAGCAGCCGCACCGGCGATTAAGCCCACGGCAGCAACGACGGGAGCCGCGACCGTAACGCCGGCGGCTATTCCTAGAGCGCCAACGCCCATGGCGGCTGTACGGCCCAGACTCAAAGCGGTGGTGGCTTTACCCAAATAATTGGTGGCTGAGGGCGTTGGCGGACTCAAATTCTGAACGGTGCGCACCACATTCGCCGTGCTCCCAGCGATTTGGGAGACATCTGCAATGGTGTTCAACCAGCCTCCGTTTTGTGCGGCGAGGGCCTCGTGGTTGCGCTGCACAGTCGCCTGATAGGTCTGCAAATCACTCCGCAGCCCCGTGAGGGATGTCTGCAAGGTCTCAGTCTGCTGCTCAATCGTGCCGACGACGCGATCAGTGTTCTGGCGCATCTCATCGGTGAGCGTCTCAGTCTGCGTGGCGATGGCGTTTACCAACGCACCCGTTTGCTCATCCAGCTTTTGCGTGACGGCGGTGGTACTCGCCCGCATCTCCTGGACTTGAGCCGCCGTCTGCTCATCCACCTTGGCGAGACTCTCGGCGTGTTGCTGGCGGGACTGGTCGATCTGGGTCTGCAACAGTCCTTCGATGCCTTCCAGACGTTCTACTAGGCGGGTGTTGAGTTGCAGGGAGAAATTGCCCGTGGAATCGAAGAAGAATTCGTGATTGAGCGCGTGGTTGTAGCGATCCACCAGCGACCAGTTATCGGCCTTTTCGGCGTTGATGAGACTGACCGCCAATCCACGACTGACCCGATCTTTTTGTCGTTCGCGCCGATTTTCATCGGATTCCACCTCGACCTGCTTCACCAAATCCCGCAGATGCCATTGATTGGCCAGCGCCCGCGCCTCATCGGCCTGTTTGGCGCTGGGAAATTGGGCGATGAATCCGTCCATCGCGGCCACGGTGTCCGCTGCCTTGGCCTGGGCGAAGGCCAGTTCGTGAATCTTCTCGCGGGCTTGCGGAATCTGCTCGGCATTCGGAAAGGCCTCGATGAACTTCTCAAACGCCTCGACGGTGTTCGCCTGCACGGTCTTGTCGTAGGCGAGTTGCTGCACGCGCAACGCCGCATCCACCGCCTCGACGCTTTTCGGAAACGCCTGCATGAACTCCACGTATTTTTCGGGCGTGTTGGCGGCGACGACCCGCTGGTAAATCGCCTGGACGCCGATCAGATACAGGGGCGTGTCGGGGCGTACGGCGAGAAACGCCCGCCAATCCGCGTCCGTGTTCTTGGCTTGGGTCAGCAGAAACATCTGGAAATAGGCCATGTCGCGCACGGATTGCGGATAGCGGGCCTCCCGCTCGATGGCTTGCCACACGGCGTAGCCCTCTTTTTGGGCCTGCTCCATGTGGACGGCGTAGGCCATCTCGACTTCGTTTTTCGTGAGCAACTGCTGGATGACGGCGGATGTATCCAGAGCCTGAGCCGAAGCGCAGCCCAGTAATCCTGCAAAAATCAACGACTTAACCTTCACAATGGCGACCTCGTTTCCCAAAAAAAGAGGCCCCAGCGTAACCACGACGTCGGGGCCTGTCTTTGGGCGGGAAGATTGCGACGGGCTATCCCCGCCGCAGCCCATGCCACTGTTTTTTGCCGCGCTTGAGCAGAATCACGCCGCCGTCCAGAAGATCGTGGGGGGTCAAGGCGCGGTCGGCCTCGATCTTCTCGCCATTCACGGCAATCGCCCCCCCCGAGATGAACTCCCGGGCCTGGCGCCGGGAGGTGGCCAGCGAGGTCTCCGCCAGCAATTCGCTCAACAACACGCCCGATTCGGCGAGGCGCTCGTGGGGAATCTCCGAGTTCGGAATGTCATCCAGAATCTCCGCCAGGGTGGCGGCATCCAGACTGCGCACCTCGCCGGTCCCAAACAGCACCTCGGTCGCCAGTTCGGCCCGCTTCAGGGCGGCGGCGTCGTGGATCAGGGTGGTCATTTCCGCCGCGAGGGTTTTCTGGGCGAGCCGCAGGTGGGGTTGGGCCTGGTGGGCCTGTTGTAAGGATTCGATCTCGGACTGCTCCAAGAAGGTGTACCAGGGCAGAAAACGCAGGGCGTCTTCGTCGGCGCAATTCAGCCAGTACTGGTAAAACCGGTACGGCGAGGTGCGATCCGCCGTGAGCCAAATGGCGCCGTCGGCGGTTTTGCCGATTTTCGTGCCATCGGCCTTGGTCACCAGGGGGTTGGTAATGCCGAAGCCCTCGCCGTTTTCCATGCGGCGGATGAGGTCCATGCCGGCGACGATGTTGCCGTACTGATCCGAACCGGCGAGCTGCACCGTGCAGCCGTACTCGCGATACAGATGAACGAAATCAAAGGCTTGCATCAGGACATAGCTGAACTCGGTGTAGCTGATGCCCTGTTCGCGGTTCTGCAGGCGGTCGCGGACCGCGTCCCGCTGAATCATGGCGTTGACGGAAAAATGCTTGCCTACATCTCGCAGAATCTCGATGAAGCCGAGTTTTAAGAGCCAATCCGCGTTGTTCACCAGGCGCACCCCGTGGGTGGGGTCGCAATCGAGGAGTTTTTCAAAGACGCGCCGTTGGCCGGCGATGTTGGCCGCCACCTGGTCGGCGGTGATGAGCTGGCGTTCCGCGTCCTTGCCCGACGGGTCGCCGATGAGGCCGGTGCCGCCGCCCATGAGCACGATGGGCCGATGGCCGGCCCGCTGCCAGTGCATGAGGAGCTTGATGGCGATGAAATTGCCGATGGTGAGACTGTCCTTGGTGGGATCGAAGCCGCAGTAGCCCACTCGGGGCGTGTGCAGATGGGTCTCCACGTGGGCACCGGCGGTTTGGTGGAGCAGACCGCGCCAGGTCAATTCATCGAGAAAGTTTGGGGATGCGCTCACGCTGAAAGTCCGCCTAAGATTTATTGCCGAAGGCACAATTTAGCAGACTCAATTCACCGGCAATTTGGCTGTCCCCCCGCAAGCTCGTCGTCGATCTCAGTTTTTCCACGCCCAGGAGGTTTTTCCCCATGCGCCAGCTCCTCGTTGCTGCCCTTGTTGTTGCGGCGTTCGGCAGCTCCACCGCCGAAGCCCAGCGCCGTCCCGCCCGCGATGTGTTCTATGTGACGGCGTCGGAAGCCAACATCCGCTCGGGCCCGACCACCAACGCCCCCATCATCGGGCGCTTTTCCTACTGCGACGCGGTGCCCGTGGTGCGCCAAATGCCGGGCACGAGCTGGTATGTGGTGCGCGTCGGCGGTCGCCAGGGCTACATGTCGTCCACCGTGATCGGTCCGCTGCCGCCGCCGGGTTGTGGTCGCGGTCGGCGCAATTAGTCGCCCGTCATTTCATCCATCGACGGCCCTTCGCGGGCCGTTTTTCTTTCTTTTGAGCGGAGTTCATCGCCATGTCGATGTTTTGGATCATCCCCCTCGTTTTGGGCGCGATGCCCTGGGCCATGACCCAGGCGGAATCGCCCGCCCCGCACCCAACGGCCCATCACGCGACGCCCCATCACCACGGCCATGTGGTGGATGCCAAAGACTTTTTGTTGCAGATGATTCCCCACCACGCGGAGGCGGTGACCACGTCTCAGGCGCTGTTGGTGCAGACGCGCAATCTGGATGTGCGGCGGTTTGCCCAAGCGGTCATCGCGGTGCAGCAGGCGGAAATCGTCCAAATGCAGCAGTGGCTACAGGACGACTACTCGGCGACGGCTGCAGAAATCGCGACGGCTGCTGCGGCCTATGTGCCGATGATGGGTTCTACCGAGGGCTTAGCGGGAACGGCCGCGGTGCGGCAGTACATGGCGGACATGATCGTTCACCACCAGGGCGCGGTGACCATGGCCCAGGCGCTATTGGCGCTGTCGTTGCCGATCACCCCCGATCTGCGGCGATTTGCCGAACAGATCATCGCCACCCAAACCGCTGAAATCGCCCAGTTGCAACGCTGGTTGACGGCAATCGCGCCGTAAATCGACCCGCGCTGCCGTGGAGCGAGGGAATCGCCTACATTGCGATTCCTTCCACTCGATTAACTTTGTCCATGCGCCTCGCGATTTCCCCCCATTTGTTGCGCCTGATCGCGCTATTTGTCGCGGTGGGCCTGCTGAACGGCTGCGCCAACATCGCCCGCGGCATCACCGAGGGCCTGCTGTCGTCCAACCGTTCCGACGACCCCTGGGCGGACCGGCCCATTTGCCTCGTTAATGCCGAAAAACAAAGCGGCATCGGCCAAGCCCTCGCCACGCGGGATGCGCGTAAAAACGAGCAGGTCAAGGTGTTGATGGTCCACGGCATCGGCGAACAGCTGCCGGGCTACTCGGCGCGGCTGCAAGCCAAACTCGTCGCCGCTCTGGATCTTCCGGTGATTGCCGGCCATTTCCGCGAAATCGAGATGCTGGTGCCGCCCAACTGGGGTTTGCCGCCCTTTGAGGGGCCGATTGGCCATCTGCGCATCCATCGCTTCCGCAACCGGGACGAAACCCGCGAGGTGCTGTTCTACGAACTCACCTGGTCGATGATTACCGCTGCCAAAAAACGCCAGCTCGACTTCGACAATTCCTATGAATTCAGCTTCCGCCGCGCCCCGCTTAACGCCTCCCTCAAGACCTTTTTCAACAGCAGCATCCCCGACCCGTTGATTTACCTGGGCGAATCCCAGCTCTATATCCAAGCGGCGGTGAGCCAAGCCCTCTGTTGGATGACGAAAGGCGATTGGGACACGCTGCCCGACCGCGTCACCACCTACTGCGACGCCGACCATCCCAATGCCCCCACCCAGCTCGCCCAGGACCACTTGGCGGTGGTGACCCACAGCTTGGGCAGTCGCATTGCCTTGGATTCGCTGCAACTCATTGCCCGTTCGGAAGCACGGTTTGAATCCCCCAATTACGGCAACCTACGGGCGGCGCTCCGCGATAAGGAGTTGCCGATTTATATGCTGGCGAACCAGTTGCCGCTGTTGCAGATGGGGTTTCCAACGCCGCCCTTGGTGGGGCAACTCGACGCTTTTTGCCGACCCGACGGTGCGCGCTTCAAAGAACGCTATTACCGCCGCCTCAACATCACGGCGTTTAGCGATCCCAACGACATCTTGAGCTACGCCATCGCCCCCCGCTTTGGGGACGATTTCGTCGATTCCCGCACCTGTCCCCAGTTCAACGATGTGCTCGTCAATGTGGCTGCGGTGCAATCGCTGCCCGTGGTGGGCGGCATCGCCAATCCCCTCAACGCCCACAACGATTACGAAGTCGACCAGCGCGTGGTCGACCTCATGGTTTGGGGCATCGGTCAGCCCGAAACCACGGAATTGGTGCAAAAACGCTGTGAATGGCGGGAACGGCGCAATTAATCGCGCCCAACCGCGCGCCCAGGCTCAGGCCAGATCGCCCCAATGGGCCTGTAATACGGCGATGGCGGTGAAGCC
>DAIUCA010000159.1:0-5479 GCA_036846405.1 Candidatus Competibacteraceae bacterium
GTCTTCGGTGTAACGGTCCACGGTGGTTGTGAGGTAGTTGGCTTTGCCCCGCAGGCCAAAGGTCCAGCCGCTTTCAAAGCGCCAGTCGTAGCCCGTGGCGAGGCTCACACCGAACTGATGACCGTCTGGGTCGCTGTTGAAGCGCTCGTCCACGGGGGGTTCGTCTCCCAGCTGATATTGAGTGCGCCGGGTTTGGTCGTAGCCGTTGAGGGCGTAGCTCACCACGCTTTCTAAATACCAGCTGGGGGTCACGAAATAGTTGCCATAGACACTGACGCTCACCCCACGGGTGTCGAGCTGGCCCACATTGTCGGTGTTTTCCAAATCGGCGGTGGCGAGGCCCAAGGCCATCCCCAAGATCAAGTCGCTGGTGAAGCGATAATCCACGCCGCCGGTCAGGCCGTAGGTGCTGAAGTCGAAACCCGCCGATTGCGCCGTGTCGTCCCGTTGGCCAAAGCGGGCGTTGCCGCTCAAAAACACCCCCAAACGGCCGCCCAACAGCGCATTGGGATCGAGGGTCGTTTCGGGGGGCGACTCACCCGCACCGCTGCCCACGCTGCGGGCCAGAGTCTTCCATTGGCTGCCGGCCAGGCCGCCCTCGCCCCAGCGCAGGTTGAGTCCCGACAGCGCCCCGGCCGGGGCGCCGCTGCGCAGCACGGTCAGGCGGTTGCCGATGTTGGTGAATTGGGCGTTCGCCGTGCGCTCGCCCATGTCGCGAAAGGCGCTGTTGCCGGTGGGGGCGAGTTCCCGCAACGCCTCGTCGATGTTCGGGTCGTCCGCTGCCTCGATGAGCGACGAACATTGTTCCAGCAATTTTTCTTGACTGGCATCGAGTTCGCCGCGCTCGGCCGCCGCCACCATTTGGGGACACAGGCTGTCGATGGCGCCGCCCACCACCGCCTCGGGACGGTCGCCGTCGGCAATCCCCGCCGCCAGGCCCACCTCGCGGACAAAGGTGACTTGGCTATTGCCGGTGCGCACGCGGATTTCGTAGGTCGCCGACCGCTCGCCGGTGAACAGCACCGCGCTGCTGCGGCCCGCGTCGTTGGTGGTGGGATCGAGAATTTCTAAGCGCGCGCCGGTGTCGGTGCCTTGGAGCGCGGGGGTCACGGTGATCAATTGCCAATCCAAGGCCACGCCACTCACGGGACGGTTGTTATTGTCCCGCAGCTCCACGGCGAGGGCCTCGCGGCTTTGAAGTCGGGCCAGTTGGTTGAGCGGCGACACGGCCCGCAAGGCAGCGCGGTTGGGCGGTTGCACCTGTAGATTCGTGGTGACCGTCGCCCGATCTTCGATGGCCCCAAAGGTAAGAATCCCCCAGGTGGCGGTCACTGTCCCCACGGGGAGCGCGTTGGCCGCGTCGCTGGGTCGCAGCGTGAGCATTTGAGGGGTCGCACAGGTGAATTGCCCCTGGTTGGGGGTCACCGTGAGCCAGTCGGGCACGCCCTCCACCGCAAAGCGCACGGTGAGCGTGGGATTCCCTGCGTCGCTGCCGCGGCAAAACAGCTCCACCGTGGCCGCCGTCGGCGCAAAAGGCCCCCCCTGGAAACCCACAAAATCGCGGGTCACCGCCGCTGCGTCACCGCCGCTCCAGCTGGCGCCTACGAGTATCAACAACCACAACAGTCGTCCCACAACACACCTCTAGTTAAACGAAAAAAGCCGCGTGGGTTCTAGGGTGGCCCAATCGCGGTGATGATCGAAAGTCGCCATGACCCCCCATTGGGCCCCAGGTTGAGTCCTTGCGAGGACGGTGGTCATGGCGGGCAGTACATGACGATCTTGGCCGCCAATCCAGTGACATTGCTGCACCGTCGCCGGCAGGGGCGGCAGATCCACCGCCGCGAGGGAATCCCCCAGGGGGCTGTACCCGAAATGGGCGGTCCACGCCCGGTGGTCGAAGTTGGCCGCCGTGGTCGCCACGCGCCGCAACCCAGTCGTCGAATCCGCCGCCACCAGCGCGGCCGCCAGCAACAGGGCCAATTGGCCGCCGCCACTGTGACCGATGAGCCCCGTGAGGGGCGACAACTGCCCCACCACCCGTTGAAGACTTGTCACCACAGCGGCGCTGTATCGCCCGTGGGTCCAATGCCAGGGGTGAAGCGGCTGATCCCGAGGGTCGCCGGTGCCGTGATAGCCCGGGCGCCCCAACAACACGCCGGGTTGGCTGCTGCGGATGAGCCACGCCAGGGCGATCGGCCCACGGGGCGTGGGATCGGCGCTGGGCTGGCCCCGCCGCAGCCAGGGCTGGCCGTCGTGTTCCAAATAACCCACCAAACCCCAACGGGCCACCTGGCGGGGATCGCGGGCGGCGGCGTTCCAGTACAGGCGATGGCGAAAAGATTCCGTCACCACCGTGTCGCTGTGGAGACCCTGGGCGGTGGCGAGGGCGTCGTAAACCGCCGCCGGCGACTTGGGGCGGTGTTGGCACCCGCCGACCAGCGCTGCCAGGGGCAACCAGGCCATGTTCACGGCGCCGACCAGCCCCAATGGCGCCAACGGCCATCGAGAAAGCCACAAAACTGTTTTGGCGTCGGCATCGTGGGACTGGCCACCAGCACCGGCCGCACCGTGGGGCTGCCGGTGGTCCACCAGAGGGTGCCGCAGCGCCAGGCCGGACGCGCAAAGGTCGCCGCAATGGCGTCGTGGAGCTGCTGGTGGCTGTCGAGCGCCGAGAGCAGCCAGTAATGCCCGGTCGGGTCGCCTCGTCGGGCCACGGGCGAGCCGGTCAACCGTCCCACGGCCCCGGGGGTCGGCGGGGACGAGGGCGCGCCCGGCAGGGGGAGACATTGCACCGCCTGGTGAAAGCGGCTGACCTCCAAATGGTCGTCGAGGGCGGTGAGCGCCAACTGTTCTACCCGCACAAACCAGTCGTCCGCCCGCAACAGCTGTTCGAGGGACGCGGTCTCGGCCACCGGACCGGCCAGGGTCAACGGAAAATAGCGGCCCACCCGATCCACACTCGCCATCCACACCCCGGCAAAGGGGGCGGCGGCGCAGGTGTCGGCGCCGAGCACAAAGCGCCACAGGGGCGCCCGCAGATAGCCGTCGAGCCAGGCTTTGCCCAGCTGGCGCTGGCTTTCGCTCAGGCTGTTTTGGAGCCATTGGTCCCAGGGCTGCACGAAATCCACCGGCAGCCCACTTTGTTCAAAGTCGCCCCGTTGAATGAGCTTGCCGTAGAGGCCACAGCCGCCTTGGGTTCGCCGATTCATGGCAGCGGCGGCGGTTGGTGGGGGGGCATCGCCTGCAATAGGGCCATCACGTGGGGCGCTGCACTCGTTGCCAACAGCACCCGCGTCGGGTCCTGGCCCGCGAGGGCGCCATAGTCGGCAAGCCATTGGGTCGCCGCCGCCGCCGTTAAGGGCTGCTCGAGCTGTCGCCGCAGCGTCAACCAGGCGGGCTGTCCCGACCCTTGGGCGTCGCCCTCGCGATACAAAGCGGGCAACACGGTTTCCTGGAGCAGTTGGCGATAGCGCCACGCGGCTAACAGCGCGATTCCCCGATCCTCCGGACGATCGAGCCACGGGGGGACCTCGGGCGTCATCGCGGCCGCCAGCTCGTCCAGCAACCCGCGCAGATCCGCCGTCGTAAGGGGCGTCACCGACCAACGGGCCAGGGCATCGGGCACCGGTGCCAGGGCCGGATAGCCCAAAACCCCCAGGGCCACGAGGGCGATGAGCCCTAGGCCCACCACCGCCCCCCGGTGGGCGCGACTCGCCGTGTGGCCCAAACCGGCCTCGCCCACCACCACGTCCCGCAGGAGCCGCGTGATGAAAAAACTTTTCCCCTGACCCGAGAGCCCGGTGAGCACCTGGCGTCGCAGGCCAAAGGTGGCCGCCAGCCCGGTGAGTAGCTGGTCGATGGGGGTGCCCTCCTGGGTGCCGCTGGTGAAATACACCCCCCGCAGCCACAACGGCGCCGCCGTCGGCGTGGGGGCCCCGGTCTGGCGAATGGCGACCAGCGGCGGCTGCAAGGCGGTTAAAAAGTGGTGGCAATGGGGAATCAGCTGGGTGAACTGCTGGGGGAATGTGTAAATCAAGTCTCGGCGCTTGCTGTCCCGCTCGTCGTTCAACCGCTCGGGCAGCGCCTGATACAGCCGCTCGGCCAGGGCGGTGGCCTCTTGGAGAAACTCGTCGGCGGTGTCTGCGGTTTGACAGGTCACGCCCCACACCTGGCCCCGGCCCTCGCGGGACAGGTCGTTGAAGTACTCCAAAAAGCCCGCCAGCAAATCCACCTTGGTAAACAGCACGTAAATCGGCAGCCGACAGCCCAGGCGCTGGCTTAACTCGTCGATGCGTTCCCGCAGCTGTTGGGCGTGGTTTGCCTGTTCTTGGGCGGAAAACTGCAACAGATCGCTCACGCTCACGGCCACGAGAACCCCGTTGAGGGGTCGCGGTTGGCGGGCTTGGCGGAGCAAATCGAGAAACGCAAACCACGCCTGTTTATCGGTTTCGTGGCGGGCTTCGGTGTAACGCCCAGCCGTATCCAACAGGATGGCCTCTTCGGTGAACCACCATTCGCAGTTGCGCGTGCCGCCCACGCCGCTCACCTGCTGGCGCCCGAAGTACTGGCTCAAGGGAAAGTTCAAACCGGAGTTAATCAGCGCGGTGGTTTTGCCCGCACCGGGCGACCCGATGATCGCGTACCAGGGGCGCTCGTCCAGCCGACGGGTTTTCTCGAATTGGGTGAGGGCCTTTTGGAGCTTTTGCTGGAGTTCGGCCACCTCGGCGGCCACCCGCGCCTGGTCGTTAGGCCGCAACAAAGACTGCAATAGGCGACGTTCGTGGCGTTGCACAAACCAGGTGCGGGCCGCCAGGCCCAAGGCCATTAGGGCTAACAATCCCCCCAGGACCTGGGCGCGCCACAGGGGATCCAGGAGATCGGGCAGGGGCAGCCATGGCAGCCCGCGCCAGGCCAGATACAAGGCGGCGACCAGGGTCAACAGGGGATAGAGCGCGTTCATGGGGCGATCTCCAGGGGGGGCAGCAGCCCCACGCGCAAGGCGCCGGCGTTGCGGGGTAAATCCGTGGGATAGGCGACGGTGACCTGGCCGGGATGGTCCAGCAGCCCGCTCAGGCGGGCGGCGAGGTCCATGCTGCGGACAAAATCCCCCAGGGGATCGAGCGGTTCGGTGACCACGGCGACGGCGAGGCGCTGTTGACGGTCGCTGCGACCCAGTTGGCCGATGAGCGCGAGCAGCGCCTGGCCCTTGGCGGTGAGCGCCGCGTGGGGCGGCAAAAACAGCCCATCACAGGAGGTCACCACCAGGCCGCGTCGGGGAAGCGGGTTCCAACAGGGTTCGCCGCTGAGCTGATCGCGCCAGCGTTCGGCGACGGCCACGGTGGCGGGCGGCGGATCCGCCGGGAGGGTCATGGCGGCGAGCCACGGCTGCATGTGGGCCGTCAGCACCGCATGGCGGTAATGGCTCGCCCCCGCCTGGACGGCGAGCACGACGGCAACCAGCACCAACACCCAGGTG
>DAIUCA010000160.1:0-5434 GCA_036846405.1 Candidatus Competibacteraceae bacterium
AGATCGTCGCCCACCAACTGCACCCGCTGGCCCGCCAGCTCTGTGAGCTGTTGCCAGCACTCCCAATCCTGTTCCGCCATGCCGTCTTCAATCGACACAATCGGATAATTCCGCGCCAAACCCGTCAACCACGCGGCAAACTGCCCTGAATCAAAGGTCTGGCCCTCGGCTTCCAGATGGTAGCGACCGTCGCGGAAAAACTCCGAACTCGCCACATCGAGGGCCAAATAGACCTCTGAACCCGCCCGATAACCCGCCTTCTCGATGGCTTCCAGCAACAGCCCTAAAGCGGCCTCGTTGGACGGCAAATTGGGCGCAAACCCGCCCTCGTCACCCACCGCCGTGCTTAAACCCCGTTGTTTCAACAGGGATTTTAGGCTGTGGAAAATCTCTGCACCCCAGCGCAGGGCCTCGGCAAACGTGGGCGCGCCCACGGGCATCACCATGAACTCTTGAATATCCACATTGTTATCCGCGTGCATCCCGCCGTTCAGAATATTCATCATCGGCACCGGCAGTTCGTACGTCGGCTGCGGATTCAGAAAACGGTACAAAGGCAGATTCGCCGCCGCCGCCGCCGCGTGGGCTACCGCTAGCGATACGCCCAACATGGCGTTGGCCCCGAGACGACCTTTGTTTTCTGTGCCATCCAGCGCACAAAGCGCCTGGTCGAGCGCAGCCAGATCGGCGAGTTCAACGCCTTGCAGATGTTGTTGAATCTCACCGTTGACGTGAGCCACCGCCTGGGTGACGCCCTTGCCGAGATACCGCGAACCGCCGTCCCGCAGCTCAATGGCCTCGCGACTGCCGGTGGACGCGCCCGATGGCACCATGGCCAGGCCGCGATGCCCCGAATCGAGGGTCGCCGTCACGGCAACGGTGGGGTTACCCCGCGAATCGAGAATTTCTAGTCCTTGGAGACGGGTAATGGTGAACATGGATTGCTACTCTGAAGAATTACAGAAAATGGTAAAAAGTCGGGATTATTGGCCGTTGATGGCTTTTTTCTGTTCGATGGCCGCGCGGATAAACCCTTGGAATAGGGGATGTCCTTGTCGGGGCGTCGAGGTAAATTCGGGATGGAATTGGCAGCCTAAGAACCAAGGATGCCCCGGCAATTCCACCATTTCCACCAGTTGACCATCCATCGACCAACCAGAAAACACCAGACCCGACTGTTTTAACGGGTCGATGTAGCGATTATTAAACTCGTAGCGGTGGCGATGGCGCTCGGTAATGACATCCTTACCATAGGTTTCTCGGGCCAAGGTATCCGCCACCAGCCGACATTGTTGAGCGCCTAACCGCATAGTGCCGCCCAAATCCGACTTTTCCGACCGATATTCGATTTTTCCCTCGGCATTCGTCCATTCGGTAATGAGCGCAATGACGGGATGGGGCGTCAAGCGGTTAAATTCGGTGCTATCCGCTTCGTTCAAACCCGCCACATGGCGGGCAAACTCGATCACCGCCAATTGCATGCCAAAACAGATGCCTAAGTAAGGAATGCGCTGCTCTCGCGCATAGCGAATGGCCGCAATTTTGCCGCTCACGCCCCGCACCCCAAAGCCCCCTGGCACCAGAATCGCGTCCATATTCGCCAATAAGGCCACGCCGTTCGCTTCCACATCCTCGGCATCCAAATGGTGGATGCTCACCCGAGTACTGGTATGGATTCCCGCGTGAAGTAAGGATTCATTGAGGGATTTGTACGCATCCGCCAATTCCACATACTTACCGACAATGGCGACCTGCACTTCCGTTTGGGGATGATCCAACGCCCGCGCCACCTGTTCCCATTCCCGCAGGTCGGCGGGCGGGATATTCAAGCCCAACCGCTTGGCCACGATCTCGTCGAGCTTCTGGTCGTGGAGCATGAGGGGAATCCGATAAATCGAATCGCTATCCAAAGCCGGCACAATGGCGTCCGCCGGCACGTTGGTGAATAGGGCGATTTTGCGACGGACGTCGTCCGGAATCAGCCGATCGCAGCGACACAGAAGAATGTGAGGCGAAATGCCGATGGAGCGGAGTTCTTTCACCGAATGCTGGGTGGGTTTTGTCTTTAACTCCCCCGCCGACTTGATGAACGGCAGCAGGGTCAGATGGATAAACAGCGCCCGTTCAGAACCCAACTCCGCCGCCATTTGGCGAATGGCTTCCAGAAACGGCAGGGATTCGATGTCGCCCACGGTACCGCCGATTTCCACCATCGCAATGTCTGCATCGCCCGCGCCGAGATAAATGCACCGCTGAATCTCATCGGTAATGTGGGGAATCACCTGCACGGTGCCCCCCAGATAATCGCCCCGCCGTTCTTTCCGCAGCACATTTTCGTACACCCGCCCCGCCGAAAAGCTGTTCCGTTTGGACGCGGTCATGTTCACAAAGCGCTCGTAATGGCCCAAATCCAGATCGGTTTCTGCGCCATCCGCCGTGACATACACTTCCCCGTGCTGAAAGGGATTCATGGTGCCCGGATCCACATTGATGTACGGATCGAGCTTGATGAGCGTCACCGACAGCCCCCGCGCCTCCAACACCGCCGCCAAAGATGCCGCCGCAATGCCCTTGCCGAGAGACGACACCACCCCACCGGTGATGAAAATAAAGCGTGTCATGGTCATGAAAATCAGCGCCGTTTTCGCGAAAAGTCGCGCATGTTAGCGACGGAATTCGGCTTTTTCCAATTGCATTGCCAGCCATTGGCCACGGCGTGGTCGGCGCTCACGCCCAAACCGCTCACCGCCACGAGCGCCCCACCGCGCCACACCAGCAGCACCCGTTCCCGCCACCAGGGCGGCATCTGCGCCTCCTGCAACAGCCGCTTCAGACTCTGAGAATGTCGCCGCCCGAGCGGTCGAAACCGTTCACCGCCGCGCCGCCGCGTGATCGTCAAAACCTCTTTGATTTCAACGGGTTGTAGTCCCTCAGCGGCCGCTTCGAGCACGAGTTCGCCAAAGCCATCGCAGATAAAATTGTCGCCATCAGAACCGGGTTGCCAATGCCACGGGCCCTGCCGCAAGGGGGGCAGCAGCGGCACGCAGTGCAGCACCTGTCGATAGCGTCGCAGCGCGATTTCTCCTCTTATCAGACTCGGTTGCCGATCTTCAGGAGCAGCCAGCGCCGCCGCAAAGCGCGCTAATTGCCGACTGCTTGGCATGCTAACCCGTTGTTTTTTCAACCAAAATCGCAGAACTCCCTCGCGCGTGGTGGGCGTCAGCTCGGCCCAAGTGGCGAGGGATAATCCCCCATCTGCCGTCAACAACGGTGTGAGCTGTCGCACCCAAAAACGGCGTTCCAGACGCGCCGCCTCGCCACACCATTGGGCAGTTCTGCTCATGGTGGCGGCGACACTGGGCCAACGGTCGCGCAAACGCGGCATCACCTGGTGACGCAGATAATTCCGCGCAAATTTCGTCTGCTGATTCGTTGGGTCTTCGACGAAGGGAATCTGATGGGCAGAAGCGTAGGCGGCAATGTCTTCAGCCGCGACCGCCAACCAGGGCCGCAATAGCAGTCCCGCGCCCAAACGCCGTGCGGTGGGCATAGCCGCGAGTCCCGCCGCCCCCGACCCGCGCAACAACGCCAACAACAGGGTTTCCGCCTGATCGTCTGCATGGTGCGCCGTGAGCAGCGCGTCCCCTGTCTGCAGCAGCGATCTGAACGCGCCATAGCGCACCCGCCGCGCTGCGGCTTCCAGACTGTCGCCCGACGACTGAGGAACGGTCACCGTCAACACCACGAGCGGCACATGCCACGCTTCAGCAATCTGCTGGCAATGATTTGCCCAATCGGCGGCGGCGGTCTGCAACTGGTGATTCACGTGCACGACATACAATTCTGGAAGTCGCGAGCGCTGCTGTACCAGCCAGTGGAGCAGACTCAGCGAATCCCGACCGCCGCTTAACGCCACCCACAAACGGCGCAGCTGTTGCCGAATAATAAAATCAAGTAGCCATTCGCTACGATCCCTTTGCCATGATAATTTTTTGGGCATTTGAATGACGAAATTTGCCTTATTAAAAAGCCAATGATCGAGGCGAAATTAATGGCTAACTTCGTCGAATACGCCGTAATTCAACAGCCGCGTTTGGCGCTCAGCCAACAGGGTGTCGAGGGGCAGGGCCTGCAATGTGGCGAGCTGTTTTAACAGCGTGGTTTTCAACCGTTCCGCCATCTGCTCGGGCTGGCGATGGGCGCCGCCCAGGGGTTCCGCCACGATGTCGTCGATCAATTTCAGCTTTTCCAAGCGATCCGCCGTAATGCCCATGGCCTCGGCGGCCTCGGCGGCTTTATTGGCGCTTTTCCACAAAATGGACGCGCAGCCTTCGGGGGAAATAACCGAGTACGTGCTGTAGGTGAGCATGAGCACGCGGTCGCCGACACCGATGGCAAGGGCGCCGCCGGAGCCGCCTTCGCCGATCACGGTGCAGATGATGGGCACGCGCAGTTGCGCCATCACCAAGAGATTGCGGGCGATGGCCTCGCTTTGGCCGCGCTCTTCGGCGCCGATGCCCGGATACGCACCGGGCGTGTCGATAAATGTGAGCAACGGCAGTTGGAATCTTTCGGCTAACTGCATGAGCCGTAAAGCTTTTCGGTAGCCTTCGGGCCGCGGCATCCCAAAATTGCGCAGGAGCTTTTCCTTCGTATCGCGGCCTTTTTGGTGGCCGATGACAACGACCGCTTGGCCGTCCAACCGCGCCAAACCGCCCACGATGGCGGCATCGTCCCCATAGGCCCGGTCCCCGTGGAGTTCGGTGAACTCCGTAAACATGAAGGCCAAATAATCGAGGGTGTAAGGCCGTTGGGGATGGCGCGCCATTTGGGCCATTTGCCAGGGCGTGAGACTCGTAAAAATGCTCGTCGTCAAATGGCGGCTCTTGGCTTCCAAATTAGCCATTTCCTCGGCAATGTTAATATCTTCGCTGTCACAAAATTTCCGCAATTCACTGAGCTTAGCTTCTAATTCAGCGATGGGTTTTTCAAACTCCAAATACTTTTGCATGTTTACAACTCAAGGCGAGAACGGGGCGATTAATGCGGGTAATTCTATGGCTAATTGTGGCATTGGGGGCGGTGATTTTTCTACCGATCACCCGACATCTCCTGGCATTCTGGATTGGGGCAGAACGGTTAAACCAACTGCGCCGAGGGTTCTGGATTGCCATGACAATCTACTTCGCCCTCATGCTGTGGTTTACCGCCTGGCAGTATCTGTAAGCGCACCAGATAGAATTCGCCGAAATATTCAGATGCAGGCGCAGGCCATTTGCACGAGACATCCACATGGTTTGATTTAGCGATGTCGGCAGAAGCAGCGAGACAATGAATCGCGCCGATCCTTTGGAGAATTGATGGTGCTTTATCTGGATGGGGTGAGCGTTCATAAAAAATCTCACCGGCGAGATGTGCAATCTGTTAAAGCAAT
>DAIUCA010000161.1:0-5406 GCA_036846405.1 Candidatus Competibacteraceae bacterium
GACGCCGATCGGGATAGCAATGTGTTGGAGGTGTTGGTAGGCCGACTGCGGCGCAAACTCGATCCCGACCGCACGATTAACCCCATTTCGACCCTGCGTGGTCGGGGTTACTGCTTGCAGTTGCCGCGCACCAATTAATTCATCCCCGCCGGCGGCCCACCGCGCGGCACCACGAGATACTCCTGCCATGTCCCTCGGTTTACGCCAAATTGCCGCTGCGTCGCTGGTACTGGTGGCGTTTTTGGGACTCACGGGCCTGTCCCTCGATCGGGCGTTTCGAGAAATTGCCCTCGACAATGTGCGCGATCGCCTGCAGGCCCAGGTCTACATGCTGATCGGCGCCGCCGAGTTAAGCGAAGACAACCGCCTCGCCATGCCCACCCAACTCCCCGAAGCCCGCTACGCCATGCCCAATTCCGGGCTGTACGCCGTGGCAGTCAATCGCTACGGCGGCCTCGTGTGGCGCAGCGATTCCACCATCGGTTTGCGACTGCAATTCCCGCCGTTAGAAAATCCGGGCATTAACGCCTTTCACACCCTCGAACTCGACGGCCAAGGCCAGTTTTACGCCGTGGGCCTCACTACCGATTGGGAAATGGGCGATGAACTGCGCCGCTACAGCTTTTGGGTCGCAGAAGACAGTAGCCGCTATGTGGAGCAGGTGGACAGCTTCCGCCAAGCCCTGTGGAGCGGGCTGTTGTTAACCGCCCTGCTGTTGCTGTTGGTGCAGCTCGCCGTGTTGCGCTGGAGTTTGCGACCGCTGCGCCAGTTGGCTGAAGAAATCGCCCGCATTGAATCCGGACAACAAAAGGCGGTATCGACGGGGCTACCCCGCGAACTGCGGCCCCTGGCCCTGCGCTTAAACCAGCTCGTAACCCAGAACCACACCCGTTTAGAACGCCATCGCCACGCCTTGGGCGACCTCGCGCATAGCCTGAAAACCCCTCTGGCGGTGCTCAACAGCACCCAAGATTTGGGGGACGACGCCCTGCGACAAACGCTTCGCCAGCAGGTGGCGCGGATGGATCAGGCGGTGGAGTACCAGTTGCAGCGCGCGTCGGCGGCGGGACGCATCGCCCTTGCCGCGCCGATAGACACCACCCGCAATGTCCGCCAGCTGGTCAACACGCTGGCAAAGGTGCATCGGGACAAGGGTTTGCACATTGCGGTGGATGTGTCGCCGGGCTTGGCGTTTTACGGCGACCAGGGGGATTTACTCGAAATTATCGGCAATTTGCTCGAAAACGCCTGCAAATGGGCCAAACAGCGCATTCGCGTCCAGGCGCGGGGCGATGGGCGTCATCGGTGGGAATTGGTGATTGAAGACGACGGCCCGGGCATACCCGAAGACCAGCGGGAACGGCTCCTCGAGCGCGGGGCGCGGGCCGATCCCAGTACGCCCGGCCATGGCATCGGCCTCGCCATCGTGCGGGAGATCGTTCAAGAGCTGTATCAGGGGGAATTGGTGATCGGCGACAGCGATTTAGGCGGTGCGCATATCACCGTGCGCCTTAAATTTGATTAAAAAAAACCCGCCGAAGCGGGTTCGCCGAACTTTTGCATCAATAACGTCGGGGGGTAGAGGTGCGCACCATGCGACAACCGTAACGGTCGCAGACGCGCACATAGCGGGGGCGGGGCTTTTTCACGCGGCCAATGGTCACCCAACGGCAGCCGTATTGCCGATGGCATTGCCATTCCTGCACCACCTTGCCGCGAACGCGGGTGCGGGCGTCGGCGTCGGGAATCGCGGCGGTTAATCCCACGAGCAGGGCGCTCGCGAAAACCAAAGAGCGGTAATTGAATTGCATCACAACCTCCAAATGAATCAGTGTCCGAGAGACGCCTTGAATAATGCGGCGAGGGTTTAACGGCAGCATGAATCGGCCATGGGGCAAATCTCCCCTGCGGATTCGTTTAGAACAGCACCGCGCGCAGGGTGGTGATCTCCCGCTGCTCGCGCCGGTTCAGAATGCCATCGGCCACAATCACCTGTTCCACGATGTGCAGTAACTCGCTCGCCAAGGCGCTGTAAGGGCTACCCCAGGGTTTTGAACATCACCAATGCATCGACAAAGCCCTGGTGGGGATGGCGAAACGCGCCGGGCAGCCGTCCCACCGTCGAAAATCCCTCCCGCTGCCACAGGGCGACGGCCACGGTGTTGGTGGTCACCACCAAATTGAATTGCATGGCGCGAAATCCCCGAGCCACCGCCTCCCCCTGGGAATGGCGGCACAGGGCCGTCGCCACGCCCAAACCGCGGGCCGTCGTCGCCACCACATACCCGCAATTGGCCACATGGGCCCCTTGGCCCGGCTGATTCGCTTTTAAGTAGTAGGTACCGAGGCAATCTGCCCCCTCGGCGGCGGGATGCTCCGCCAGAAAGGTCGCTGTGGGCTGGTCGAGCCACACCTGGCGGGCGGCATCGGCGGTGATCTCGCGGGGAAAACTGTAGGTATCGCCGGCACGCAACACCGGCTTGAGAATGGCCCACAGGCGCGGCCAATCGGCATCGGTGGCTTGACGAATGACGAACGCGTTCATGACAGCTTGCGGCGCTTCAACTCGCGGACCTTGGCGTCGCATTTCGACTGCCAATAGCTCGCTTGGGTGGTGTCCTGCTGCTCGCGGGCCAGGTGGGCCAACAAACTGTAGTTCTTGTACACCTGGGGCAGATTCAACGACTCGCTAATGGCCGTGGCCTCTTCCAAATGACGCCGCGCCTGGTCGTAATCGCCGAGCTTCCAGTACAGGGTGCCGAGCTGGAAATAACTCGCCTCGACGCTGACTTTTTTCTGTAACTCCAACTTCATCGCCAAACTTTGTTCCACCAAATCAATGGCTTGGAGCAACAGCGCCTGGCGAGTGGCGGCGTCGTCCATGCGCTCGGCGCGGCGCTGGTACAGCACGCCCAGGTTGTGGCCCACCACCGCCAGGTGATGGGTGTCGTCGAGGGCGATGGCGAGTTCGCGGCTATGGCCGTACCAGGTTTCGGCGGGCACGAGCTGATCGTTTTGGGCGTAGGTGGTGGCGAGCTGATCGGCCACTACCATTTTGTGGCGCTGCACCTCGGCCAGGTCATACGGCAGCGACGCGAGGGGCGCGTCAAACAGTTCTACCGCCCGCTTCTGCGACCGCAACGCCGCGTCGAACTGGTTTTGCCGACGCTGCAACAGGCCGTATTTCTGCAATACCAGCCCGGTCGCAATGTCGTCGCCGGCAGCTTCGGCGGCAGTGAGCGCCGCTTGGTAACACTCTTCGGCTTCTGGATAACGCTGGCGCCGCAGCAACACCGCCGCCGCCGTCATCAATGGGCGGATTTGTGCCGCGTGATCGCCCAACACCTGGGCAATCGCCGCACTGCGCCGGGCCACGCCCAAGGCATCGTCGAGCTGGCCCAGGCTGTAATGGGCTTCGGCGAGTTCGCTTTGCAGCAGGCTGGTGCGCCGCCGATGCGCGTCGTCGGCGTGGCTTTCGTAAAACCGCAGGGCCAGCCGCGCGGGTTCGATGACCAAATCTGGGCGCTGGGCCTGGGCGTGACGGCGGGCCAGCTGGTCGCAGGCAGTGGCAACGGCGGCGGTTACCGGCAACTGGCCGTCCAGGTAACGCGGCAAATCCCCCTGCAACGTGGCTTGCCAGGCGGCCTCGTCGCTGGGTAGCGCCACGGGCAACAACACCAACGGGGGCCGAAACAGTCGTCGCCATGCGGACGCTAGAGCCTGTCCCAGGGCCTGCACCGTAAAACGACGGCTCATGGGGCCGTTCCTTCAAGGCCAGCGAGCAGTTGTCGCAGGCCCTGCTGCATGAGGAGCTGGTCGGCGGGGCGGGACAGGCGATGTTCTCCGTCCTTCACCAGAGTCAGTTGCACATCCGTCGCGTGGAGCCGTTCGAGCAGCCGCAGACTCGTGGCGTAGGGCACCTCCCCATCGTTCACCCCGTGGATGAGGCGCACCGGACAGGTGATCGGGATCGCGTCTCGCAGCAACAAATGGCGGCGACCGTCTTCCAGGAGACGGCGGGTGATGGGATAGGGGTCGCCGTGGCGGCTGGGCAGATACACCAGGCCATCCCGCTGCAGGGTTTGGCGGCTGGCGGGGCCAAACTGCGCCCACATGAGGTCTTCGGTGAAATCGGGCGCTGCCGCGAGGCCCAACAGCCCGGCGATGCGTTCGGGTCGGCGCCGCGCCAGCAACAACATGAGCCAACCGCCCATGGAGGAGCCGACAATGATTTGCGGCCCTTGGGTCAAGTGGTCGAAGACGGCGAGGGCATCGTCGAGCCAATCGCTCAGCGCCGCCTGTAAAAAATCGCCTTCAGAGGCCCCGTGCCCTCGGTAATCGAAGCGCACGAAGGGCCGTTGCTGGCGGGCGCATTCAGTGGCCATGGCCTGGGCTTTAACGCCGGTCATATCCGAGCGAAAGCCGCTCAAAAACACCACGCCGACCCCCTGGCCGGGCTGTTGTTGATAGGCCAGCCGCACCCCCGCGCCGGCGAAAAATTGCAGCGGTTGGGGCGGGGTTTGGGTGATGGCCGCAGGATCGGTCGCGGGGCGGTGAACCGCATCGGGATGGGCAGACATGGCGCGTTACTCCGTGATCGGGTGGTCGAGAAGCCACCGGGTGTGGTCGAGGAGGCGGCGGCGATGCCACACCAATTGCCACCAGGAACCGCCGCTTTGTTGCCAGAGCACCGCCGCCCGCAAACCCGCCAGCAGCAGGGCGCGAATGCGTTGGGCGTTTTCCGGCACCGTGAGATGGGTCGCACTACCGCGCACCACCACCCGCGTGTTCAAGGTGCTCAACGTGTGGGCATAAATCTTGGCGAGGGATTCCGTGAGCGTCAGCGCCGTGATGTCCGCCTCATGGGCATTTAACTCGTTGATTTTATTGGCAATGTGGCGTTGAAGATCCGTGCGTTTGCGAAATTGCCGCTCGATCATCAACAGGGAAATGGCGTAGGCCGCCGGGGCGTCGTGCTGGGGCTGTTGGAACTGGCGTTGCAGCAGGTACAAGCCCCGTTGTAGCGAGCGCGTGCCGCCGTAGATGGCAGCGGCGCTGGGCGCATCCAACTGCCGCACGCTTTGAAAGCAGGTGAGACAATCCTGCGCGTCGGCCAGCCCTTGGCGGGCGATGTCGTCCACCAGGCGCGTGCTGAGCAACAGGGCCGCAAGGGCAATGACGCGGTCGGTATCGGTGTGAGCCATGAGTTCAATTCTCCAAAGCAGCCGCGATCACGCCGCCGCCGAGACAGACCTCGTCGGCATAAAACGCGATCACCTGGCCGGGGGTAATGGCCCGTTGGGGGGCGTCGAAGCGCACGCGATAGCGTTCGCCCTCGGGGCCGTCGGCGAGGCGGTCGAGGACACAGGGCTGTTCGCGTTGGCGATAGCGGATTTTGGCGCAACA
>DAIUCA010000162.1:0-5355 GCA_036846405.1 Candidatus Competibacteraceae bacterium
TCCCCGCCCACGGTGCTGTTGCCGACGATTTCCGACATCCCCCGACTGCAACCCCGCGCAGTGCCGCCGAGCCGCGCCCCATCGCCGTCTCCCAAGACGCCGCCGTCCCGTGGATGGTGGCCCTGTGGGCGCCGCGCCGCCAAGGTGTTGGCCCCCCCGCCTGTTGAGCCGACGGAGGCGCTGCCCACGGTCGATCGCGTTGAACCCACGTTGGGCGATTGGTCGGCGACCGCGTCGCCCATCACCACCAAAGTCGAGCCCCCCTTGGGACTATCGCCGCCGTCATCCGACGAGCGGCGTTCCCGCTGAGACCGCCCTTTCCCCGTTTGAGAATGTATTTATGAACCGTCGTCATCTGATTACTGGCGCCCTCGCCTGGGGATGTATGCCTTGGGCTGTAGCCCAATCCCCCGTGCCGTCGCCTGCCGTGCCGGATTTGCAACAGTACCTACGGACGCTCCAGAGCTTCCGCGCCCAGTTTTCGCAAGCGGTGTACGACGAAAATTGGCGATTAATCGAAGGCGGTCGCGGCCAGATGGCGTTGCAGAAACCCGGTCGCTTTCGTTGGCAGCACGACACGCCCCACAAACAGCTCATCGTGTCCGATGGCCGCCAGGTGTTTTCCTTCGATCCCGATTTGAACCAGGTGGTGGTGAAGCCCCTTGAGCAGGTGGTGAACGGCGCGCCGCTGGCCCTGCTGTCGCGGGAGACAGTGGATTTAACGAAGGATTTTCTAATCGGCGACCTCATCGTGGCCGAGGAACTCCACTGGTATCCCCTCAAAGCGCGCCAGGAAGGCCCCATTACCCGCCTGTGGCTGGGCTTTGGCGGGGGCGAGTTGGCCGGCATTGAAGTGGAAGACAATTTTCGCCAGCGCACTCGGTTTCGCTTTGCCGAGGTTGTGCGCAATAGCCGTCTCGATCCGGCGCTGTTCCGCTTTACGCCGCCGGCCGGGGCGGATGTGGTCGCAGCGCCTGATGCGTAGGACGGTGTGCCCATGACGTGCATTCCGTGCCGCCGTGCGGCAATGGGTTTGGGGGCCTGGGCGATGGCGCTGGCGACGGCGGTCTTTGCCCAATCGGCGGCGGCGCCACTGTTGGATGTCGTGGTAGCCGGTCTCGATGAGCGGCCCGAACTGCAACGCAACGTGGAACAAACCCTCACGCTGTGGACCCTGCGGGGCGAACCATCGCCCGACGCCGTGCGGCTGGCCTGGTTGCGTGACCAAATTCCCCGAGAAGTGGCCATGGCCCTGGAACCCTTTGGGTTTTATCAGCCCACGGTCACGGTAGCGGTAGGAGATGTGGCCGCTGCTGAGAACCGGCCGCCGGCGACGCGGGTGACCATCGCCGTGACGCCGGGCGAGCCCCTGCGCTACCACACGTCGCAAATCACGCTTCAAGGCGAAAGTGCCAGCGATGACGGCTTTTCGGCGCTGCGCGATCCGCCGGCCCTGCGGGTGGGCGAAGTGGTTAACCATCCCGCTTATGAAGCGTTTAAGGGGCAATTGGGCGATGTGGCCCTGCGTCGGGGGTATTTCGACGCCCGACTCGTCCGCAGCGACGTGCTCATCGACCTGCCCGACGCGGCCGCACCTGACCATTTGGTGGGTGCCGATCTCGCCGTAGTGTTCGATAGCGGTACTCGGTATCGCTTTGGGCCGCTCGCGTTTAACCAAACCCCCAGCGCGACTGCTACCCAAGGGTGGCTGGTGGAGGAATCGCTGTTGCGGCGTTATGTGACCTTTGCGGAAGACGCGCCTTATCTCGACGAAACCGTGTTGTCGTTGCAGACGGCCCTGTTGGGCAGCCGCTATTTCCGCGATGTCACCGTCCACACGGCGCCCGACGCCGCGAATCGCCATGTGCCCGTGAACTTCGATTTGGTGCCCGATGTGGCCACCTACTACACCTTCGCCCTGGGTTACGGCACAGACACCGGCCCTCGGGGGAGCATGGAAATCGAGCGCCCGCTGTTGAATCGCCACGGCCACAGCTACGAAGCGAAGCTGCTGGCGTCGTTTGCCCGCCAGGGCCTGGGGGGCGAATACCGCATCCCGGGGTTTTATCCGCCCACGGACCGTTATCTCGGACGATTTAATTTGCTCAACGAAGAATTAACCGACCAACGCAGCCGCCGAGTCACCCTGGGCGTGGGGCAGCAGCGGACTCAAGGCGCGTGGACCACCCGTTACAACCTGGATTACCAATTCGAGTCGTTCAGCATTGGCAACCAGGGCTTCAAAACCAGCCGCTTGCTGTTGCCGAGCGCCACGGTGAATTGGGTGAGTGCGGACAATCGCGTGACCGCCAATCGCGGTATCGGCGTGGATGCCACCGTGCGCGGGGCCTTGCAGGGGCTGTTGTCGGATATTTCCCTCGTCCAAGGCACCAGTCGGCTTCGGGGGATTTATGCCGTCACCGACCGCCTTCGCGTGTTGCAGCGGGTGGAACTCGGCGCCACGTGGGTTTCGGATTTCGACGGCTTACCCACGTCGCTGCGGTTTACGGCGGGGGGCGACGGGTCTGTTCGCGGCTACAGCTTGGGGGCGATTGGTCCCAAAGTGGATGGCAAGGTGGTGGGGGGCCGCTATTTGTTCACCACCAGCAGCGAGTTGGAATATCGGGTGGCGGATCCATGGGCGGTGGCCGCCTTTGTGGATGGTGGCACCGCCTTCGACGACCAACCCGAGATGCAACTTGGCGTGGGGGTGGGCGTGCGCTTTCGCTCGCCGGTGGGGCCAATTCGCGTGGACTTTTCCCATGGCCTAGGCGACGACGGCGAGACGTTCGCCCTGTCGTTTAGCTTAGGCCCGGATTTTTGATGGCGGCGGTATTTGACGGCAGCGGGACAGGCGGCTTGTGATGCCTGCCTCACGAAAACGAGTAACCAAAAGATGAAAACGCAAGGGTGGGGCTGGGTGCTCATGTGGGCTTGGGGCGCGATGGCCCAAGCGCAGGTGCATCCAGACTTTGTGACGGTGGCGGCAAACGACGGCGCGGCGGTGGTGCAACTGTTAGTGGAACAGCAGTCCACCGCCCCAGCGGCCTCGTTTTTCGGGCGACTGTTGGGGTATTCGACGGCGGCGGGGCCGACGCGGGAGGTGTTGGCATCGGGCTTTGTGGTGAATCAACAGGGCCATGTGGTCACTCACGCGGCGGTATTAAAGGAAGCGCGGCGCGTGGTCGCGCAGTTTCGAGATCAACGGCGGTTCATGGCGACCGTGGTGGGCCGCGATGAGGTGCGAGACGTGGGTTTGCTGCGCCTCGAACGCGTCGTCGACAGCACCGGCGCAGGGCGATTGCCCACGGTGCGCGGCGGCCAGGCGCAGCCCCTGCGGGTGGGCCAGTGGGTGGCCGCCATGGGCGCGCCCTTCGGTTTTGAGCAAACCATCACCCAGGGCATCATCAGTTTGTTGCAGCTCCCTACAAATGATGAGCGCCACGCCATAATGCAATTGGATGTGGCCGTGAATCCGGGCAGCGAAGGTGGGCCGCTGTTTAACAGCGACGGTCGGGTGGTGGGGATGATTGTGGCGCTTGAAGACGCTGAGGATGAAAACGCCATGGGATACACCGGTTTTTCCTTCGCCGTGCCCTGGTCTGCGATTCAAGCGGTGCTCACGTCCTTTGGGATCGCGACCGACTAGCTGGCGGGCTTAACCGGCGTATTCGGCAAAATCGAAATCCAGATGGGTGGACGGCCCTTGAATCATGTCGCCCTGCACCAGGTTGATGCCGAACTGGTAAATGCTCGTCATCTGGGACGGGCTGGCGATTTCCGACGCAATCAACTTAATTCCCTTCTCGGCGGCCAGCTCGTTGAGCCGTTTCATGGACGCTCTCACCGTCTCATCCTTTGACTTCACCACCTTCTCGATAAAGCTGATGTCGAGCTTCACGTAATTCGGCAACAGGCTGTTGAGCAGAATTTCCGAATTGGGCTTGCCGCCAAAATGCGAAATGGCAAAACCACAGCCAAAGGGTCGCAGCCGCGTGCGCAGACTCTTGGCGCCGTCAAACTGCTGTTCGGCGGTCTCTTCTTGGACTTCGAGCACCAGGGCCTTTCCCGACACCGAATTGCTGTCCACATAACGCACGAGCCAATCGTGAAACGCCTTGTCATTCAACGCATTCGCCGACAGCCGCACGAACATCATGGGCGTCACCTTGACCTTGGCGCTGGCGGCGGCGGCGAGCGCCTGTTCGATAGTGACGCGATCGAGCGGCGGCATGAGATTGAACTGTTCGGCCTGTTGCAGCGTTTTCAGATCAAACGGCTGTTTTTCCCCGTCCAGCACCGTGAGATACACCTTGTAGCGCGGGTCAAGGCCCAGTTCGCGATCTAAACAGGCGATGGGCTGGTAACGCAGATACGTGCGCTGATTCTGAATGGCATTCGCGATTTTCTCCGCCAGAGCGTCGCGGGTCTCGACGCCGGCGCTGTCGGTCTGCTTTTCGTGTTCAAACACAAAAATCTGATTCGCCCCTTTCCGACGGGCCGTTTCACAGGCGCGGTCCGCCTGGGAAATGAGCTGTGCGGCTACTCGGTGGTAGGTGCGCACCTCGCAAATGCCGATGGCCGAGGCGGTGGCGACCAGCTTCTGTTCCCAGCGGGAGCGGTGTTCTTGAATCTCTGCCGACATGATCTCGGCGATTTCTTTTCCTTCGTCTAACGACGCCCCCGGCAGATAGGCCACAAAGGCTGCGTCGGAAAAATGCGACAACAGCGCGTCCCGCGTGGGGGCGAGGGTGGCGCGTAGCGACTTCGCTAAATCCAAAATCAGCACATCGATGGCCTGTAGCCCCTGTTTCTCACTCACCGAACGGTAATCGGTGAGCAAGACATACAGCACGGCGCCCCCGAGTTTGGCCAAAAATGCCGCTTCCAGACTTTCCAAGAAATACTGTCGGCTCAATAAGTTAGTAAAAGAATCGATTTGGTAAGCGGCGGCGATCTGTTGTTCGAGGCTGGCGATTTTGGCTTCGAGGGCCTTCTGTTGCCCTGGAGTCTGGCGAACCTCGGCCTCCCCTTGAATCTGAATCTGCAAGCAGGGTTCGTTGTTGATGGTGATTGGGCTACAGAGCATCCGCAGGCCCAAACGGCGCCCGTCGGCGGTCACGCCTTCCACCTCTAGCGGCGCGAGCTGTTTGCCGCGAAAGGTCTCGCGCATGGCGGATTTCATGGTGTTTTGGGCCGTGGGCGCGATGAGATTTAAGAGCGGCACACTCCGCAAATCCTCTTCGCTGGCGTAATTAAACAGCTTCAGATAGGCGGGATTGGCGTTCGCGTGCAGCCCCTCGTGGATGAAGGCGATGGCGTCGCGGGAATGGTTCATCAGATTGCGAATGCGCT
>DAIUCA010000163.1:0-5259 GCA_036846405.1 Candidatus Competibacteraceae bacterium
GGTGACGGTCACCGTGCCGATGTGGGCGATGCGGCCCACATCGTTGCGGCCCAGGTCGATGAGCATCACATGTTCGGCGATTTCCTTCGGGTCGCCGAGCAAATCCCGTTCAAATTCCGCGTCTTGCGCGTCGGTTTTGCCTCGGGGGCGAGTGCCGGCGATGGGCCGCACCGTGACCAGGTTGTCCTCCAGTCGCACCAGAATTTCTGGCGACGACCCCACGATGTGGAAGTCATCCAGATTAAAAAAGTACATGTAGGGCGAGGGATTCAGCATCCGCAGGGCGCGGTAGAGATCCAGGGGCGGGGCGTCGAAGGCGATGGCCAGGCGTTGGGACGGCACTACCTGCATACAGTCGCCGGCGCGGATGTATTCCTTAATGGTTTCCACCGCCTGCTCGTAGCGGAAGTTATCGAAACTCGCTTGAAAATCCTGTTCGTCGATGCCGGGGGCCTGATTCTGGGGACGGCGTTGGCGGCTGAGCGGTGCGGCGAGACGGGCGGCCAGGTCGTCGAGTTTCTGTTGGGCGCGTTCGTAGGCCTCCTCAGCGGTCGGATCTACCAGCGTAATGATCTGCAAGGTGCCTTTCAGATTGTCGAAGGCGACGATGTCCAGCGACATCATGAGCAGAATATCGGGCAGGCCCAGGGGATCCGGATTAGGACAATCTTTCAGCCGCGGCTCGATGTAACGCACGGTGTCGTAGCCGAAATAACCCACCAAGCCGCCTAAAAATCGCGGCAGATTCGGGAGTTGCGGCACATGAAAGCGGGCTTGTTGTTCGGCGATCCAGGCTAACGGATCGGTCACGGCAAATGACTCGACGCAGTTGCCGTGTTCTGAAATGCGAATCTGATGGCCGTGAATGGCGATGACGCGGGCGCAGGGCAGCCCAATAAACGAGTAGCGCCCCCATTTTTCGCCTCCCTGCACGGATTCCAGCAGATAGCTGTGGGGCAGATTCGCCAGCTTGCAGTAGACGCTCAGGGGTGTGTCGAAATCGGCGAATAACACCCGCGACACGGGAATAAATCCGTAGCCCTGGGCGGCTAATTCGAGAAAGGTGTCGTGATTCATAAAAGGGGTAATTCGCTCGACAGGTGAGAAGAAGAATGGGCGACTGAATTAGGCTGATGGCTGGGCGTTTGCAATGAGTGCGGCTAATTCGGCAATCGATGAAATTAAGCCATCCGCATGGGGGATTAAATCCACATCTTGGTGGTAACCGTAGGGCACACAAATGACGGGGCAATGGGCATTTTTAGCGGCGCCCATATCGTTAATGGAATCGCCCACCATGAGGCATTGTTCAATTGGCACCTGTAAGCGGTCGGCAGCTAATAACAGGGAAGCCGGATGGGGCTTTTTGTGGGGGGTACATTCGCCGCCGACGACCGTCTCGAAAAAGCCGCCAATGCCGATTTTTTCGAGCAATGGCGCGGCGAACTGGCTGGGTTTATTGGTGACGCAGGCCAATTTTAGCCCCGCAGTTTGGAGCTGCTGTAATCCCGTTTCGACGCCATCGTATAATCGGCTTTTGCAATACAAATTCGCCTCGTATTCGGCGAGAAAAATCGGCTTAGCTAATTGAAACAATTCGGGTGGCGCAGTTAATTCCATCTCCCGCGTCAAGGCGCGGTGTAATAAGCGGTCTGCCCCATTACCCACCCAGCGGTGGACATAATCTTCGCCGGCTAATGGCAATTGCAATTGCGCGAGCATGTTATCCACGGCGACGGCAATATCCGGCACGCTGTCGATTAGGGTGCCGTCTAAATCAAAGAGCACGGCGCGAATGGGGTGGGGCCATTGAAAATTAGGCAAGGCGAGATCCTCATAAAAAACGCGGTTCAATTTAACGGACGGCTTTCAAACGACAAGCGCGGTGCGGCGACTGTTGGCGCTAAATCGCTTGTGCTCAAATAGTCGTCTAACCCCGCCCACTGACGGCGATTTCGCAAACCTGTATTCCGAGGAGAACAACAATATGTCGATGGCGGACCGCGACGGTTTTATCTGGATGGACGGCCAACTCGTGCCGTGGCGCGAGGCGAAGGTTCACGTGCTGACCCACACGCTGCATTACGGCATGGGGGTATTTGAGGGGATTCGCGCGTACAAAACAGCGGCAGGCCCTGCCATTTTTCGGCTGCCAGACCACACCCAACGGCTGTTGAATTCGGCCCACATTCTGGGGATGAAACTGCCGTTTTCGGCGGATGAGATTAACGCGGCCTGTATCGCCGTGATCCGCGAAAATCATCTGAACGAGGGCGCATACATTCGTCCCATGGCGTATCTCGGCGCCGAGGGTATGGGGCTGCGGGCGACGAATCTGAAGGTGCATCTGATGGTGGCGGCGTGGCATTGGGGCACCTATCTGGGCGACGACGCCCTCAACCACGGGATTCGCTGCAAGGTGGCGTCGATTCAGCGCCACCACATTAACGCCACGCTCTGCCGCGCTAAGGCCAACGCCAATTATCTGAACTCGATGTTGGCCCTCAACGAAGTCGCCAGCCAGGGCTATGACGAGGCGATCATGCTCGACACCCAAGGCTTTGTGGCGGAGGGCAGCGCGGAAAATCTGTTCATCGTGCGCCGGGGTCGGTTGATTTCGCCGCCGCTCCACTCGGTGCTCGAAGGCATTACGCGGGAGACGATTTATCAGATCGCCGAAGAGATGCAGCTCACCATCGTCGAACGGAATATCACCCGCGATGAGCTGTATATCGCGGATGAGGCGTTCTTCACCGGCACCGCGGCAGAAGTCACGCCGATTCGGTCGGTGGATGATCGCCAGATCGGCAATGGCGACCGCGGCCCCCTCACCACCGAGATTCAGAAACGCTATTTCGACATCATCTACGGCCGCGACGAAGCCCATCGTTCGTGGCTGACGGTGGTGGAATAGCCCCCTTTCCCCTGCCCAATTGAGGATTTAACCGATGCCCATTGTCGAAACCGGCCCCATTCAGCCCAATGCCCAAAATCGCTACGAAGTGACCGCCGACGACCTGCCCCTGTCCTGTCCCATGCCGGGCATGGCCCTCTGGAACTCTCATCCGAAGGTCTATTTGCCCATCGAAGCGAAGGGATTCGCGAAATGCCCCTACTGCGGCGCCGAATACACTCTGGTGGGCGGTAAAGTAAGCCATCCCTAATTCGTGCTCCCATGAAACGCATTTTGATCGTCGGCCCGTCCTGGGTCGGCGATTTAGTGATGGCCCAGGCGCTCATTCAAACGCTGCACGCCAAATTAAATCATCCCCTAATCGATATGACCGCCCCTCCGTGGTGCGCGGAATTGCTGTCGCGGATGCCCGGTCTGCGGGGGACTTTTTCCCTGCCTTTTGCCCATGGGGAATGGCAATTTTTTCAACGTTATCAATGGGGTAAGCGTCTACGCGGCCAATACGACCAGGCGATTGTGCTGCCCAAATCCTGGAAAGCGGCAGTGATTCCCTGGAGTGCGCGCATTCCCCAGCGCACGGGGCATTTCGGCGAATGTCGCTGGGGTCTGATTAACGACATACGGCCCATTCGACAGCCCAAAACCATTCAACAATTTATGGCGCTCGGATTCGCTAAAGACCAAATGGTGGAGGCCATTCGAATGCCCCAAATAACCGCGGACACTGCTCATGCCGACGCCTTAATCGAACGCCTGCATTTGTCGAACGGGCAACCGATAATTGGGCTGTGCGTCGGGGCGGAATACGGCCCCGCGAAACGCTGGCCGTCGTCGCATTTTGCAACGCTGATCCAACAACTCGTGGCGGCGGAGTACCGCGTGTGGCTGTTCGGATCGGCGAAGGATGTTCCGATGGCGGCGGCCATCCAGCAGACATTGCCAACGGCCGTGGCGGCAGAATGTCACGATTTGGTGGGCAAAACTCGTCTGATCGACGCGGTGGATCTACTCAGCGTCTGCGCCGCTGTGGTGAGCAACGATTCCGGATTGATGCACCTGGCCGCCGCGTTGGGTCGGCCCACAATCGGATTGTTCGGATCGTCTAGCGAGCACAAAACCCCACCTGTCGGGCCGCATGTGTGCTGTTTGTCAGTGGATTTGCCTTGCCGACCTTGTTTTCAACGGAACTGTCGTTTGGGGCATCTGAAATGTCTCCACGACCTGTCGCCCGCTCAGGTTTTTCTGAGTTTGCGGTATTTGCTCGCAGGCGGGAGCGACGGTTGAACTGGCTTGCGTGCCCACAGCATGTGGCCGCTGGCGAGTTCAAACTGCTTCTCGATCGCCAGTTGGGCGACAAACGGCTGTTGCTGATAGTGGGCAGCGGGCGCGAGCAGCGCGCCAATTTTCAGATTCTGAAACTGCTGGCGGGCCTCTTCGGGCAGACCTTCAGACCAGCTTTTCAGAATCCAGGTGAGGGAATGGATCGGATGCAGGTCGGGCACCACCTCCAGGCGGTCGATAATTAAATCGGCAAATAGATTCCGCAGCCCCTGATCCGTGGCGTTGTAGTAGTGGTGGGGATAGCCATGACGGGGTTGCAGAAACGGCATTTGGCATAGGAGCCAACCCCCGGGCTTGAGCACCCGCTGGAGTTCGGCGGCACACGCAAAGGGATCTTTCACGTGTTCCAGCACCGCCAGCGACAACACGCCGTCGAAGGCGTTATCGACAAATGGCAGCTGTTCGCCCACCCCGCGCACGTCCGTGGTGTCGTAATCGACAATCTCGAAGTTCACCACCTGCTCGTAATAGATGTCCCGTTGGCCCGCGCCGCAATCCAGAATCAGACCGTCAGCCACATTATCGACGAGCGCCATCACCAGGGGGTCGTACAGATTACCGCTCACCGCATCCGTGTCTTGAATCGCGCATTGTTGGCGTAATTCGGGCGTTAAAAAATCGTAGCCGTTATCGGTAATCGCGTGGGGTAATTCGCCGTTTATTAGCGACATCATTCGCGCTTGCTTTTGTGCTTTTGCGGCGCGTAATTCGGGGCAATTCAATCGCCGCATACGGCGGTGGGGTTCGCGGTGGCCAAAGATCTGAAAATGCTGGTAACCAGAGGCGAATTGGCCCTGTTTGACCGCACGGGCCACGTCCCAATTAACGGCTAAATAACCCGCTTCGGAAAAGCCTTCGAATTGGGCGGGGACAGTTAATTCGATGGGCGTTCGCATTCGTTCACTCGAAGTTGATTTGCAGATTTTTCACGCAGAAAAATAAGCGAATCGCTGGTAATGTAAATGCGCGGATTTCGCCGCTTTCCTGGTCTACCCCGAGGTTGC
>DAIUCA010000164.1:0-5227 GCA_036846405.1 Candidatus Competibacteraceae bacterium
GGTCTCACGGGGCGTTCCATTTCCTGAAAAACCGAGCGTGTTTATGGGTCTTGCACCTGGTCTATTCGGGGTGTTGGGTGTCTTCGCCCTGCCCCTCGCCCTTGCCGATTCGGCGGTTCTACCCCCGGGATTTGCGCCCTTAGAGACCCTGCAACAGCGGCCCCAACGGTCCGCACCGGCCACGGTGATCGCCACCCGCACCAGCCGTTTTAGCGCCGAGATCAGCGGGCGGCTCTTGGAGATTGCCGTGCAGGTCAACGAGACCGTTGCCCCGAACACGCGGCTCTTTCGCTTGGATTGCGCCGATTACACCACGGCCCAAGCGGCCCTCGCCGCCGACGCCACCCTCCTGGACACCCGCTTGGCCTTTGCCCGGCGCCAGGCGGAGCGGGCTGATCGCTTGGTGAAAGACCGCAACATCAGCATCGAGGAACAGGACAGTCGACGGCAGGAGGTGCAGGTGCTCGTGGCTCAACAGGGCCAATTGCAGGTGCAACAGCAGCAAGCGGCGTTACAAGTCGCCCGCTGCGCAGGCTATGCGCCGTTTCGCGCCGGGGTGGTGGCCCTGCTGGCCCACGTGGGGGAAGTCGTGTCGCCGGGCACCCCCATTCTCCAATTGGTGGATCTGGATTCCCGCGCTGTCGCCGCCGAACTGCTGCCGACGGATGCCCAAACGGTCATCGCGGGGCAACGGGCCCAGTTTCAGCCCCAAGAAGAGGCGTTGAGCGCCACACCCAGCGGTGTGGCCCGCAGCGACGCCCTGGTGTGGCAGAGCCAAGCGCCACAGCTCGACCCCCTGCGCCGCACCCACGAACTGCGCTTTCGCTTCGCCGATCCCACCAACCCGCCCCTCATCGGCACCGCCGGGCGCCTGGTGTGGGACGGCCCGCCGGTCTTGCCGCCCCGTTGGCTCGTGAAGCGGGACGGTCAATGGGGCCTGTTTACCGTGGACTTGGCCGCTGAACCGCCCCGCCTGCGCTTTGTGCCGCGACCCGCCGCCGTGGACGGTCTTGCCGTGGCGGTGGCCGATCTGCCGCCGCAGCTACCGGTGCGGGTGATCGACCTCGCCACCGCTGAAGAGGGGCAATCTCTGCCCCTGCTCATGCCCACCGCCCCGGAGGTCACCCCATGAGCCGTTTGTGGAATAACCCCGTCCTCGCCAACTTGACCTTTGCCATCGTTCTGCTCATGGGGTCGTTGGCGTATCTACAACTGCCCCGCGAACAGGATCCCACCATCAATTTCAACTGGATCAGCATCGTCACCGCGCTGCCGGGGGCGTCGGCGGTGGATGTGGACGCCCAAATCACTCAAGTCCTGGAAGACGCCCTCGACGGACTCACCGACGTGCGCTTTGTGAGCAGTACCAGCCGCGAAGGGCTGTCCGACATTCTGGTGCGCTTCAACGACATCGACGCGCGCACCTTCGATAAGCGGGTGAACGACCTGCGGCGCGAGGTGCAAAACGCCACCCGCGACCTACCGCCGGAAGCCGACACCCCGCAAATCATCGAAATCACCACCGCAAATGCCTATCCCAGCGCCACGGTGGTGTTAACCGGCCCGGCCGACGACGAGACCCTGCGACGGGCGGCGGTCGCCCTCGGGGAAGATTTACGGCGACTGCCGGGGGTGGCCGATCTCAACGTGGTGGGCACCCAAAAACCGGAGTTGCAGGTGATCGTGGATGCCCATCGGGCGGCGCAATTTGGGCTAACGCCCGCCCAGGTGGCGGACACCCTGGCCAGTCGTTACCGCGATGTGGCCGCCGGCACCGTGACCGTGAACGACCAATCCTGGCTGGTGCGCTTTGTCGGCAAACAGGCCGATCTGGCGGCCCTGGCCCAATGGCCCATCGCGAGCGCGGCGGGCGAGGTGCCCCTCAGCGCGGTGGCCACCATCCAGCGGGGCCAGGCCCCGGCCACGGCGCACGTGCGCTTCAACGGCCAGCCCACGGTGCTGTTTGGGGTGTTGAAACGGGATTCGGCCCATCTTTTGAACCTGGTGGCGGCCATCAATGACTTTGTGGCGGATTACAACCGTCGCCAGGCCCAGAGCGGTCTGCGGCTGCATTTGGTGGACGACCAAACCCCCATCACCCGCCAAGCCCTCACCCTCATGGAAAGCAACGCCCTGTGGGGCCTGGCCCTAGTGTTGTTCGTGTCGTGGCTGTTTTTAGGGAGCGCCATGGCGGTGTTGTTGAGTTTGGGGATTCCCTTTGCCCTGGCCGGCACCTTTTGGCTGCTCCACACCGGGGGCTTCACCCTCAACGTGACCGTGCTGTTGGGGGTGGTCATCGTGCTGGGCATGCTGGTGGACGATGCGGTGGTCGTGGTGGAAGCGATTTATCAGCGGCTCAGCCAAGGCGTCGAGGCGGCGGCCGCCTGTCGCGAAGGCGTCGCCGAGGTGGCGTGGCCCGTGTTGTCGTCCGTGTTGACCACCATGGCGGCGTTTCTGCCCCTCATGCTGTTACCGGGCATTTTGGGCCAGTTCATGTTGATGGTGCCCCTGGTGGTCACCGTGGCCTTAGCCGTGAGCCTGGTGGAAGCCTTTTGGATGTTGCCCGCCCACATCACCGCCGCCGGCCTGCGGCTGAATCCTCGAGCGCGGATTCAGCGCCTGCGCACAGCCGGGCTGCGGTTCATTCAACGGCGCTATTTGCGGGTGCTCCTGGCGGGGCTGCGTTATCCCCTGGGGGCGCTGGTGATTTTGTTGGGGCTCTTTGGGGGCACCGGCTACGCGGTGACCGTGGGCGGCCTAAAATTCGACTTTTTCGCCGCCGATCCGCTGCAAATTTTTTACGTCAACCTGCGCCTCCCGGTGGGCACCCCTTTGGACACCACCCTCAACGGGGCCCAACAGCTTACCGACCATCTGCGGCCCACCTTCGCGCCGGGGGAGTTGCGCGGCCTGGTGACCTACGCGGGCCAAGCCTTTACCCAAACGGCGCCCGTATTTGGCGACCACGTGGCCCAGCTGCTGGTGGGCCTGAATCCAGAACGCTCGGGCGCCCGCGATGGGGTAGGCGGCCGCACGGTGGACGACCTGATCGCCGCCGTGCGCACGCGGCTCGAACATTACGACGGCCCGGGTGAGGTAGACGTGCTGCGGTTGGCCGGCGGCCCGCCCAGTGGCCAGCCCATTAGCGTGAAGGTGCGGGGCGATGACATCGAAGAACTGCGCGCCGCCGTCGCCGCCCTCAAAGCGGCCCTCGCGGCGCTGCCCGGGCTGGTGGACATTACCGACGACGACACCCAAGGGCGGCAGACCCTCACGTTGCGCCTGGACGGGGACGCGGCCCGACGTTTGGGCGTCGATCCCCAGGTGATCGCCCGCCATGTGGCCCTGTTGGTGGACGGCCAGGTGGTCGCCCAGGTGGCTGTGGAGGGGGAAACGGTAGATGTGCGGGTGAAGGGGACGGCGAGCGACTGGCGCACGCCCCAACAGTGGCTCGACCGGGAATGGCGGTTGCCCAACGGCGACGCGGTGCCCCTGGGCACCCTGCTCCGCGCGGAGATCGGCCCCACCGAGGGCAACCTGCGCCGCTACAACTTCCGCCGCACCATCACCGTAGAGGCGAATATCGACCGGGCGCGCACCGACACGGTGACCGCCAACCAGGCCATCCAAACCCAATGGCGCGAGGGATTGGCCGCCCAATTTCCCGGGGTGAACTTGGATTTTTCCGGCGAGCTGGACGACATCAACGACAGCGTGAACGCCCTGGGGAGCCTGTTTCTGTTCGGCCTGGGGCTGATTTACCTGATTCTCGGCACCCAATTTCGCAGCTATTTCCAGCCCTTGTTGATTCTGCTGGCGGTGCCCATGGCGCTGGTGGGCGTCCTGTGGGGCCTCCTCATCAGCCAAAGCCCGGTGAGCCTGTACACGCTCTATGGGGCGGTGGCCTTGGCCGGCATCGCGGTGAATGCCGCCATCGTGCTCATCGACGGCACCAACCGTCGGCGGGAAGCGGGCTATTCGCCGCTCCACGCGGCGGTATATGCGGCCAAACGGCGCATCATTCCGGTACTCATCACGTCCCTCACCACCATCGCCAGCCTGTTTGCCCTGGCGGCCGGCTGGGGCGGTTACTCGCTCATTTGGGGGCCCATGGCGACGGCGATTGTCTGGGGGATTGGCTTTTCTACCCTGCTCACCCTGGGCTTTATGCCCCTGTTTTACGTCTGGCTGTTTGGCCGTCGCCGCCGCCCTTTGGGCGCAAAACGACCCGTTGCTTCGGGGGTGACCCGCGAATTGGTCTAGCGCCTATCGCGGGTTTTCGAGTAATCGTGACAGCCAGCGGCCTTTGATTTTGGCGGCGTTTTTTCGATTTCCACCGCGAGACTGCAATGAGTGCCCTTCCCGCTGACCTGTCGCTGCCAGCCCTAGATTATTCCCAGCCCACCTACGGCCACGACGAACTGTTCACCCGCCAGGGCGAGGCCCGCCCGGCCTGGCATTACCTGTTGCCGGCCCTCGCAGCCCTTGGGCCGACGGCCCTGCGCCAGCGGCAAGATGCCATTCGCCGGGAGTTTCATTTGAACGGCGTGAGCTCCCCGGTGGGCGACGCGGATCGTCCGCGCCCCTGGGCCTTAGACCCGATTCCCCTGCCGCTCCACAGCGAGGATTGGCAGCAACTGGAACGGGGCCTGATGCAGCGGGCCGAGCTGTTAAGCCTGGTGCTCGCCGATCTGTACGGGCCGCGGGCGTTGATTCGCAGCGGCCTGATTCCCGCCGAACTCGTGTTGAGCCATCCCAGCTATCTGCGGCCGCTCCATGGGGCCTTCGATCGCCACGAAAGCCGACAGCACGATTTGCCACTGCCGCTCTACGCCGCCGACGTGGTGCGCGACGAACAGGGCCAATGGCGCGTCATTGCCGACCACAGCCAAGGGCTCACCGGGGTGGGCTTTGCCCTAGAAAACCGCGTGGTGCTGTCGCGGGTGATGCCGAGTCTGTTTCGCGACGCCCAGGTTCACCGCCTGGCTGCCTTTTTCCGCTCCCTGCGCCAGCTGCTCATGCAGATGGCCTGGCGCCACTCGCCGGACGTGCGCATCGTGATGCTCACCCCTGGCCCCCACAGCCCCGCCTACTTTGAACACGGGTATCTCGCCAAGTACCTGGGCTACACCCTGGTGGAAGGCGCGGATTTGATGAGTCGCGATGGCCGCATCGCCTTAAAAACCCTCGACGGCCTCCAGCCGGTGGACGTGATTTTGCGCCTCGC
>DAIUCA010000165.1:0-5137 GCA_036846405.1 Candidatus Competibacteraceae bacterium
ATAGCACTGGGCCTCCAAATAGCCCTGTTCCGCCGCGCGGCGATACCACTGGACGGCGGCCTGGGCATTTTGCGGCACCCCATTGCCCTCCTCACAGCAGCGCCCGTACAGAAATTGCGCGTGCAGATGACCTAATTCGGCAGCCTGCCGACAGTAATCCGTGGCTTTTGCCACATCTGAGGGCACGCCATGCCCCATCGCATAGGCTTCCCCCAAGCGGTAGAGCGCGGCAGCGTGGTTCTGAAGCTCGGCCTTGCGATACCAAATCAGTCCCTCGACATGGCTTTGCGGCACGCCATAACCGTGGAAATACGCCGTTCCCAAGTGGGTTTGGGCGCCCGCGTACCCCTGATCGGCCGCGCGACGCAGCCATTCCACCCCTTGGAGACTGTTCTGCTCACAACCCATCCCCGTGGCGTAACAGATCCCGAGCAGAAACTGTCCTTCAGCCATGCCGCTATCGGCGGCGCGGCGCCAATCTCTCAAAGCCATTTCCACCTGCGGCGCCAGCACGACCGCTGCATTGCCATGGGTTTGCAGATGTCGATCCGCATCGTAAGCGACTTGGCGCACCGCATCGGCGACTTCTTGAGCCATTTTCGGCGGTCGATGGGCCAGCAAATCCGTCGCGAGGGCGTCCACCTGCCGCTCCAATTGATCGGTAAACGCAATCAACTTCCGCCGCGTCGCCACAAGGTCGTTCTGAAAAGATTTGGCGTTCTGTACATAATCGGTGAGCGCCTTTTTGGCTTCTGGCGGCGTATTTACATGGTCGATGATGAGGCTGTTGCCCATCTGAAGTGCTTCCCGCATCTGCTTTTCCCGCAAATCGAGTTCTTCTCGCAGCGGCAACAGGGCTTGTGCGAAGGTCGCCCATGGGTCGGCGTACTTGTTGCGACTATCCAGCGCTTGCAGATGATCCAGAAGATCATCCCCAAGCAGTGCGGTTCCCGCCCGACTGTCGTACGCACAGACCCCCGCCGTTGGCAGGTGGGCATGGGCCGCCTCTTGCCGCACCTGCGCCACAACATGCTGTACCTCAGCAATAGGCTTCAGATCCGCTTTGTTGACCACAAAGAAAATCGGACTCGACAGGGGAAGCGATTGCAAAAACGCCACATCGTCCTGGGCAAGGGTGCCTTTCTCCACATCGATGAGCCACAGCAGATGATCGGCCACGAGCAGATGTTGGCGGGCCAGATTCTCATCGGTGTTATCGACGGTCTGAAGGGCATCGGGCTTGCTGTAGCCGGGGGTATCCAGAAACACCAGATTCCGATACGGCATCTGCGGTGTGGTGATCTGAATGCGGCGGATGAGATGGCTAAAACCCAGCCGATAACGCAGATGAAAGGTGTGGCTGATGGCTTGAAGGGCTTCGGCATCCAGCGCCGTCCGGCGGTTGAACGCATTCAGCGCCAAAATCTGTGGCTCATCGCCGTGCATCAGATAGGTCGGAATCGCCGTGGTCGGGGTGGTCGCCACCGGCAACACCGCATTTCCCAGAATCGCATTCAGAAATTGCGACTTACCCGCGCTGAACATCCCCGCCAGCGCCAAAATTGGGCGATGGCTTAAGCCGTTGAAATACAACCAGTTTTCGAGTTGCTCTAGCGCATTTTGCAGCGCGACGCTGCTGCGATGACCCGCATTCAACCGCGCCTGACCGATGAAAAGTTCGGCAAATTGTTGGCGAATGAAACTGCGCAAGGTCGCAAGGCGCGATTCCACAGAAACATCTGAATTCTCGGCAAGTAGATCGGCCAGCAAGGTCAGCGAGGCTTGTGGATCCGCCAAATAACGATTTTCAACGGTTTGGATGGCGGCTTCACTGGCCCCAGCGCGTAGAGACATGGGTTAACTCCCTAATGGATGAGCAGGCGGAATGTCGGAATCGAGGGTGGCGATGAGATGGTTCAGCAGATGCAGATCGGCCTGTCGCTGATGCTGAATCTCGGTGCGACGGGCAGCGTCTTGATCCAGATCAGCTTGCAGCCCAGCCAAACGGGCCTGGCGGGCGGTTAGTTCCGCATCGCAACGGGCTTTAGCGCTGGCGACCCACTGTTCTGCAAGGGATTGCAGTGGGGTGTGCAATTGGGCAGGCAAATCGTTCTGGAGCTGCTGAAGGAACTGGCGAATCGCTTGGCGAGCGGCCTGTTCGCGCTGGCGGTGCAATGCGTCCGCCACGCTTTTCAGAATGGCACCGATGATCGGCCAGCGATAACCGATGACATTCGCCACAAACCCAGCGATTTGGGCGATCCACGAGGTGGTAAATGCGGGCGTCTCAAGGGTCGGCGATTCCAGTTTTAAGGCGTGATCGGGCAGGTTCAGATCGCCGATGAGCGACGCAAATTGCGTGCGGAACTCTTGTTGCAGCGCCGCCGTGGGGTACCGCTGGCAGGCCGTGGCGAGGGCGTCGCGGATGGCACTCTGCACATCCTGTTCATCGACCAGAAGTGCGACGAGAGAACTCTGCTGGGCATCTAGGTGTTGGCTGATGCGCAGGGCGCTCTGAATCGCCGCATTGGGCACGCCGATTTGCAGAAAATTCTGATGCCCATTCCCCCAGTGATCTTGAAAACGCGCTGTTCGGTCGGCGAGCTGCATGGCTTCCCGCTCCCAAGACGCGGCGTTGTCGTCCCGAGGATTGCTCAACCAGCGCAGATGGGTCTGAAGCGATTCGGCTTGCTGTTTTAAACGCGTCCGAAATCGCTGCTCAAAGACCGCCGGAATCGTGTCGTTCAGCTGTTCGAGGGCGATTTCCCACGCGGCCAAATCCCCATGGCGGGCGCTCACCTGCCCGATCGACAGCACCTCGACGAAGGCGCTTGCCAGTTGATTGTGCAGATGATTTAGCACGGCAGCCCGTTCTGATGGCGGCAATAGGTCGTATTGAGTCAGGAGCGCGACGGTCGGCAGACCGTACTGCGCCTTGTCTTGCAGAAAATGTAGAATGTCTGAAGTCAGCGGCTTGGTTGACACAACGCACACCACAAAGGCCACGGCTTTCGGCATCACATACGCAACAGCCTGTTCGTGCTGATGATTGCTCGATCCCAGACCGGGCATATCCACCAGAATCAGATGGGGAAATCGCGCCAATGTGGGGTGATGTCGCCAAATGTCCCGCCACACCACGGTTTTTCCCGAGGCATCGAAAATCTCGAATTGCCGTTCTGCAGATGGGTCGGGAACATAATGCAGCGCCCAAGCGCAGTCTGTAGTGGGCTGAATGGCCGTCGGCAACAGGGATTCGCCCAGCCACCCATTCAGAAGCGAGGATTTGCCCGTGCTGAAACCGCCCACGAGGGGCACAAAGACCGTGAAATGGGCCAGGTCTTCGCGAAGTTGGGTCACATCAGCGGTGATTGCCGCGCCAAATGGATGGCGGGTCGCCACGGCGCAGAGCTGGTTAGCGGCGGCGTTGTAGGTCGCTTGCCGATGCTCAAAGCCGAGAATCGGCGTGTTTTCAGAAATTCCATTCATCACAAGACTATTCAAAGCCGTCGTCAGGCGCCAATGGCGATTTTCACGCGGGCGGCAATTTTCTGAACCAATACATCGAGTTGCCATTTTTCTGTGGCGCTGTACGGAATGATCTGGTCGCGAGGAATGCCGAAAATGCGCGTGATTTCGGCGCACTTCCGCTCGATATTGGTGATCTGGGCTTGAGACGGGACAAAGGGGCGGGCGCGGGAGAGCGGCTCGACCGCATCGCAGAAGTTCAGACCAATCAAGATGTTCTGCTTCTGGTCTGGCAGCACGGCGGCGATGGTCTGTTGATCGATAGCAAAATCCCGTTGATCGGCCCGCAGGACATAGACGACGCAATCCGATTTGGCGATGAACTCCCGATACCACTCGATGTATGTCTGATCGGCGATGACGGATTCCCCCACACCGGGCAGGTCGCCGAGGGAAAAAATGTCGCTGCCGTTGCCGCGAATGTCGAAATCGACGCATTGCAAGGTTTTTGTGCAGGCCGCCACGGGAGAAGACTCGAAAATCTCGGCGTCGCAAATGGCGTTGAGCGTGGTCGATTTTCCGTAGCCGCTTTTGCCGATGAAGATGGCGTGGCAGTCGTAGGATTCGCCATAAGAACGGTGCCAACGACGACTTTCAGTGCGCGGCACCGTGCGATTTTTCAGATAACCAAAGTCGCTGTGGCGAGTCGCCAAATCAGAAAACGGCTGTTTTTTCAGAACCTGGACGTTCAGTCCCATTGTTGAATCCTCCTCAAGGTCGATGCCGTTTTGGGCGCATAGGCGCTCCATGCGGGCGATTTCACGGGCCAATTGATCGCGGGTCATAGGTGTAACTCCAGGGCAGTGCAGAAGTCTCGGCGCCACAAGCTAGGCGCCGATGGCGATTTTCACGCGGGCAGCAATTTTCTGAACCAATACATCGAGTTGCCATTTTTCTGTGGCGCTGTACGGAATGATCTGGTCGCGAGGAATGCCGAAAATGCGCGTGATTTCGGCGCACTTCCGCTCGATATTGGTGATCTGGGCTTGAGACGGGACAAAGGGGCGGGCGCGGGAGAGCGGCTCGACCGCATCGCAGAAGTTCAGACCAATCAAGATGTTCTGCTTCTGGTCTGGCAGCACGGCGGCGATGGTCTGTTGATCGATAGCAAAATCCCGTTGATCGGCCCGCAGGACATAGACGACGCAATCCGATTTGGCGATGAACTCGCGGTACCACTCGATGTACCCCTGATCGGCAATCGCCGACTCGCCCACGCCGGGCAGGTCGCCGAGAGCAAACATGTGGCGCTGAGAGAAGGCTTTATCGATCTCCGACTTTGACTGGTTGGAGAGATCGTACGAAATGCAGAACAACTCTTGAGTGCAGCTCTTCACAGCACTTGTCTCAAACAGATTGTGGCCGCAAAGCGCATTGAGCGTGGTCGATTTTCCGTAACCACTTTTGCCGATAAAGATGCAGGAATGGATGAACAGATCGCTCTGATGGGCGAGACCGAAGAGATCGATCTCTTGATACCAATGACGGGACTCGACAGCAGGCACAAGGCGCCCAATCAGAAATTCAAATTCTGCGTGCTGCTGAGTCAACTCTTGGAGCATGGTTTCCCGCAGTACCTTGACTTTACGCGCCATCGCTATTTATCCCC
>DAIUCA010000166.1:0-5106 GCA_036846405.1 Candidatus Competibacteraceae bacterium
CGTACACCGCCTGCACCGCCACGAGATACAGCGGGTTGTCGTTGCGGATGCGGGCGAAATCCCGCCACTGCTCCCCGTTCTTGGCCTGCTGAGTCAGCAAAAACGCCTGCAAATAGGCGTCGTCGCGGGCCTTCTGGGGATAGCGGGTGTCGAGGGCGAGACGCCGCCATTCGGGATAGCCCGCCGACTTGGCGGCTTCCGCGTGAATCTGGGCGGCGAGTTCGGGTTCGTTGTTGGCCAAAAGCTGCTGGGCGAGGGAGTTGAGATCCATCGCGGGCGCCGAGGCGGCCCACAAGGCGCTCAACGCGATCAACGTTCCGAGATGACGAGCCATGAAATTCTCCTGCTGGGTCGAGGGTCACTGGACAAGTTGCCAGGGCGGCTCAGGATAAAACGCGCCGCCGAGCTTGTCGGGGGAAACGGCGGAAAATCGGCGGAAAATCGGCGGGATTGCGGTATCGATGCGCTTCGCCGATCGGCTCAGCACATCCTACGAGGGGATTTGGCCCATCCGACAAAAGGATTCGGCCCATCCGACGAATGACGCCAGCTCATCCGATACATGCGCGGGGGTTTTTTTGCGCGGGCCGTGGAGACGCCGCCACAATGACCGTTCGATGACTCCCGCCGACCTCGGAATGCCATGGCCGCTCACGCCTTTTCTTTGACCCTCGACCCGATTTCTCTGCCCTTTGGCGAATTACAGGTCTGCTCGTATGCGCTGCTGCCCGAAATGGTGGTGTTGACCACCCCCGACCGTCCCTTTGGGTCCATGCTCTTTCGGGCCATCCGCGACCATCTGTGGGGCCAAACCGAGGAGCTTTTGTCGCTCCTCACCCTGGTGCCCGCCACGACGGCCCAGGTGGATTCCCTCGCGATCTCCCTCGAACCCCAATTTCCCGTAACGCTAACCTTCGATGTGCTGCGTTACGCCCTGCCCCAGGGCGGTTTTTGGTACTTCATGCCCGCGTTGGGCGTGGGCCATTGGGTCGCCGACGCCGATCCATCGACCACCGCGCTTGTCCCCATCGTTCGCCTCGCCCTCACCCGTCAGCGGCGCTTGAGTGCCCCAAAACAGTGGATTCCCTGCCAATGGTTCGGGCCGCTGAACCATCAGAGCGAACCTCTGGAATTGGAAGAATCGTCGCTTCCGATAGAAGCCAAGGACTGGAGCGCATACCACCGAAAGAACCGGAGAAAATTCTCGTTTTCGTTCATGACTGAGACCTTGGGAGGCTCCGCGACCTGGCTGGAACGGGCGGCGAGTCCCTTTAAGCCCCACAAGACAACCTGTGTGGCCCGCGACGCGCTCCTCACCCAACTGGGCCGCAGCCTCGCGCCGCCCCAGAACACCAGTGTGCTGCTGGTGGGGCCGCCCGGCGTGGGGAAATCCACGTTGCTGTCGGCGCTGTTTCATCAGGCAGCGACCTACGGGTTAAAGAACCTGCCGGTGTGGGAGACCACCGCCGCTCGGCTGGTGCAGCGGTTGTGCGCTGAAGGACCCTGGCAACCGGCGCTGGCCCAATTGGTGGCCGAGCTGCACGCGCAAAAAGGGCTGTTGTACGTGGGCAATCTGGCCCAGCTGTTTGAAGTGGGCCGCTATGTGGGCAATGCCACTTCCATAGGAGAGTTTTTGCGCACGCGGCTTGCCGACGGGGAGCTGCGCCTCATCGCCGAATGCACGCCGGAGGAGCTGGCCCTCGTGGAACGGCGCGCCCCCGGCTACGGCGGGTTGTTCGTGCAACTGCGCGTGCCCGTGCCCACGAATGAGGCGATTCACGCCATGGTCGCCGCCCGCTTCCCCAGCCAAGTCACCGCCGACGGCATCGACGAAGCCTTGGGACTGCTGCGCCGTTATGCGCCCTACGCGAGCTTTCCCGGCGTGGTGATGGAACTCCTGCGGAGTCTGTTGCGCACCCAGCCCGCGCCGTTGAACCGCCAAGCGGTGGTGCGGGGGTTTTGTCGTCGATCCGGAATGCCCACCCCCCTGGTGGACAGCGCGGAACCCTTCGACCCCGCCGCCGTGCGGGCCACCTTTCAACATCAGGTGTTTGGCCAACCGGCGGCCATCGAACGGCTGTTGGCCCTGTTGTTGGCGCTCAAAACCCGGCTGAACCGACCGCTGCGGCCCCTGGGGTCGCTGCTGTTCATCGGCCCCACCGGGGTGGGCAAAACCGCCCTCGCCAAGGCCCTGGCCGAGTATTTGTTCGGCAATGCCCACGCGCTGATTCGCTTCGACATGAGCGAATACGCCGACCCCCTGGCGGTGTTGCGCTTGATGGGGGATGGCAGCCCCAACGGCGAAGGGCTGCTCACCAGCGCCGTGCGCCAAGACCCCTTTGCCGTGGTGCTGTTCGACGAGTTGGAGAAGGCCCATCCCAGTTTCTACGACCTGTTGTTGCAGATTCTCGGCGAGGGTCGGCTCACCGACGCCCGCGGCCAGGTGGTGAGCTTCTGTAGCTGCGTCATCATCATGACCTCCAATTTAGGCGCCCAGGAGGCCCGCCGCACCGCCAGCGGTTTTCATCGAGATCGCGACGACGACGATCATTACCTACAGGTCGTGCATCGGTTTTTTCGCCCGGAATTGGTGAATCGCTTCGACAGCATCCTCCCCTTCCAGCCCCTAGACGGGGAACAGTTGCGCCAGGTGGCCGCCCGCGAACTGCGGCTGCTGCACCGGCGGCCGGGGCTACAAGATCGCCCGGTCGTCCTGCGCTGGGAGGACGCGGTCCTCGACCAGCTCGCCCACGCCAGCCAAGGCCCCTTTGGCGCCCGCCAACTCCAACGGGCGCTACAAGACCGCCTGGTGTCGCCCCTCGCCGCCGCGTTGAATCGCCATCTCCCGTCCCAAGCGCTGACGGTGACCGTTCAGGCCACCGACGTCGGCCCTTTCAAGGTGCGGGTCGCCGTGGATACCTCGGCAGCTCTGGTGAAACAACGGGCCGTGGCCCAATCCCTCGTGGCCCACATCGCGCAGATCGGCGACGGTCGACGGGCCAGTCAAGCGGTGCTGGCGGGGCCGTTCGCGCTCATGTTGCAAAACCAATGGGATCAGCGGGAACAGGCGCGACAGCAAGCGATTCGGCAAAAACGGGAGGCCGCGTTTTGGGTGGATCAGGCCCAGGCGGCGGATTACCACGTCTTGCGCCAGCAACTCGACCAGGGCCAAGCGCTCCACGCCCACATCGGCCGTCTAGAACAGCGCGGTTACCAAGGGCTGCTCGACTCAACCCCGGCCGACGGGCTGATGGACGATCTCGCCGAGGAGTTTGGCCAATGGCAGCAGGGGTTCCAACAGCGGTTTTTGGCGCTGTGCGCCACCGCCGAGCCGCAAAATTGTCGCCGCGTGGTGGGGATCTACGGCGCGGACTGGTGCGTTGCCGAGTACGGCCAACAACTCGACCAGCGATTGCGGTGGCGGGGATGGTCCGTCGCGCGGCACACCGTGTGGCTCATGGGGCAGGAGGGTCGGTATGCCTACGGCGACGCCCAGGGTTATCGCCACCCCATCACCGGCGCGTGGCTCACCACCGGCGGCCAGCCCATTGGGGAGGAATGGCAGATCGACGGCGTGGGCGTGGCGCCGTACCTGGCCTACGAAGTCGGTCGGCATCTCTATTACCGAGAGGCCGAGCCATCGACGGGGGAACTCGCCGTGGTGGTGCTCGCCGACACCCGCGAGGCGGCCAAAACCCCCGGGGACGTGCACCGCAAGGCGTTTTTGCAGACGCTCCCTCGGGGGCGGGAATACGCGCCGAACAGCTGTCGCGACCCGGTACACCACCGCCATTACGTGGGCCCCTACTGGCTCGCGACGCTGGATGGCTGGCTTTGGCAAGCCACCCGCGAGGCGTTGTGGCGCCGCAGCACCGGCGAAGCCCCTGTGGCGTGGTTGTCGGCGGTGTGGCCATGAGCAAGACGCCCCTACCGCTGCAGCTGTGGATCACGCCCACAGACGAGGGCTATCGCGTGGCGCCGCTGTTCGTGGAAACGCCGACGGTGGTTCACCCGCGGCTGCACACGGCGTTGAGCCAGTTTGCCCAACGGCTGCAAACCGACTGGCGCGATGTGGCGCCCAACCGCGAACAGCTCGACACCCTCCTGTGGTACGCCTTCGCGCCGGCCCTAACCGTCAGCGATGAGCCCATCGCCATCACGGTGGGCCAGCGCCATTACCGCGGGCGGCTCCCGATGGTGCGTTTCACCCTGCGCGACCAGCGTTATGTGCTCTTGCCCACCCTGGAACACCATTGTTTTGTGGAGGTGCGCAGCGACAAAACGACCTTTGCCCAGCAACTGGAGGAGACCGTGCGCCAGGAATTGCGGGCACGACACCGAGCCGATCCCCAAGAGCAGTTTACCGGGTTATTTCCGTCCCAACGGGCATTTATTCATCCCCTGGAAGTGAGCCTGGCGCTGGAACGCCCCAATTTTCCCTTTGAAATGCCCGACATGCCGGAGTGGCTCAAGCAAATGTTGGGGCTATCCGGACAACGCGGTACAGAACTCGAGCGGGTGGGCGAACCGGTACGTCCCGATGGCCTCACCCGCGCCTACGGTCGGGAATCCGAGGTTGCGACCCTCACGGCACTGTTGTTTGGCAAGCAACCCACCGCCGTGTGTTTGGTGGGCCCCTTGGGCTGTGGACGCACCACAGTGGTGGAGGAGGTGTTTTATCGCTATTGCCAACGCGATCACGAGACCGACAGCGAGGCGCCGGCGGCGGCGCTGTATCGCCTGGACGTGAACCGCGTCATCAGCGGCATGAGCGTGGTGGGTCAATGGCAAGAGCGCTTCGAGGAGATTATGGAAGCGGTGGCCAATCCCCGCGTCGCTTCGGCGAAGCGTCCGCGCCTGTGGATCGACAACCCGGTGGGGCTGCTCCACGTGGGCAAGAGCACCGGCAGCGATTTGACCTTGAAGGATGTGCTCAAAACTTACCTGGAAGCGGGCAACGTCACGGTGCTGTTGGAGGCCACGCCCAGCGAATGGCAGTGCATTCAGGCGACGGATCGACGATTTGCCGACCTCTTTCAGGTGGTGCGCCTGGACGAGCCGCCCTTTGCCGAGGCCGTGGCCATGGTGGTGCAGCGCCAAGCCGAG
>DAIUCA010000167.1:0-2378 GCA_036846405.1 Candidatus Competibacteraceae bacterium
CAATCCGCGTTATTTCCCGACTTTCCCCGAAGAATTGTCATTGAATGAGCTAATTTTGCCCGTGAGCGCCAACTGTAGCCATTGCGCCGTTCGCTGACTCGCGCCTTGCTGGGAATGTACCCACTGTCGGCCCTGTTCGCCCCGTTGGCGACTGATTTCGGGATTTTCTAAGCAATATTGGACTTTATCACCCCAATTGGCGGGGATAACCCACTGTAATGCGCCCACGCGGGCGAGATCGCGGCCAATATCGGGGAAATTATGATGCGATGGCCCCATGAGTAAGGGAATACCGGCGACTGCTCCTTCCAGGGGATTTTGCCCCCCATGGTTCACGAAACTGCCGCCAATCCATGCCCCATCGCTTGCCGCATAAAAATCAGCCAGTTCCCCCAGGCTATCCACGATAAATAGCCGCGTCCTTTCATCGGGCAGCGATTGGGAACGGTACACCAGGCAATTGGGGGCTGAATCGGCAGCAAAAGGGCGGAAATCGCGCCATTGCTCCGGATGACGGGGGGCAATCATCATCAGGAGATCTGGAAAGCGCGCCCACAATGCGGGTAAGGCGGGCGCCAATAGGGGCCATTCCGCCCGATGCACACTCGCCAGCAGCCATACCGGTCGTTCTGCGCCCCAACGGCGACGCCATGCCTGTCCGCGAGCGGCCGCGCCCTGGGCGTCGTGGGGCAACGCCGCGTCGTACTTCAGATTGCCGCTCACCCACACATTCTTGGCCCCCAACGCGCGAAAGCGCCGGGCCGACGCGCGGTTTTGCGCCGCCACCGCCACCGAGGCCAGTAACGCGCGGCGCCAGTGTCCCCCCCAGGCGTATCGCCGCGCCGACCGCGCCGACAGCCGCCCATTTGCCAGGTACACGGGAATGCCCGCCGCCCGACAGGCCAGCAGCCATCCGGGCCACAGCTCGGTTTCCACCAGCACCAGGGCACGGGGCCGCACCCGCCGCAGAAATCGCGCGATCACCTCCGCCTGGTCTACGGGCGCGTAACTCGTGGGCCAGCGATCCCCCGCCAGCCGCCGCGCCGTGGCGGTGCCCACGGTGAGCTGAATGGGCTGATCCGCCCCGAGGGCCATCAGCAGGGGCGTGACCGCGCGGTATTCGCCCACCGACACGGCGTGAATCCACCAGGGCCGATCGTCACGAGGCGACACCCAGCCCAACCGCTCCGCCAGGGCCCGTTTCAAGGCGGCCCCGCGACTGCCCCGACGGGCATCCCGCCACAGTTGCACGGCCAAGCCCACCGGCCACAGGCCATAGCCCAAGACGCGGTAAATCGCCGACAGCCCCTTGAGCGGCCACGTCAAGGGCGGCGCGGACGACGGCGTCATGGAGCGGGCGGCGACTGTTGGGCCTTGGCGATGAGGCCGGTGGTGGAACAGCCCGCCCGGTAGGGCAGCACCTGCACCGTGCCGCCGGCCGCCCGCACCTGATCCGCGCCCACAATGTCTTCCGGGCGATAGTCACCGCCTTTCACCAGCACCTCCGGGAGAATCTCGGCAATCAGCGCCGCCGGGGTGGGGTCGCTAAAGGCGGTCACCCAGTCCACACAGCCCAACCCGGCCAACACCGCCTGGCGGTCGGCCAGGGGATTAAGCGGTCGCGTCGGGCCTTTCAGGGCGCGGACGCTGGCGTCGTCGTTCACGGCCACGAGTAGGCGGTCGCCCAAGGCGCGGGCCTGCTGCAAATAGGCCACATGCCCCGCGTGAAGGAGGTCAAAACAGCCGTTGGTGAACACGATTTTCTCGCCCCGCCGCCGACTCGCCGCCACCGCCTGGCGCAGCGCGGCGGGATCGAGGATGCCCCGAGGCATGGCGGCGTCGTCAGGTTCCTGGCCCAAGGCCGCCCGCAGCTCGGCGGGGGTGACTGTGGCGGTGCCCCATTTGCCCACCACCAGCCCGGCGGCGGTGTTGGCCAGGTGAACCGCGGTTTCCCACGGGAGATGGGCGGCCAAGGCGCAGGCCAGCACGGCAATGACCGTGTCGCCGGCCCCGGTCACGTCGAACACTTCCCGCGCGTTCGCCGCCAGGTGAAACGGCGCTTGCTGGGGCCGCAGCAGGGTCATGCCCCGTTCGGCGCGGGTAATCAGCAACGCTTCCAGCTGTAACTGGGTCATCAACGCCGTGCCCTGGGCCAGCAGCTGGGCCTCGTCGTCAAAACACGGGCCGGTCACGGCTTCCAACTCCGCCACGTTGGGGGTGAGCACCGTGGCCCCCGCGTAGGCGGCGTAATCGCGGCCCGCCGGGTCGATGAGCACCGGGATACCCCGAGCGCGGCCCCAGGCCACCAGGGCCGCGGTCTGCCGCATCGACTCGGGCTCCAGCGCGAAGCCGCCGAGCACCGCCGCGGCGATCATGAC
>DAIUCA010000167.1:2388-5076 GCA_036846405.1 Candidatus Competibacteraceae bacterium
CCGAGCGCGGCCCCAGGCCACCAGGGCTGCCGGGTCCGATAACAGGCCCTTGCGGTAATCCGACAGCACCAGAGCGTTGGGCTGAACGTCGTCGGCCAGGGCCGCCAGTTGGGCCAGGATCTCGGCGGTCGCCGTGGGCTGAAGGGTTTCAAAATCCAGGCGCAAAAGCTGCTGATGGCGGCTATGGACCCGCAATTTCACCGTGGTTGGCCCTTGAATCACCCAATGGGGCTGAATGCCCGCCGCGAGACAGCCCGCGTGGAGCACGGCGCCGGCTTCATCCTCGCCCCGACGGCCCACCAGGGCGCTGTGGGCGCCCAAGGCGACGGCGTTGCGGGCCACGTTGGCGCCGCCGCCCAGCCGGTCGTCGCAGGTGTCGATGTGGACAATGGGCACCGGCGCTTCCGGCGAGACCCGATGGCAAGGCCCCGACCAATAGCGGTCGAGCATCACGTCGCCGACCACCAGGAGTCGGGCGCGGGGGAACGGCGGGAAAATCATGAATCAGGCTCCAAAATGAGGGTGAACGAGAACCGCCGTCGCGGCATTCTCGCCCCTCTCACAACCTTCGGTGAATGCACAAGGTGAATGACCGCGACCCTGTTTCGACGCCGCCCGCGAGATTGGCCTGGCGGCTGTTGGGGCTGATTCGCCCCTATCGCTGGCGTTTTGGCGCCGCTGTGGCCGCAACCCTCGCCTTGGGCGCCCTGGAACCGGTGGTGGCGGCCCTGATTGAACCGCTCCTTGACGGCAGCTTTGTCCGTCGGGATCCCTGGTTCATCCAATGGATGCCCCTGCTCCTGGCCGGGGTGTTTTTGCTGCGGGGCGGCTTGGATTTTTTCGCCACCGTGGGGTTGAAAAGCGTGGCCAATGCGGTGATTGCCGATCTGCGGGGGGCCATGTTCCGCAGCCTGCTCCAGCTGCCCCACGCCACGTTGCGGTCGGCGTCGGCGGGGGAATGGCAGTCGCGCTTTACCTACGAGGTCAACCAAATGGGCTTTGCGGCGACCACCGCCCTGGTGACCCTGGGCCGGGATGGCATGGCGGTGATCGGCCTCGCCCTGTACGCCCTGTGGGTGCACCCCCTGCTGACGAGCGCCATTCTGGTCACGTTGCCGGTGGTGGCGGCGGTGATGGCGTGGAGCAGTCGGCGGCTGCGGCGCATCAGCGGTCGGCTCCAGGGGCGCATGGGAGAGTTCAACACCCTGGTGTACCAGGCGATTAGCGGCGATCAGGTGATTAAAACCTACAACGCCCAAGACTTTGCTTGGCGCCAATTTGCCACGCGCAACGCGGCCATCTGCGCCGACCACCAGCGGCTCACCCGCGAAACCGAATGGGCCGCGCCGATGGTTCAGGGCCTGGTGGTGATCGCGCTGGCCGGCGTCATCGGCATCGCCGCCCAAGAGGCCGCCGCGGAACGGCTCACGATTGGCCAATTTGCCAGTCTCATGGCGGCGTTGAGCCTCATGTTGGCTCCCATCAAGCGGCTGGCGCGGCTGAACGAGGTGGTGCAACGGGCCCTAGCAGCGGCCACCAGCGTGTTTGCCCTGCTGGATTTGCCCCAAGAAACCCTCGAAGTTGCCGCCGACAAATCGCCGCCGACACCGCCCACCGGGGTGACGACGGCGCCAGCACGGCGGGGCGATTTGCAGTTCGACGCGGTGACCGTGCGGTACCGAGCGGATGGCCCGGTGGCCCTACAGTCGTTTTGCTTCACCGCCCAGCCGGGCATGCAGGTGGCCCTCGTGGGCACCTCCGGGGCGGGGAAAACCACCGTGCTGCAACTGATTCCGCGGCTGCTGGCCCCCACGGCGGGGGTGATTCGTTACGACGGGGTGGACATTCGTCGGTATGGCCTGGCGGCTTGGCGACAGCGCTGTAGCTATTCGGGCCAGGTGCCGGTCATTTGGCAGGCGACCGTGTGGGACAACCTGGCCTTGGGCCGTCCCGTCACCGTTCCCCAGATGACGGCGGCCTGTGAAGCGGCGGGGGTTTTGGGGGTGGTGACCGCGCTGCCCCGGGGATGGCACACGGTCATCGGCGACGGCGGCGTGGGCCTGTCCGGCGGCCAATTGAGCCGCTTGGCCCTAGCGCGGGCCCTATTGCACGAGGGGCCGCTGCTGCTGCTGGACGAGCCGACGGCGGCGCTAGATCGCCATGCAGAACAGCATCTTCAAGACCATTTGCAGCGTTTGCGGGGCGATCGCCTGGTGTGGCTCGTGGCCCATCGGCTCACCACGGTGCGCCAGGCGGACGTGATTCTCGTGCTGCACCAGGGGCAGGTGGTGGAACAGGGCCAACACGCGGATCTGCTGGCCCTGGGCGGCCATTACGCGGGGCTATGGCAGCCCGCTGCTGCCGCCCACCACGCCCCATCGCCCGACGCGGCACCTGGTCCATGAACCGCGCCTTGCTGTTAGCCGCCTGGCTGTTGGTGCTGCTGGTGTGGGTGACCGCCGCGCACCTCGCGGCCTTCGCGACGGCGCCGTCCGCTCTGCGGTGGGCCGTGGCGGGCCTGTTGGGGTTCGGTAGCCTCTCGGCCCTGGGGTTTTTCGTCGCCGCCTGGACCCAACAGCGCCGGTATCGCGGGCTCATCGTCGGATTGGCGGCCCTGTGGCTGGGCCTGGGGGTAGCCAGTGGCCTCGTGGGTTTTGGGCTGTGGTTCACGGCGACCGACGGGGCGGG
>DAIUCA010000168.1:0-5075 GCA_036846405.1 Candidatus Competibacteraceae bacterium
CCAAGCCGTCGATTAAGAGGCGGTCGGTGATGTCGCCCAGGTCGATGCCCAATTCGGCGAGGGCGGCGAGGGCTTGGCTGTCGCCCTCGGCGAGGCTGGCCCGCACCTGGCCGTGATCCAGGAAGGCGGCCAGCGTCGTTGGCGGCACGGTGTTTACGGTGTCGGCGCCGATGAGTTCCTCCACGTAATAGACATCCCGATAGGCCGGGTCCTTGGCGCTGGTGCTGGCCCACAACAACCGTTGGGGATGGGCGCCGGCGGCCGCGAGGGGCTGCCACGCCTCGGCGTCGATGCGCTGTTGATACAGGCGATAGGCGCGTTTCGCGTTGGCGAGGGCGATTTTGCCCCGCAGGGCCAAGAGGCGGTCGCTGGCCGCGTCGCCCAGGTTGACGCGGGTGTCGATGAGGCGATCCACGGCGGCGTCGATGCGGCTGATGAAAAAGCTCGCCACGCTATTGATGCCGCCCACGGGCAGGCCCGCTGCCCAACGGCGGTGCAGCCCCCGTTCATAAGCGGCGGCAATCGCCGCGTACTGCTCCACGCTAAAAATCAGCGTCGCATTGACGGAAATTCCCTTGAAAATCAAGGCTTCTAGCGCCTCAACCCCGGCGGGCGTGGCCGGCACCTTAATCATGGCATTGGGGCGGTTGATGGCCTGCCACAGCCGTTCGCCTTCCGCGATGGTGGCGGCGGCGTCGTGGGCCAGGTGGGGCGACACTTCTAAGCTCACGCAACCATCTCGACGGTCGGTAGCCGAGAACACCGGCAACAACAGATCGGCGGCCCCTTGAATGTCCGTGATGGCGAGCTGCTCGTAGGCCACGAGGGCGGGGGTTGTAGCGGGAAAATCGCTCAAGGCATCGGCATATTCCGTGCTCTTGGCGATGGCCTTCTCGAAAATGGCCGGATTCGAGGTGAGTCCCCGTAAACCTTGATGAATTAATGCGGCCAACTCGCCGTCGCGCCATAAACTGCGGCGCAGGTCGTCGAGCCACAGGGCTTGGCCTTGAGCGGCGAGCGCGGCAAACGGCGGGTTTGAGGGAGATAAAGTCATGGGATTAAGTCCGTCGCGGGGTGAGAATCAGCGAAATCTTCCGTTGCGTCCCGATGACTCGCAACCCAATCCCTCGCCACAATGGCCCTGGATACAAACCTTAGAGGTGGTTATGCCAAATGCGGTGCGACGGTGGATCAGTTGGGCGGTGGTTGGTGGCTTGGGCTGGGGGCTGTTAGCGGGGTGCGAACCCGTGGCACCGCCCCAAGTAGTGACGCCCACCCCGCGCCCGGTGATTGCGTTGGTGATGAAAACGCTCACCAACCCGTTTTTCGTGGAGATGGAACGGGGAGCCAGGCGGGCGGAACAGGAGCTGGATATTGAACTCTTGGTGCGGGCGACGGCGCAGGAAACCTCGGTGGAACAACAAATTAGCTTGATCGACGAGCTGATTCGGAATCATGTGAATGGCATCGTGATTGCGCCGGCGGATTCGCTACGCCTGATTCCGGTGCTCAAACAGGCCCAAGACGCGGGGATTGTGCTGGTGAACATCGACAACGCCCTCGACCAGGACTTTTCGCAAAAACATGGGCTACAGCCGGTGCCGTTTATCAGCGTCGATAACGAACAAGGCGCTTACGCATCGGCGCGGTATTTGGCGGATCAGTGGGCGGGAAAGGGACCGGTAAAAGTGGCCATTCTCGAAGGCATTCGAGCGGCCCAAAATGCCCGGGATCGCACGGCAGGGGCGAAACGGGCGTTTGCCGACGCCCCTCAAGTCGAGTTAGTCGCCGTGGAAACGGCCAATTGGAAAATCGAAGAGGGTTACCGCGTGACGCAGCAGCTTTTGATGCAACATCCAGATGTACAAGGGATTTTTGCCGGTAACGACATGATGGCTTTGGGCGCATTGCAGTCTTTGAAGGAGGCTCAGCGCCCCGAGGCTCGGGTGGCGGGGTTTGATGCGTTGAGTGAGGCGCTCGATGCCCTGAAAGCGGGGCAACTCGTGGCGACGGTGGATCAACAAGCGGCGCAACAGGGCTATCTGGGGGTCTTGACGGCGCTAAAGCGGTTACGAGGAGAGGCGGTAGCGCCGCTGATTTTAGTCGACGCTCGGCTCATCACCGCCCCCCAGCAGTGAGCCGCTGCCACCTCATCAAGGAGTTTTTATGAAACAGCCTGCCCCCTGGTTTCGGAGCGTCACCCAGCAGTTTTTGGCCTATTCCATGGCGATTAGCGTGTTACCACTGCTGTTGCTGGGGGGAATCGCGTATTCGGTGGCCTACGAGCGGTTGTATGCCGACGGGCGGCGGTATCTGAGCCAACTGTTGGAAGACCAGCGGGATTGGCTGGATTTGCAGCTGTATCAGGTGGAAAACCTGATGACGAACCTATCGAGCGTGGAGGAACTGCGCACCGCGTTGCAGCAGCCCATCGACAGTGCGTTTCAATCCCTCGCCACCCGCGCCCGTATGGGCAGCATTCTCAGCAGACACACCCATGTCCAGGGGCTGGTGAGTTTGGATTTGTTTGGCGAAAACGGCGTGCATTTCTCCGTGGGTGACACGCTGAATACGGAATATCTGGATCGCAACCGCCAACAGGCCGTGTTCGCCTACATGAAGCGGGCGCAAATGCGCACGTATTGGCGCGGTTTTGAGGCCCATCTGAACGGTAGTTCGCGCTATCAACAGGTGGTGATGGCGGCGCGGTTAATCGAAGAAGTCGATGCAGAAACCTTGGAACGGCGGGTGTTGGGTCTGTTGGTGGTGAGCCTCGATCCCGCCCATTTTCATCGGCATTGGTCGCCACTAGACCTGGGCTTTGGCGGAAAACTGGTGCTTATCAACCAAAATCAACGCTTTGTGTATCACCCAGAGGGCCGTTTGCTGGGCGAAGTCAGCCAGATTCCCCTGCGGATGGCGGCGAGTGAGCGCCCGACTATCGACACGGTTGCCTGGCAAGATCAGTGGTGGGTCATGGGGCAGGTGTCGTCGCGGGCGGCGAATTGGCGGGTGGTGGGCCTGGTGCCGCTGGCGGCGTTTGACGCCAGTGGCCGCATCATCGGCATGGTGACGGCGGGCACTCTATTGCTGTGTTTGCTGCTCATTGGCCTGACCGCGTGGCGTTATTCCCGCGCGGTGGTGCAGCCCATTCGCCAGGTGACCCAGGGGTTCCAGCAGTTTCACCAGGGCACGCTTGACATTGCGCAGCCCCTGGCCGTGCCGTCGCGCAACGAAATTGGCGATCTGCTGGAAGGGTTTAATCAATTTCTGGCGACCGTGGCCGAACGCCAACGGCTGGAAGCGCGCCTCGAACACATCGCCTACCACGACTCGCTCACCGATCTGCCCAATCGGCAGTATTTCCAGCGCAGTTTAGAAATGGCGCTCGGCCAGGAACTGGCCCAGATCACGGTGTTTTATTTGGATTTGGACGGCTTTAAGCAGATTAACGACACCTTGGGCCACAGCGCCGGCGACCGGTTGTTGCAGGTGGCGGCGCTGCGGCTGCAAGGCTGTATGGGGCGCAATGGCATGGTGGCGCGGCTGGGCGGCGATGAATTTGCCCTGTTTATGGTGACCACCCTGCCCTGTGAAGTGGATTTATGGGCCAAACGGCTGCTGGAACGGCTCAATCAACCCTTTTGGGTAGAAGGGCGGGAATGGCACATGAGCGGCAGCGTCGGCATCAGCCATTATCCGGAACACGGCCATGATGCGTCTGAACTGCTGCGCTATGCAGACACCGCCATGTATCAGGCGAAGGCAAACGGCAAAAACCAGTATTGCGTCTACAGCCACGCCCTGAGCGAGGCGATTAATTCGCGGCTGAACTTGGATATGGACCTGCGCCGCGCCCTGCGAGAAGGCGAGTTTGTGCTGTATTACCAGCCCCAGGTCAGCCTGCGCACCAAACGGATCATTGGCGTCGAGGCGCTGCTGCGGTGGCGCGATCCCCGTCGGGGTTTGGTGTTGCCCGGCGATTTTATCGGCCAACTCGAAGACAGCCGCATTCTGGTGAGCGTCGAAGAATGGGCCTTGCGCACGGCCTGTATGCAGATGCGCCTGTGGATCGACGCGGGTTTTCGGGATCTGCGGGTGAGCGTGAACGTGTCGGCACACCACCTGGTCGGCGGCCATCTGATCCATTCGGTACAAGCGGCATTGGCGGAGAGCACGTTGATGCCCAGTTATCTTGGCCTCGAAATCACGGAACAGTCGCTCATGGAAAACATGGACGATGCCAACCGCGTGCTTAAAGAAATCAAACGGTTGGGGGTGTACATCGAGCTGGATGACTTTGGTACCGGCTATTCGTCCTTGGCTTACCTAAAGCAACTGTCGGTGGATCATCTGAAAATCGACCGCTCCTTCGTTAAAGACATCGACAGCGATGCGAACGACCGAGCGATTGTCTATTCGATTTTGGCTATGGCGAAAACCTTGGGATTGGGCGTGATTGCCGAGGGGGTCGAGAATCAGGAGCAGGTGGATTTGCTCGACAAGGGCGGCTGCGAATGGGTGCAAGGCTATTTTTACAGTCCGCCGGTGGAGTCGCAGATTTTCGTCAAAATGCTGTCCCAGTCGCTTTCAGCATCGGCTTAACTCCCCAACGAGGCGCAATCATGGCGGCACGCAACGTCCTAGGCACAGAATTAGAACTGTGCAGCATTCACCCGATGACGGGTTTTTATCGCAATGGCCATTGCGACACCTGCGCTGAAGATCGCGGCAGCCACACGGTGTGTGCGCGGGTGACAACGGAGTTTTTGAAGTTTTCGCGGGCCATGGGCAACGATTTGAGTACACCGCGGCCCGAGTTTGGCTTTCCTGGCTTGAAGCACGGAGACAGTTGGTGTTTGTGCGCGGGCCGCTGGCTCGAAGCCTATGAGGCGGGGATGGCGCCGCCAGTCAAGTTGCAGGCGACCCACGAAAAAGCGTTAGAAATCGTCGAGTTAGATGCGCTTAAAGCCCACGCGCTGCCGGAAGCCTAGGCGGGATCAGTAATCGATCTGCTGGGCAGGGCAATCGCATGAACGGTTAGCGCTCAAATTTGAGGATTTGGGCGCGGTAAA
>DAIUCA010000169.1:0-5042 GCA_036846405.1 Candidatus Competibacteraceae bacterium
TTTAGAAGTGCTGCTCGCCCATCTGCTGAAATGGCAGTACCAAAGCGATTACCGCAGTACGAGCTGGCAGAATACGGTCGAGATTCAACGCCTCGATTTGCGGAAGTTGCTGCGGGAAAACCCCAGTCTGAAGCCGCGACTCATCGATGAAGTTGCCGATAGCTATCGGAAAGCTCGGCTATTAGCTTCTGAAGAAACCAAATTGAGCAAAGCGACCTTCCCCGACAGCTGTCCTTACAGCGTTGAGCAGATTCTCGATGACGATTTCTTTCCTGGAGAAAACGCCAAGTGATTGATTACGAACGCGATTTTTACGGCTGGTGCTGCGAACAGGCGGCGCTGTTGCGACAAGGCCAGCTCCAGGAGCTGGATGTAGATCATCTGGTGGAGGAGTTAGAGAGCTTGGGTCGTTCTGAAAAACGCGAGTTAGCGAGTCGTTTAGAAGTGCTGCTCGCCCATCTGCTGAAATGGCAGTACCAAAGCGATTACCGCGGTGCGAGTTGGCGCGATACGTTGAAGGAACAGCGCATTCGAACCCGCGAGGTCATTGACGACAATCCCAGTCTGCAACCCCAGTTGTCGGAAAATGTGGAGAAGGCTTATCGCTTGGCCCGTTTCGCGGCGAAAAAACAAACGAAATTACCGCTAGCGACCTTCCCCGACAGCTGTCCCTACAGCGCTGAGCAGATTCTCGATGACGATTTCTTCCCCGATACCCCGCCAACGCCTTCGCCATGCGACTGAATCGCGAACAACAGGCGGCGGTGGATTATCTGGATGGGCCATTGTTGGTTCTCGCGGGCGCCGGGAGCGGCAAAACCCGCGTCATTACGGCGAAAATCGCCCACCTCATCGCCACCCAGCATACGGCGGCCCGCCACATTGCGGCGGTCACCTTTACTAACAAGGCCGCCCGCGAAATGCGCGACCGTCTGAAGCAACAGCTTGGCGCCGAGGCCCAGCGGCTGCGGGTCTCCACCTTCCACACCCTCGGTTTAGACATTCTGCGTCATCAGCCCCAAGCCGTTGATTTGAAAGCTAATTTCAGCATTTTCGACGCCCGCGACACCTTGCAGGTGCTGCGCGAACTGTCGTCGTCGGAGGGCAGCCGTCTCGAACATCAGCAGTGGAGCATCAGCCGTTGGAAAAACGCGCTGGTCGCGCCAGATCAGGCGCTGGATCAAGCGACCGACGAGGACACCAGCGCCACGGCGCGGCTGTACGCCAGCTACACGCGCCAGCTACGGGCCTACAACGCGGTGGATTTTGACGATCTGATTCTGCTGCCGTGGCAGGCATTTCGCGGCCATCCCGAACTACTCGCCCAGTGGCAGCGGCGGATTCGCTATCTGTTGGTGGACGAATATCAAGACACCAACGCCTGTCAGTACCAGCTCGTGCGCCAGTTGGTGGGGGACAGTGGGGCGCTTACGGCAGTGGGGGATGATGACCAGTCGATTTACGCCTGGCGCGGGGCCCAACCGCAGAATCTGCGGCTGTTGCAGACGGATTTTCCCCGTCTGAAGCTCATTAAATTGGAGCAGAACTATCGGTCGGCCCAACCGATTTTGGTGGCGGCCAATGCGGTGATCGCGAATAACCCGCGGCTGGTGGATAAGCGGCTGTGGAGCCACATTCCGGCCCGCGAGCCGATTCGGATTCTGGAATGCGATACGGATGAAATGGAAATCGAACGGGTGCTGCAGGATCTGATTCGCCACAAGCTGCAACACCACGGGTCTTACGGGGATTACGCCATTTTGTATCGCAGCAACCACCAGGGACAGGCGTTCGAGCCGATTCTGCGGCAGAAAAATCTGCCGTATCGTCTGAGCGGCGGCCAATCGCTGTTCGATCACGCCGAGGTAAAAGACCTGATGGCGTATTTGCGATTGTTGGTGAATCCGGATGACGACGCGGCATTTATTCGCGTGGTGAATGTGCCTCGGCGGGAAATTGGCCCGCAAACCTTGGAAAAGCTCGCCCAATACGCCAACCAGCGGCAAATCAGTCTGCTGGCGGCCTGTTTTGAATACGGCGTGTTGACCCATTTGGGCGAATCGGCGGCGCAGAAATTGGGGCAATTTGCGGAGTTTGTGGTGCGTTACGGCGAACGGGCCGAGCGCGGCGACACGAATGCGGCCATTCGAGACGCGATTAACGCCATCGATTATCGCGGCTGGGTGGTGGATCAGGCGCGGGACAAGCGCACCGGGGAGAAGCGATTGAAGCGGGTGGATGCCCTGGTGGATTGGCTTGAACGCTTGGCGACGGATTTGCCGTCGCTCGCCGAACGGGTGGCGCGGTTGACGCTTGTGGATCTATTGCAGCGCCAGGAAGAGGCCCGCGAGGATGCGGCGATTTCCCTCATGACGCTCCATGCGGCCAAGGGATTGGAGTTTCCCCAGGTCTATTTGGTGGGCGTTGAGGAAGACAATTTGCCCCATCGCAACAGTCTGGAAGGAGACGCAGCCCCGTCGGAAACGACGGGTCACGGTTTGGAAGAAGAACGGCGCCTGTTTTATGTGGGAATCACGCGGGCCAAATTTGGCTTAACGATGACCTATGCCAAACAGCGCAAGCGTTATGGCGAGCTCGTCGATTGCGAACCCAGCCGTTTTCTGGATGAACTGCCGGCGGATATTTGCCGCGAGGGTCAAAACGCGCCATCCGTGGATCATCAAGCCTTGGGGCGGTCGGTGCTGGCGAATCTGAAAGCCAAACTCGCCGCCCGCAACGAAAATCCTTCGTAAAATAATTCAGAACTACTCGTAGCTCAGACCAATTTCTTTAAGCATGTACGCGATGGAATGGTTGATGTCGGCGTCGGACAGGGCCGCGTTGCCGCCCTTGGCGGGCATGGCGTTGTAGCCCTTCACCGCGTGGCTCACGAGGGTGCCGAACCCCTGTCCCAAGCGTTTTTCCCAATCGGCCTTTGCGGTCAGCATGGGGGCACCGGCCGCGCCGGTCTGGTGGCAAGCAAGACAAACTTGGCCGTAAACCTGTTCGCCTTTCACCATATCTAGATCGGCGACGGCGAGCACAACGGGTTCCGCCGCTACTGCCGCAACAACTGGCTCGACCTTGCCGATGACCACCGTGCCCACGCGGGCGAGGCGGTCGTTAAGCGCCTGTTCTTTCACGGAACTGGGCGGCAGGCTCACACCGGCAATAAAGGACACCAGCTGGGCCAACAGGTACAACACGGTGGTTAACATGACCAGACTGGCCATGACGACCGTCATCAAGGTGTACATCTGGCCGTCGTTTGAAGGGGTGGCGTGGTGGGCGCTCATCAATTTTTCCTCTGGAATCAGTGGGTTGGCAGGAAGTGCTTAGGGTGAACGAAAGTCGTAGGGAACTTCAACAGTATAAGCCAAGGCAGGGCCGCCACTTTAATGGTGCTAAAGCGATAAGAAAGATGAGTCTAAAACGATGATAACCAACGAAGTGCGCGCGCAATGGCAGACGCGATGGGGTTGGCCCGTCGCGTTCTACCCCACGCTGCCGTCTACCAACGAAGCGTTAGTGGCCGCCGCCCGCCAGGGTCTGCGGGGGCCACAGGTGTGTTTGGCTGCTGAACAGACCGCCGGCCGTGGCCGCCAAGCCCGCCCCTGGACCTCGCCCACCGGCGGCAATGTTTATTTGTCGTTGTTGTGGCCACTGCCCCGCCCCGCAAACGGTTTAAGCCTCGCCGTGGGCCTCGCGCTGGCGCTGGCGCTCGCTGAATTGGGCGTCGTCGTCACCCTGAAATGGCCCAACGACGTGATCCATGAACAGCGCAAATTGGGCGGCATTCTCATCGAGTTAGTGGACGACCAAGCCGTTATCGGCATCGGTCTCAACGTGGCTCTGCCCACAGACGCCGCCATCGACCAGCCGTGGGTGGATTTGCAACAGCTCCTGTGCCCGCTCCCCTCCTACGAAATTCTCGTGGAAACCCTGCTGCGCCACCTGCAACAGGTGTTGCACCGCTTCGCCGACGGCGGCCTCGTCGCGCTCGCCGACGAATGGCAGCGGTTCGACGGTCTGCGCGGGCGCACGGTGCAGGTGCATCACCCGCGAGAGGTACTCCACGGCGTGGTGCGCGGCATCGACGACGAGGGCGCGTTGCTCGTAGAAATTTCGTCCCAATTGCGGCGGTTTGTGGCGGGCGAAGTGCGGGTGCGTTGGTGAAATTGTTGATTGACCTGGGCAATAGCGCCCTCAAATGGGCCATCGACGACGACGGCATCCGCCAGCGGGGCAGCTTTGACTACCATCCGCAGCAACCGCTTGAATTTGAACAACAAATCGACGGTTTGCTGCCCCAGGCGATGGCGGTATTTGTGGCAAGTGTGGCGAGTGAAGCGACCACCGCGCGGGTGATAACACGGCTGGCGCGACGGGCGACGGCGGTGATCCCGCTGTACAGCGAAGCCACCGCGTTGGGCGTCACCAACGCCTACACCGAAGCCCATACCTTGGGGGTCGATCGCTGGTTGGCGCTGTTGGGGGCGTGGCATTTGGGGCTGGCGCCCTGCGTGGTGGTGGACGCGGGCACCGCCGTCACCGTAGACGCCCTCGACGGCGACGGTCGCCACCGGGGCGGCGCGATTTTTCCGGATTCGGTTCTGATGCAACAGGCGTTGTACGGCTACACCAGCCGCATCCCGCGGGACGCGCAACGATTCGAACGACTGCCCGGCACCAGCACCGCCGCCTGCGTCCAAGCCGGCACCCAATTCGCCGTGGTCGGCGCGATTGAGCGCATTGCCGCCGAACTCGCCGCGTCGCTGCCAAGGCCCCGTCTGCTGTTGACCGGCGGCGCGAGTCGCGCGATTCATCCGGAACTGCGCGGCGATTGGCAATCCCTGCCCGACCTGGTGTTCATCGGCATGGCCGCCCGCGCGGCGCTTGAAAAATGCGAGTGACTGCCTAAGATGCCGCGCACTTCTGTAAGTCACTAACCAAGTGCTTCAGACAGTTCGCCGTTTTAGCTCAGTCGGTAGAGCGCCATCCTTGTAAGTTGGAGGTCGCCGGTTCGATTCCGGCAAACGGCT
>DAIUCA010000170.1:0-5031 GCA_036846405.1 Candidatus Competibacteraceae bacterium
AGTTGTCCCACGGCATCCCATCTCACGACACCATGAACCGTCTCTTAAGTCTGATTGATCCCCACGCTTTTTCTGAAGTCTTCCGACGCGTGGTGGAATCGATTCGCGAAATCGACGGCCAAGTCTCCACGGCCCGCCGTCTGTACATCAGCAGCTTGCCGGGCGATGCCGAACAGATTTTGCAATCGGTTCGCGCCCATTGGCAGATCGAAAACAATCTGCACTGGTGTCTGGATGTCGCCTTTAACGATGATCAGATGTGTTTGCGCGAGGGGTACGCTGCCGAAAACTGTCTCAAAATCAAGCAGCTTTGCCTCAATCTGCTCCGCGACACGCCGCCGCCCCGCAAGGCCAGCATCAAAGGGCGGCGACTCCTCGCTTCCTCCTCAGATGTCTACCGCGCCCAAATCCTCAATTTTGAGCGCTAACCGTTCATGCGATTGCCCTGGGGCAAACCATGTGGGCGCAATCTGGACATTTATTCATCATTACAAGGCATCCTTACCCATTTAGCACCGCCGCAATTCCCGGGGCGGCAGTGGTGACCGTTGTCGCCACCAGCGTCGTGGTGGTCATCGTCTCCGGGGCGACCGCGCCTCCTAAGCTGCCTACCGAAGCCACGGTCCCCAGGGCTGTGCCGGTTTTCGCCATCACTTTCGCCACTTCTACAATGCCGGTATCTGCTTTCGCTGGTGCAATGGTCTTATTCTCGTTGTATCGAGTTGATGGGGTTCGCGCTGTCTGACGCCATTAATACCCCCTCTGCACCACTTCTGAAGCTGCCACAAGATTGCTGCCAAACTCAGCGCCGTTCCACCCACATCAGACCGCTAGGATGCCCCGACGCCTGATGCCGTTGTGTCGCCAAGTAATCGACCAATGGTTGGGGCGCCGGCGGCGGCGACCAACGCAGGAGAGGCGGCGATTGGTCTTGAATCCCTGCGACGATGCCGCCGTGTTGTTGCGCAAGCCAACTCAACAGCACGGCCACCTGATCCGCGCGCGACACCGTCATCGGATTGAGGGCGAAGTCATCGTCAAAACTCTCCCAGGTCAACGGCCACGGCGCCGTCACCAACGGCGCGACACACTGCGGTCTCAGCCAATACATGCCCCCTGTAAACGCTGCCGAAGGCGCCACCGCAACAGGGCTAGTGGGCAACAACGATTGCCACAGAGCCTGGGTGGCCTTCGCCAGTTGTGGCTTGACAGGTTGGTAGGCGGCGTGGGGCGCGAGCAAATTCACCTGGGGTTGTTCGCGGAATTGGGCGAGCCAACGACCCAGCGTCGCGGTATCCGGCAATATGTGGTCGAGGAGTAATTGCTGGAGTTGTGCGCTCAGCAGGGGTTGCCATCGGCCATCGCGCTGACCGTCGGCGCGATTGTGAATCACGAGTACTGCGTCGTAATCGCGCTCCAAGAGCAGCGGCAATAACGCGACGAAGCGGCCCAGACCGTCCCCACGGCTGGGAAAATGGCAGCAATAGGCCGTTGGCGCCCGCGTCTGAATCACCGCCTCCATCGCCTCGGTTCCCCATTCGGGCAGCGTGACGAACAGGTCGAACGGTTCGGGTAAACGGGTTAGGGCGTCGAATAATTCGGACAGTCCCGTCACAAAATACCCGTGCACAATCACCGCAAAGCGATGAGTCGACGCGGCAAGGGCCTGACGCAGCGTGTTTTGTTGAGCATCAAGGCGCGTTTGAGCGGTTATCGCGAGCGGGTATTCGCGCAAAAACGCGGACCGACGGGCGGCAAAATGCGCTTGAGCCATGGTCTGAAAGCGGGCTAACAGGCCTTCCCCATCCAATCGACCGGCAAAATCGTTGGCTGGGCGACGCTCAGCCAGGCCATGGAGCAGGTAGTGGGCGAGGGGCAACAGCTTGTTTTGGGCGGCCACATCGGGGTGGGTGCGCAGATAAAACGCGTCATCGACCCATGCGAGCGTCTCCAACACCTGGCGGCGACCATTCGACTGCTGCCACTGCGCACTGAGCCAGGCTGCGAAGGCGGCGGCGTCTTGATGGCCACTAGCGGCAATCAGCATTTCCCAGCGGGGATACCAAGGCAGCAACGTCGCCATCGGCGCTGAGGCAATGCTCGCGAGGGATTCCTGCAATGCCGTTTGTAGCCAGATCAATAGATCGTTTTCTTTCAAACGGGGCGCGGCCTCGTTGGCGCGACGGCCTTCACCAAGGCCGTGGAGCAGAAAATGATCCAGCGGCGACAACTGGGTTTGCGCGGCCACATCGCTGTAAGTCGCTAAGTAAAATGCCTCGTCAACCCACGCAAGGGCCGTCAACACCTGGCGTCGTCCACTCGCCATCGACCATTGCTGTGCTACCCAATCGATGAATTCCTTCTCGGTCGCTGTACCGCTCTCCGCCTGCAGCGCCTGCACTTTAGGCAGAAGCGTTTTAAGAAAGATGGCCCGTGCGGTGGCTATGGCCTGGCTCTCCGATGCGGAAGTTGTCGCTAACGGATATCGATAGCGGTGGGCTTGCACGCGATGGCGATGGCAATAGACCGCGCGCGCCAGATGGCGCGGCTGGGTGGCGTGCGATTGCCACGCGGCATCCCACAGACGGAGTTCCTGCACAAAACCGAGGGCGTCGTCGGTTAGGGTGGCTGGTAACAAATAACCGTTCAGCAAAAACTCCCGCAGCACACCCAGTTGCGCCCGATAACGGGGCAGTTCGCCAGCAAACTCGCCTGTCACCACGGCTTCCAGTGAGGGAAACAGCTTCTGGGGTTTGTAGACCGCATCGCCCAGTACCACCACAGGCTTGTCGTAATACAGCGCCTCAAACCCCACCGAACTATTTACCGTTACGACTAGATCAGCGAGCCGTAGCAAACTGGGGTTGCTGTAGGCCGCGCCCTCGCCATCGCACCAGAAAAATTGGCCTTTCCAGGGTTCGAGGGAGGCGCGAGCAAACTCGTTTTCCACATGGGCGTTGGCCCGCTGCCGCGTCACAGGATGGGGCTTAATCACCGTGAAATAGCCAGCAGCAGCCAAGGGCGGCACAACAGCTAACACCACATCGCGCACGGTTTTGTAGGGAGAAAAGTGCAGCAAATTGGCATCGTCATAAAGCTGCAAAGGCAACAGCGCCACGCGGGTTTGGCCGCGCAGCGCCCGACGTAACGCTGGCGGTAGGGGGGCAAATTGGCCGTCATAGGCCATCGTGTCTGTGGAATACCGCCATTGGGCCGCTGCCGCCGACAGGGTTGCGCCTTCCACAATCTCGCTTAGGTCGTCGATGGTGAGCTTGGAAATGAGGGTATTGCCGTTGGTGCCGTAAGCATCCATCGCCAGCGCATCGAAAAATGGCGGACGCGTACAACCCAATTCCATGGCGATGGCGGTTATCCCGTGTGTCGCTGCAAACCGCCGCACAGCCCCATTTTCTCCCCAATAAACCATGACTTGAAACGGAAACACCTGATGCAGCCGTTGCAACAAGGGCAGATAGGCGGTCGCTACCGTGCCGCCGTTCATCAGGTTCTGCCATTGGGCCACGCCTTGGTCATGCCAATCGCCAGAAAATGCCTGGAAAATAGCGTCTTCCTCGGGGAGCGACCGCATGAGCTTGGATTCGACGGTTTCCCAGAGGGAATCCCGCTGGACAACGGCGTCGAGGGTGGCGCGATTAGCAAATAACCGAATCTCGGCACCGCCAGCTTGGGTCAGCAGGGGTAAAAACCGCTGGGCGACGGCGTTGAATTGGGTCAAAGAGCCACGAATCGGGTGGGGTTCCACATAAATCAGGACATTCACGCGAGTTCTCCCAACGCTTTCAAGGCGGCGACATGGGTCTGTTGCGACAAATAATCGGAGTTCTGAACTGTGATATTGGACGGCCAGTCGTGCCGTAACGAAAGTGCGTCAAACCATTCGGCGGACGTCGTCGCTAGCGTTAAGTGCGGCGGCCCCACCGCAGCCATGTCGGGAATCGGCGTCGCAATTAGGTGACAACCCGCCACCGCCGCCTCGAGAAACTTCACCCGCGATTTGCACTGATTGAAAGTCGTCCACTCCAGAGGGGCGATAACCGTGGCGCATTGGGCCATAAGGTCAAACAGCGACGAAAAGTCGACCGCTGGACGGCAAGTCACCGTGGGCAGCGATGTTAACGGCGGCGGCAGCATCACTGGCCCCACGACTGTCAAGTGATCTTCGGGATTGTCGCGCAGCACGCGATAAAGCGCCTCGGCCACCACGGGAAAGTCCCGATCGTGGCTTTTCGTGCCCGCGAAATAGCCCAACGCCCTTGGGGATCGCTGACGAGTGGCCGTGCCCAAGGCCCGATGGGTTTCCCAAATGGAGGGCGGCAGCACATTCGGCACCACGGTGACCTGCGCAGTGGGGTGGTGTTGCCGCGCCTGTGCCGCTAGGGGCGTCGTCGAGGCAGACACCCGAGAAAACCACCGCAGCGCCTTAAGATTATTGTCGAATGCCACTATTGCCCCTTCTGGGGTCAGGGTGGCGTTTTTCACAGCAGATGATTCGAGCGCCAAATCGGCAGCGCCAAAAATCAGGTCGTCGTAGTCGGCAATGAGCACCCGATTAAGCTGGGTTAATCGATCCACGATGGCCTGCATCTTGGGCCGCCCAGCACTGGGACGATGAAAAATGTACACGTCAAAATCAAAGCTCGGGTGCTCGCAAAACGCCGCTGCCGCATACACGGCGCAGTCATAGCCATCGTGGGTTAACAGCTCAGCCGGATGGAAACAGCGATAACGCACGGACGGGTCGAGTATAGGACGCGTGTTGCGGCCTGTTTCAGACACAAAACACACGGAACAGCGCGAAATAGACACAGGGGAAGTAGACAAGGGCGCTCATCTCACGACAGCCAATCGAAAGGCAGATTATTCATCAAGCCGATGCCCTGTTGTTTGTGGCGACCAATCGATGTTGATTTTAAGACTGTGGTTTTGGGCTTCGCGCGACGGCTATTTTCCCGTGTCGTCGTGTGTAATTTGGTGGTTCTCTACCTGTCTGTTTCAACCGAGTGAACCCCA
>DAIUCA010000171.1:0-5016 GCA_036846405.1 Candidatus Competibacteraceae bacterium
GGCGGTCGAGGACACAGGGCTGTTCGCGTTGGCGATAGCGGATTTTGGCGCAACAGCGGGGGGACTGGGGCGCGGTGCCGCTAATCCATGCCACCGCCTCCGCCACGAGAGTCGGCGCAAACAGCGCCGGATGGTCGTGGCCTTGAACGACGATGAGGGCGTTGTCCGCCGTCACCTTGTCGGCCACAAACCAGGGGGCGCCGGTGCTGCCTCGGCGGCCGCCGATGGCCAAACCCTGGCGCTGGCCCACGGTGTAGAAGGCTAATCCCACGTGTTCGCCGACCACCTCGCCGTCGGGGGTGCGCATGGGGCCGGGCGTGGTGGGCAGGTATTCCTGCAAAAACGCCCGAAAGGGCCGTTCGCCGATGAAGCAAATGCCGGTGCTGTCCTTTTTGTCGTTGGTGACCAAGCCCGCCTGCTTTGCGAGGGCGCGGACGGCGGTTTTGGGCAATTCGCCCAGGGGAAAGCAGGCGTGGGCGAGCTGATATTGGGTCAGGGCACACAGGAAATAGCTCTGATCCTTTGTTTCATCCACCGCCTTGAGGAGCGCAAAGCCGTGGGCGGTTTCGCGCCGGCGGGCGTAGTGGCCGGTGGCGAGGGTGGTGGCCCCGAGGGCGCGGGCGTGGTCGAGGAGCGGGCTGAATTTGATCTCGCGATTGCAGAACACATCCGGATTGGGGGTGAGCCCCCGACGGAGTGCATCCAAAAAGTAAGCAAACACGCGGTCTCGGTATTCGCGGGCAAAATTCACCTTGTGGAGCGGGATGCCCAGGGTGGCGCAGACGTCTTCGGCGTCGTGCAGATCCTCCCGGGCCGTGCAGTAACTGTCGTCCCAGTTCTGCATAAACACCCCATGGAGCACGTGCCCTTGCTGTTGCAGCAGTAGGGCCGCGACGGAGGAATCCACGCCGCCGGACATACCCACCACCAGGGGCGTCGTCGCGGGGGCGTGGGGAGAAAGGGCTGGAAAAACCGTCATGGGCGCGATTGTCGAGGCGGAATGTGATTGGGATTGCAATAAAGGCATCAGATGATTCCGACAACCCATTGTCCGCTAAGGACGATGAAGAATTGAACGGCAGTCCTTCACTGCTTTGGTTATTTGAAACACGCATGTGCGATGGGGCGGCGAGTCATGTCACGCGATACCAATAAAAATCCGCTCGGCAAGTTGGGGAAGTACTTTCTCCACGAAGAAATCGGCGTGGGCAGCATGGGGGCGGTGTACCGCGCCTACGACCCGCTGATCGATCGTTTTGTGGCCCTCAAAACCCTGCACCACGACCTCATGGTCGGCCCCGAGGGCCAGCAGTTTTTGGCGCGCTTTCAGCGGGAAGTCCAAGCGGCGGGCCGCTGTAACCACAGCAATATCGTCCAGGTGTACGACTACGGCGAAGACCAGGGCCGCCCGTTTATCGCCATGGAATTCATCGAAGGGGAACCCTTGAGCAAGGCGCTGCGGGGGCGCCCCATCGGGCTGGCGGTGGTGAATGTGGTGATGATGCAGCTGCTGGCAGCGCTGAAATGCGCTCACAACCAAAATGTGATCCATCGCGACATCAAACCCGCCAACTTGATGATGCAGAGCCAAGGCCAGCTCAAGGTGACGGACTTTGGGATTGCGAGTCTCAGCCGCGGCCAAACCCTCACCATGCAAACCGTTGGCACGCCGAGTTACATGGCGCCCGAACAGTTCCTGGGCCACAAGCCCACACCGGCAAGCGATCTCTACTCGGCGGCCGTCATCATGTACGAGATGTTGGCGGGTCTTCGACCCTTTCGCGGGCCGTCCTTAACCGAACTCATCCATCAAGTCACCAACGATCCCTTACCGCCCTTACCGACCCTGGTACCGCGTCCCGTGCGCCAGGTGGTGTATCAGGCAGCGTCCCGCGATCCAGCGTCCCGGTATCTGTCGGCAAAAGCCTTCGCCCAAGCACTTTATCAGGCATTTAAGGCAATCTGATTTGCTTCCCCGATTTAGGCCAAATGTAAGGGACTGACCTGAAATAACGCCTCAACGGCTTTAAGTTGCGATTTGTCCACCATAAACAGGATCACGTGGTCGCCGTCCTTAATTTCCGTGTCGTGGTGACAAATCACGACTTCATGGCCACGAACCAGGGCGGCAATCGAGGTTCCTGGCGGTAAGGGAATCTCCTCCACCCGCTTGTTCACCACCTTCGCGTCGCCCCGGGCAATGGCCTCAATCGCCTCCGCCGCCCCCCGCCGCAGACTGTGAACGCTCACCACTTCTCCCCGACGCACCCGCGACAACAGACTGCCAATCGTGGCTTGTTGGGGCGAAATGGCCGAATCGATCAAGCCGCCCTCTTCCATCAGCTCCACATAGGCCGGGTTGTTAATGAGCGCCATCACCTTTTTAGCGCCCTGCCGCTTCGCCAAAAGCGCCGACAAAATGTTGACTTCATCGTCGTTGGTGACCGCGCAAAACACGTCGGTGTTGGCGATATTTTCGTCCACCAGGAGCTTGGCGTCCGTGGCGCTCCCCTCGAGCACGATGGTGCGCGTGAGGGTTTCGGCGATTTTCTGGCCCAATTGCTTGTCCCGCTCGATCAATTTCAACTGAAACTGGTTTTCGAGAGAGCGGGCGAGTCGGGTGCCGATATTGCCGCCCCCGGCAATCATCACCCGCTTAATCGGCTTCTCTAGCCGCCGCAACTCGCTCATCACCGCACGGATATTTTTAGGCGCCGCCACAAAAAACACCTCATCCGCCGCCTGAATCGTAGTGTTGCCGTCGGGCACGATGGGCTTGTTGCCCCGATACAACGCGCCCACGCGGGCATGGACCCCGGGCATGTGTTCCGCCAGGGTTTTGAGCGTTTTCCCCACAAGTAGGCCCCCGTGGGCCGCCCGCACCCCCACCAGGCTCACCCGCTCGTCGGCAAAGTTCAGCACCTGCAAGGCACCGGGATTCACGATCAACTTGCGCACGTAATTGGTCACCAGCTCTTCGGGACTAATCACCACGTCGATGGCCAGGCGCTTTTTATCGAAGAGCGACGGCTCGGTTTTGAGATAACTCGCGGCCCGAATGCGGGCGAGGCGCTGGGGCGTGCGATAGACGCTGTGGGCAATCTGACAGGCGACGATATTCACCTCGTCGCTGTTCGTGACCGCAATGAGCATTTCCGCGTCGGGTAGCCCCGCCTGCTCCAGCACATCCGGATGGGAGGCGTGGCCTTGGACGGTTTTAATGTCCATGCGATTGCGCAGGGCGCTCAGCAGCTTCTCGTCCCGATCCACCACGGTGATGTCGTTGTTTTCTTGCGACAGGTTGTAGGCCACCGAGCTGCCCACTTGACCGGCGCCCAAAATCACGATGCGCATTTATTCACCTTCCATGGGTTTTTTCGGGTCGATGCCCAAGGCCCGCAGCTTGCGGTAGAGATTGGTGCGTTCCATGCCCACGCGCTCGGCAAGTCGCGCCACGTTGCCACCGCTTTCGCGAAATTGTTCGATGAGATAGGCCCGCTCAAAGCGTTCCCGCGCCTCGCGCAACGGCACATCCAAGGGGATGCTGTACACCTCCCGCGTGCGCCCGGTGGGCGTGGTCGTAATCGCCAGTTCCACCTCGTCGAGGGTGATTTCTTCGCCATTTCCCATGATGAGCAGGCGCTGCACCAGGTTCTTAAGCTCCCGCAGGTTGCCCGACCAGGTGTAGTTGCGGAGCCGATTTTGCGCCGCCAACTGGAAATGGCGGTACGGCAGCCCTTCCTGATCCACAAAGTAATTCACGAAGTAATTCAATAGCTCCGGAATGTCCTCACAGTGATCCCGCAGGGGCGGCAGCATCACCGGCACCACGTTGATCGCCAGGTACAAATCCTCGCGGAAACGGCCTTCATAAACCTCCCGCTGCAAATCCTGGTGAGTGGCGCCAATGACCCGCACGTCCAGGTGAATCGGCTCGCGACCCCCCACGCGCATGAATGAGCCGTGTTCCATTGCCCCGGCGAGCTTGGCCTGCACCTCCGGCGCCATATCCGCCAAATCGTCGAGAAACAGGGTGCCGCGGGCGGCCTGTTCTAATCGCCCGTACGTCACGCGGTCGCCCTGCTCCGTACCAAACAGCTCGAGCGCGGAGTTTTCCCGCGCAATCGCCCCCACGCTCACGACGACAAACGGCCCCTGGCGTCGGGGGCTGTGGTGGTGGATGAAGCGGGCGCACACCTCTTTGCCGGTGCCCGATTCGCCAGACAGCAAAATCGGCGTGTGGCGCTCGGCCACGCGCAACAGTTGGTTGCGGAGCTTTTGCATGGTGTCGCTGCGACCCAATGGCTCGTCGAGGGGCCGCACTTGGCGTTTAAGCCCTTGATTTTCCTTGAATAATTTCTCGGCTTCGAGGGCGCGATCCACCGTGAGCAACAGCTTGGCCATGGACAGGGGCTTTTCGATGAAATCGTACGCGCCCAGGCGCGTGGCCTCGACGGCGGTTTCGACCGTGCCGTGGCCCGACATCATGACGACCGGACAGGGCAAGCGGTCCCCCTCGCTCCACTCGCGCAATAGCGAAATGCCATCTAAATCCGGCATCCAGATGTCCAGCAAAATTAAATCCGGGCGCTGAAGCCGTCGGGCCTCGCGGGCCGCGCCGGCGTTGGCGGCGAGGCTCACGCGAAAGCCCTCGTCTTCGAGGATGTCTTTCACGACGTTGCGGATTTCCGGCTCGTCGTCCACAACCAAAATATGGGGGGTCATCTAGGCGCCTCGCGGGGGTGAAACCGGGATGGAGTGGATTGGGGAGCGGGACAATCGCTTCTCCATTCGTCCCTCAGGGAGTGTGGATTGAAACATTGGCAATTACTCATTCAAATTCAAACGGTTAGGAACGCTGCGACAGGGCAGCCGTAACAACACCTGGGCGCCGCTGGCCGTTGCGGCGAGGTCGGCAGTCGGGGTGGAGCCGCGGTGGAGTTCGATCACGCCCCCATGCTCTTCGACGATCTTGCGGACGATGGCGAGACCCAGACCGGTGCCCTTGGCCTTGGT
>DAIUCA010000172.1:0-4947 GCA_036846405.1 Candidatus Competibacteraceae bacterium
CCTCGCGCATTTCCCGCGCAAAGGTCTGCATGGCTTGCTGACTGGATTCGCGCATTTCTCGGCCAAAGGTCTGCATGGCTTGCTGACTGGATTCGCGCATCTCCCGCGCAAAGGTTTGCATGATCTGTGTGGTCTTGTTGACGCCGGCAGGAGGCGACACGGGAACCGAAGCCGACAGCGCCCGTTGTGCCAAAAGATGGGTTTCGTCCGTCGCCTTGTGGGCGATAACCGCATGGATCATCTCCACTTCTTCATTGAGTTCGCTGGCCCGTTGCACGGCCAAAAACTCGCGCAATCCCGCAATGAGTTCGTACTGCTCCACGCCTACCCGCCGCAAAACCACGGGCTGCAACACACCGTCGCAGTTCAACACGGCCTGGGCCAGCGCCTCGATTTCTGCCGCTGCCGGCGTCGGCTCTGAGGTCTGCAATTTAATGCGCTGTAAGTCGATGTATTCGATTTTGATCACGGGGATTTACTCAAGGCTACAGAACCCAATTGCATGCGTTTCGTCACTTCTGCCGCCAAAAACTCAAAGTTTTCCGCCGCCTGCCCTGCCGCCGTCGCCTTGGTCGTTTCGTAAAACGCGAAAATCGATTTCGGCATCGGAATCTCTTGGCCGTCTGCCTCGAGATGGTCGTTAAAACAACTCGAAAGCGCCGTGTGGTCGTGAATTACCGTGTCGAAAATCGGCAACCCGTAATGCTGAATCACCGACTGTTTCTGCTTCGGAAAGGTGTATTCCAGAAAACGGGCATTATTCAGAATCCGCGAGGGCACAATCCCCAACACCTGAAGTTTCGGCTTGCCAATCTGTTGGCGATAGCTGTCCACCTCTTCCAGATATTCCTTCACATTTTTAAGCCCTTGATTGGCAAACGGCTTCAGATCGGACGGAATCAGCAGGTAATCGGCGCTCACCAGGGCAATTTCCGCGTACAAATCCCGCGACGGCGGCGCGTCGATGATCGCGTAGTCGTACTCCGACGCCACCGCCGCCAGCTTTTCTCGCAGGCGCAATTTCGCCGCACTGATGCTGTTTAGCTCGTGTTGATCCGCCATCAACTTGATGTGCGAGGGAATCACCGTGATCTCAAATTGCCCGCCCGCCCCATTAAATTTGTCGGACGGTCGTCGGATTTTATCGATCTGGGTCTTGGGCGATTTAATCAGGTGATAGACATAGTTCCCAATAATCGTGTCCTCCTCCTCGGTCTGAAACTTAATCAGCCCCGTGGCAAAGGTTGCATTCGCCTGGGCATCCAGATCGATGAGCAACACGCGCTTTTTCATCCGCGCAAAGGCCGCCGCTAAATTCACCGAGACCGTCGTTTTACCGACACCGCCTTTGTTGTGATAGACCGCAATGGTCTGCATGACTCGCTCCTTCTGAAGGGTGGGTTTTGGGGTTAAAGCCGTTTTGCCGACCAACTGTCGCAATTCGTCGAGTTTTTCGTCCAATGCCGCCGCTTGACATTCAAATATGAGGGCGACTTCGTCCTGGCTCTGGCGCTCGTATAGCTGCAATTCTCGACCATTCGTAAGCATGCCAAAACGCGCCTCGTATTGACGGAGATAGGTCCATAGCTGGTAACGATGATGATCGAGATTCTTTCGCGGACTTTTCGCTTCCACCACCATCAAGGGCGGATTCAGTTGTTTCAGATTTAAGGGATTCTGTGCCTCGGTCATCACCAGAAAGTCCAGCCGCGTGGGCGTTTGCCGAACTTCCTGGTGCCATAGTTCTGGTCCATATCCCAATTGGGGCAGCAAATAGCTCACCACAAACTTGCTAATCACTTCGTCTTCGTTATGGCAAATGCTCGGGTCAAAATTAGGCGCATTCATGGCTTATTCGATCTCCCTAATGGGCCGCATTCTGTAGTTAATGCAGCCCCATTTTTAGGTTTTATCGCCGCGCAAAATGCGGCCCTTTTCGCGATTCCAATCCCGTTCTTTCTCGGTCGCCCGCTTGTCGTGTTCTTGCTTGCCTTTGCCTAATCCCAAATCCAGCTTCGCCCGCCCCTTTTTCCAATACAGGCCCAGCGGTACCAGGGTGTATCCCTTGCGCTCGGATTGCCCGATCAGCGTGTTTAACTCATTGCGGTGTAACAATAATTTCCGCGTCCGCGTCACATCCGGACGCACATGGGTGGAGGCCGACATGAGCGGCGAAATGTGGCAGCCAAATAAATACGCCTCGCCATTTTTAATAAAGACGTAGCTCTCTTTGATTTGCACCCGACCCGCCCGCAGGCTTTTCACTTCCCAGCCTTCGAGGACTAATCCCGCCTCAAAATGATCTTCAATAAAGTAATCGTGATGCGCTTTCGCATTGCGAATAATGGCGCTGTTGGGTTGCTGGTTTTTATTAGCCATCGTTGCCCTCCCCGTTGGATTTCACGCAAAATTAAATCAAGTAAAAAGGAGCTAATTCGTGTCCGAAGTTCGCAAAACCGCCATCGTGCCCTACCCCGCCGCCCACCTCTACCATCTGGTAAATGAGGTGGAAGCCTATCCCCAGTTCTTGCCCTGGTGCGCTAACAGCAAAATTGTGAGCCGCACGCCCACGGAAATGTGGGCCACCATCACCATGCAAAAAGGCCAACTGCGCAAAGCCTTTACCACGCGCAATCGCCTGGATCCCGATAAGCGCATTTCCCTCCGGCTGGTGGACGGCCCTTTTCGCCGTCTCGAAGGCGAATGGCGCTTTGATGCCATCGACGACCACACCTGCCGCGTGAGCCTCGACCTGGAGTTTGAGTTTTCCGGCCCATTGCTCAAACTGCTCATCGGGCCGCTTTTCGACCAAATCGCCCATTCCCTCGTGGATGCGTTTTGCCGCCGCGCCGCCCAAGTACACAAAGCCGCCGCCGCGCAAAGCCGATGACCGCCGAATCCATTACCGTGGAAGTCGCCTTTGCCCGCCTCGATGAACAGGTCATCGTGACGGTCACCGTGCCCGCCGGCGCCACCCTCGCCGACGCCATTGCCCAATCGCGCATTGGCGAGCGCTTTCCCGAAATAGATCTGCAGAAACACAAGGTGGGCGTGTTCGGGCGCTTGGGGAAACTCGATACCGTGTTGCAGCCCGGCGACCGCGTGGAAATCTACCGCCCGCTCGTCGCCGACCCCAAGGTCATCCGCCAACAGCGGGCCGCCGCCGGCAAACCTATGAAGAAGGGCGGCTAATCGGTTACTCGCGGTCTGTCGCCAGTTCATCGGCGAAGTTGCCGTCAATTTGCTGCACTATCCCCTGATCGAAATGCACGGTGAGCCGTCGCCGCGCCAGTTCCCGCGAGCCGCTGCGACGGCTGTAGGTGTAATCCCATCGGTTGGTTTGGAAGGGGTCGCGCAACAGCGGCTCGCCCCTCCGCTTGGCTCATGCCCACCTGCAATTGGGCGATTCGCGCCTCGTCAACCACCTGTCCTTGGGTCACCGGCACGCGATAGAACGTGGGCAGCCAGGGCGTCGAACAGCCGCTTAACCCCACCAGGAGGGCGAGCACTAGCCCCTCGCGGCGCCAACAACAGCGCCAGTCACAGCAAATACGCATTACAGCTCCAATCGATGAAAGGGGGGGGCGGCTATAATAACCAGCCATCTCTCGCCATCCCGCGCCCCCGAGGTACTCGTGTCATCTGAAGAACTCAAACAGGCGGGTCTGAAAGTCACCCTGCCACGCATGAAAATCCTAGAAATCCTGCAAGAACAGGGTGGCCAAGATCACCACATGACTGCCGAAGACATTTACCGCGCACTCATTCACGCCGGCGAGGAAATCGGCCTCGCCACGGTCTATCGCGTCCTCACCCAATTTGAGTCTGCCGGCCTCATCAAACGCCATTATTTCGAGGGTAATCAGTCGTTTTTTGAACTCAACGAGGGCGGCCCCCACGACCACATTGTCTGTCTGGACTGCGGTGCCATCTTCGAATTTCACGACGAACTCGTGGACCGCCGCCAGAAGGAAATCGCTACGGATCAAGGGTTTACCCTGTCGGATCGCAGTTTGATTTTGTACGCCCATTGCGTGCGCCATCCCTGCGCCAACCGCGATGCCGCCCAGGCGGAAAAATCGTCCTAATCCACCCAAGTCGTTTGCGCGGCGATTGCCGGTGGCAGTTGCAAGCTAAATCGCGCTAACGCGGCTCTGCTAAACAAATACTGGCCGCGCTCGGCGGTTTTTGGCCGAATCTGTTCAACCGTTGTGGTGGTTTCGAGTAACTGCCGCGCCATATCCGCTGCCAAATTCCCCTGCTCTCGTCCATCCAACACCAATCCCCCCACGGTTTTGTCACGCCCCACGGCAAACGACCAAAAAGCGAAGGGCGGGACCGGCGTATTCGCCGCTGTCCACGACACCACCTGGCTATCTGGCACATGCGCACCCGACACGTCCCGCAGCGTCTGGTACAGCCCCACGATGATCGCGTCGTAACCGTTTTGCTGCGCGTCCCGAACATGCTGCTGCCACACGGTCCAATCGCCGATCAATTGAAAATCCACCGTGATGCCGCGCACCGCGATGCTCGGACGGTTTTTGAACTCGCTCTCAAATACGATTTGGGATGTCGTGTCCGTATCGAATAACACGAGGATTTTGTCCGCCTTCTGCGGCAATACCTCGTCGATCGTCGTAATCGAGCGCAACAACAGCGGCCGTTCCAATACCCCAGTCAATCGGCGCCACTGGTCTCCTAAATACACTCGCGGATTGTTGTTAATCCCCAAATACACCGTGGGCGTTTGCGATGCCGCAAAACGCGGCCCCAGTAGCTTTAAAGCCGCGTCATCGCCCAGAAATACCAAACGCGGCGCGGGGTTCAAGGCTTGGTAATAGGCCCAAGCCTTATCGGCTTGAGCCGCATGTTGGTCAGTCGGCAGCCGTTTGGTGTCGAGTTCAAACGCCGCAAAGTCGTAATTCGGCAGAGTTTTCTGAATTC
>DAIUCA010000173.1:0-4927 GCA_036846405.1 Candidatus Competibacteraceae bacterium
CAAATCCCCGCCTAAACCGCCAGCAATGCCCAAAGCGCCGCCCGCCACACCGCCCCTGTTCGACGCGCCGCTCACGGTGGATGCCCGCAGCGACCGCATTCGCCAGATGGATTGGCCCGAACTCACCCAGGCCATCGTGGATTGTCGGGCCTGTGGGCTGTGCATGGCGCGACAGCAGGTGGTGGTGGGGGCGGGTAGCCGTCAGGCCGAGTTGATGATCGTCGGCGAAGGTCCCGGCGCCGATGAAGACAAGCAAGGCGAACCCTTTGTGGGCCGCTCTGGCCAACTGCTCAACGCCATGTTGTTTGCCATGAATCAAGCCCGCGACGACATCTACATCGCCAACGCGGTGAAATGTCGTCCCCCGCAAAATCGCGCGCCCCACGCCGACGAACTGGCCGCCTGTCGGCCCTTTCTCGACCGCCAAATCGCCCTCATCCAGCCCAAAATCATCGTGGCGCTGGGATTGAGCGCGGCCAAAGCCCTCATCAACAGCCAACGGTCCATGGGCAAACTGCGCGGCCAACGGCTCAGCTACGATCTGAACGGCCAGCCCATTCCCCTATTTATCACCTACCACCCGTCCTATCTGCTGCGGTCGCCCACGGAAAAATCGAAGGCGTGGGAAGATTTATGCGCCCTGCAAGACTGGCTCGACGAGCTGACGCCCCCCGCAAAGGCCGGTGACTAGCCGATGAACTGGCAATTGCGCCCGTGGCAATTGGGCGATTTAGCGACCTTAGCCGCCATCGAAATCGCGAGCCATGCGGTGCCCTCCTGGTCGCCGCGCCACTTTGCCGAACGCTTTCAGATGCAGGACGTGGGCACGGTGGGCGTAGCGGCAAATGGCGAAATCGCGGGGTTTGCGGTGCTGTGGCTGGTGCATGCGGCGAGCGAGGCCCATCTGCTCAACGTGGCCGTGTTGCCGGCCTACTGGGGCCAGGGCCTGGGCCAACAGCTGTTAACGCGGGCCATCGACCAGGCCCAGCGCCATTGGGCCGACGTGATGTTTTTAGAAGTGCGCAAGAGCAACCGCCGGGCCCAACGGCTTTACGAAATGGCCGGCTTCTACGAAATCGGCCTGCGAACTCACTATTATCCCGCCCGTCCCCCCCACCCGGCGGAGGACGCCATCGTGATGGCCCGTGCCCTACAACGACGAGACGAATTCCCATGAAATCCCCACCTTGGTTGACTTCTGGACGGCGGCTGACCGCGCTTCCCCTGCTGCTGGCGACCCTCTGTCTGTCGCCGCCAAGCCACGGGGGGGTGAACTTCGACGGTCGCCAACTGCGCGTAGATTTTGAAGCCGTGCCGCTGCAAGAGGCGTTGCAACAGCTCGAAGCCCAAACCGGTGTGCGCTTTGAGCTGCGGTTTGAGCCACCCGAAGACGCCGCCCTCGACGGGCAATTTCGGCTGCCGCTCACCAGCGCCCTGCGACGACTGTTTGCCGGCTTTAACTTTGCGAGCCATTACCAGAAGGGCAAGCTGGACCGCGTGGTGATCGTGAGTCTGAAAGGCAGCGGTGAAGGGCTGTCGCGCACGGTGGCGCCCACGGCGGGCGATCCAGGCGTCAATCCCGACGCCCCCCCCGGAGAGGTGGTGCTGCAACGGGACGCGGACGGCCACTACAAAACCACGGTGATGCTCAACGGGGCGTCTTTTGCGTCGATGATCGACACCGGCGCGACGGTGGTCACGTTGTCGGCGGATGTGGCCCAACGCTTGGGCGTGCCGCTGGGCATTCGGCGGGTCATCAACACGGCCAACGGCCCGGTGGAAGGCCATTCCACCCAGCTCCAACAGGTGCAGGTGGGCGGGTTGAAGCGGGAAAATATCGAGGCAGTGGTGATTCCCACCCTCGGCACGGGCCAGGTGCTCTTGGGCATGAACTTCCTCGGCGCCTTTGAGCTACGGCAGCAAGACAACGCACTCACCCTGCGGCCGCCGCAAACCACGGGAAACAATCCCGCCATGCCGTTTTTGCCCGGCTTTGGCGTCCCGCCCATGCCAGGTCGCCCGTGATTGAGCGTCAAGCCGCCAGCAGGCGGCGCTTAGGGTGGATCGCGATCGGCTTGTGGATCATCGCGCCGACAACGGCAACGGCTGAAACGCAGCCACCGCTCCGGGAGGGTTGGCCCAAGCGGTGTTTATTGGCGACGGCGGGCGCGGGCAGCACCTATTTTACCCTCGGTGCCGGCATGGCCCACCGCATGAGCGAGCAACTTCAACTGCCCGTGTCGGCGGAAACCACCGACGGTTCGGCCCAAAACGCCGCTCTGGTGCAGAACCGCGACATGGATGTGGGTTTTATGGCGTTGCCCCTGGCGTGGGACGCTTGGCGCGGGCGCAGCAAGCTGGCACCGGGTCTACGCCACGAACGATTGCGGGCGTTGTTTCCCCTGTACGCCACACCGTTGATTTTGGCCGTCAATCCGCAGCAACGGGCCGCGCAATTGGCCGACCTTGCGGGAAAATCCGTGGGGCTGGGCGCCCAGGGCGGGCCAGCGGACAGCTATTGGTCCCTCGCCTTTCAAGCCCTAAACATCCAGGTACAACCGCAATTTGGCGCGCGGCCCACCCAACAACAGCAATGGCAGCAAAAGACGCTCAACGCCCTGGGCCTCACGCTCTACGCAACGCAATTGGAAGAATTGAACAGCAGTTGGGCGGATGAAACCGTGCAGTGGCTCACGCCCAGTCCGTCGGAGCGGGAACGTTTGGTTCAAGGGCAATTGTTCTCGCCCTGGTCGCTGGCGCCGGGGCTGCTCACCCCCAAACAGCCGGCGTTGATGACGATTGCCGTCTGGCATTTCGCCGTGGCGCGGGCCGATTTGCCCAACGATTTGGTCTATGCCTGGCTCCAGGTCATGGCGACCGATCCCCAGATTTTGGCCTTACAACCGACCATTTCTACGCTAGATCAGGCAGCTATTCTGGAAAATCGCGCTTTCCCTTACCATCCAGGGGCAGCGCGATTTTATAGCGAAAAGGGATTTACTTTGCCGCCCGATTGGGGCGCCTTGTGATTTTCCTTACCAGCATTGGGCAGCGGTAACGCCATCCTCCGCATCGACAATATCTTTCACGCCTGTACTCGTCAGCGTTAGCGTGCCGCAGCGATCCTGATCTTGGCTGGCAAAGTTCGTCGGTACAGCCCGTAAGATAAATGCGGTTTGGGTTAGGGAATCGGGGACAAAGGAGATGTTGTAGACCACATTTTCCGTCTCATCATTGGGCGACTGAGTGATCGGCGGTTCGGTAATCGTATCGCCTGCCGCATTTTGATCGTACCGATTGAACAGGGTGTACTGCCGCTCCAAAAGCTGTGCATTTTGGACGAGTACAGATTTTGCGTCGGTGCGCCGCCCGCTGTAGATAAAGTCGGTGTAAATCGGGTACGCAAACGCCGCCAAAATGCCAACAATCGCGGCGGTAATGACGACTTCCAACAAGGTAAAGCCCATCTGGTTTTTCATGGAAGTTGCTCCAAAGTCGGGAAATAAACAAAGCCCCGCCAAAGCGGGGCCGTTTTCATACCAGTCGGAATCTAGCGCAGTTCGCGCCAGGGTTGACTGCCGTAGCGGATACTCGGCGTCGAGGGCAATTGACCGCCCTTCGGCCCGATGACGGATTCCACCCCCGGCATGGACGGGTTATCGAGAATCAGCGGGTTGTCGATGATGTTGTTAATCCCCACGCCCACCACCGCAAACTTCTCGGGCTTGCCGTCGATCTCGACGGTGACGAAATCCCGCTCGTCGAATTGCTTGTCATTATTCACATCAAAGAACGGGTTGTTAGAACCGCTGCCCCGTAAAGAGTCGAGGGACATGATGAAGGTCTGGCCCCCACCATCGCAGAGCGAGTCGTCGATCAAATCGATGTCGCCGGGAATGAGGGTAGTAAAGAACACGCGGTCGTTGCGAATGAAGGGATTCGACACGGCCCGCTCGCCCCGTCCCAATCCCTCGAAGGCCAAATCGAGATAAAACCCGCGCTTCTGGCCGATTTGGACGCCGCTGTCATCTTCACGGCTCTCAAAAATCACCTCGTTATTCGACAGGGCCCGCGCTGAGCCACCAAAGGCCGCTTGTGCCTCGTAAATGATGCTTTGTTCGACCAACTGGGGTTGGTCTGCACTCCGAGCCAACGCGATCGGATTGCCCAACCACTTATCTTCGTCAGGTTCCGAACCCGTAACGAGATAGTCGACCAGGCCGTAGAGCGTCTCCACACGGCTTGTACTTAAATCGTCCAAGGCCACATAACGGCCCGTGCCAAAGTACACATAGAGCGAGTCGACGCCGCTCGTCGTGGGGCCACGACCCACCACAGGTTTCGCCGTAATCGGTTGGCGATTGCCATTTTTGTCGATCGCCGCAAAGAACGGCCCGGTGCCGCCATTGGCATCAGTCACCACGGGCTGGCTTCCCGTGAGATCGACGCGCCACAAATTGCCTTGCAGATCGCCCACATAGACCCGATCCGCCACATCATCGCCATCGAGATCGACGACCGAGGGGGATGACAGCCCATTGGGCAGGCCGGTGTAATTCATCACGACCTTGTGAAGCAAAGTGCCGGTTTCGAGATCAACGACAAACAGCACGGGTTTACCCGACCCCACGCGACCATCGCTCTCGTTGCTGTTGTAGCCATTGCCAAAGATGGCGACCCACTTGTTGCCCATATTCGGCCCTAGACGAGCAACCACCGGCTGGCTGAAGGAATAGCCCATATCGGGGTCATCCTGGTCGGTGAACTCCCACAGCACGTTGTCTCCGTCGAAGTCTGCGGAGGTTTTTACGCCGGTGACATCGAGGGCAAAAATGCCTTGGCCACCCGCGCGCTGGCTGCCCAACAACACCGTGTGCCATTTGCTACTGAAGTACGCATCGCCCAAGGCGGGGGTGCCATCGACGAA
>DAIUCA010000174.1:0-4848 GCA_036846405.1 Candidatus Competibacteraceae bacterium
TGTTTGAGCAGAAACTGGAAGCGGCCTTCCGTAAGCACCGGCGACACGGCGGTGAGGCGGTGGGCGTATTCGGCCCGCTCCTCGAACATGTTGCATTCCGCCCCTAAGCAGGTCTCCAGGGACATGACGATGGCTTCCCGCAGGGGGTCGATGGGCGGGTTGGTGACTTGGGCGAATTGCTGGCGGAAATAGTCGTAAATCGACCGCGGCTTTTCGGAAAGCACCGCGAACGGCGCATCGTCGCCCATGGATCCGACGGCTTCTTGGCCGGATTCGGCGAGGGGTCGCAGAATCTGATCCCGTTCTTCAAAGCTCACGCCGAAGAGTTTCTCGTACTGCAATAGAGTGTCGGCATCGACTTCAGAACAGGGTTCTTCGCCGAAGAGTTCGCCCAAGCGATAGCGATTGTTGTTGAGCCAACGGCGGTAGGGATGGCGACTTTTTAAGTCCTGGTCGATGTCGGCGGGGGTGAGCAGCTTGCCGGTGTGGGTGTCGATGGCGAGCATTTCGCCGGGCTTCAGACGGCCTTTGTGGGTGATGAGGGCAGGGTCGATGTCCCACACGCCCATTTCCGATGCCAGGGTGAAATGGCGGTCTTGGGTGATGAAATACCGCGCCGGCCGCAGGCCGTTGCGATCCAATACGCCGGCGGCGTAACGGCCATCCGTGAGCACGATGCCGGCCGGGCCGTCCCACGGCTCGATGTGCATGGAGTGGTATTCGTAAAACGCCCGCAGATCCGGATCCATGCTTTCCACGTTCTGCCAGGCCGGCGGAATCAACATCCGCATGGCGCGGAAAATGTCCATGCCGCCGGCCAGCAGCACTTCCAGCATGTTGTCCAGACTGCTGGAGTCTGAACCGGTCAGATTCACCAGGGGCAGAATGCTTTCCATATCCGGAATGAGCGGCGTCGAGAACTTGCTGCCCCGGGCGATGGCCCAGTTTCGGTTGCCGCCGATGGTGTTGATTTCGCCGTTGTGGGCGAGATAACGGAAGGGTTGGGCAAGGGGCCATTGGGGCAGGGTGTTGGTGGAAAACCGCTGGTGGAACAGGCAGATGGACGAGGCGAGGCGGGGGTCCGCCAGATCCGGATAGAAGAGGGGTAGGTTGTCCGGCATCACTAAGCCTTTGTAGCTCAGGACGCGGCAAGACAGGGTGGGCAAATAGAAGGCCGGGTCGTGGCGCAGGGCGTTTTCCGTGCGACGGCGGGCGATGAACAGATGCCGTTCGCCATCGGCCTCGCTCATGGTGGCGGGGGCGTTCACGAAGATTTGTTCGATGCGCGGGGCGCTGCGGCGGGATTCCTCGCCACAGGCACTGTCGTCCGTGGGGACGACGCGCCAGCCGGCGACTTGCAGCCCTTGGCGTTGTAGCTCTTGGGCGAGGCAGTCGCGGGCCTGTTGGGCCAGGGTCGGGTCGCGGTTCAGAAACACCATGCCCACGCCGTAGAGCGGCGCGAGGGCAAAATGGGCTTCGGCGGCGAGGGCGCGGAGGAAGGCATCGGGTTTCTTAAAGAGAATGCCGCAGCCATCGCCGGACTTGCCGTCGGCGGCGACCGCACCGCGGTGGGTTAAGCGGCCCAGGGAGCGAATGGCGGTTTGCACCAGCCAATGGCTGGGGTGATCGTCCATTTGGGCCAGCAGCCCAAAGCCACAGTTATCGCGTTCAAAATCAGGGTGATACAGCCCTAGTGACATGGCGTGCTCCAAAATCACGCGCCGGTTTCGTTGTACGTTGCGGGCCAACGGGGGCGCTGTGGATAGGTATAAACGGGGTAATTTTCGGCAATTGTTACGTCGCACCAAAGCGACTCAATCTAACTGCCCTTTTTGCCCCTTGACAATGAAAACCCCTCGACTTTGCGGGAACTTTGGTCGAGTTCTCACAGTCGCCGCAACCCGAGGTTAGGGAGCGGTGGGGTCGGTGTTTGCAGCGGTGGTGACACGCCGACTTAGCGGACGGCTTAGGTAGTCTAATTGGGCTTCGAGTTCGCGGCTAACCCGTTGATTCTCAGGGAGATTTATCGACACCCACCAGCCGCCCAATAACAGCAAGCCGCTGCCGAGCACGGCGCCGCAGCCCAGCCACCAACCCGTGCTACGTTTCATGGCCGGTCTCCAACACGCGATTGAGCGCGGCGGCGTCGGTCAGCGGCCATACCACGCCCTGGCCCAGGGCCGTCAACAGAATCAATCGCAATTGCCCGTCCTGGTTTTTCTTATCGACGGCCATCAGTTCTCGCCAACGCGCTGGCGACAACGCCGGCGGCGCGGTGGGCAACCCCGCCCGGGCGAGCCAATCCTCCAGGCGGTCGATGTCCCCTGGGGTTAACCACCCCAACTGGGCCGACAACCGCGCCGCCATCACCATCCCGACGGCGACTGCCTCCCCGTGCAACCACGCGCCGTAGCCCAGGGCGGTTTCAATCGCATGGCCAAAGGTGTGGCCCAGATTCAACAAAGCCCGCTCGCCGACTTCCCGCTCGTCCGCCGCGACAATCGCCGCCTTGTGGCGACAGGAACGGGCGATGGCCGCCATGAGTGCGTCCGCATCTAAGGTGAGCAACGGCCCCAAATGGGCGTCCAGCCAGTCGAAAAATGCTGCATCGCGAATGAGGGCGTATTTCACGACCTCCGCCAGGCCCGCGCTGAGTTCGCGCGGCGGCAGGGTTTTGAGCGTATCCGTGTCGGCGAGCACGCAGCGGGGCTGGTGAAACGCGCCGATCATGTTTTTCCCTAACGGATGGTTCACGCCGGTTTTGCCGCCCACGGACGAATCCACCTGGGCCAACAGCGTCGTCGGCATCTGAATAAAGTCGATGCCCCGCTGATAGGTCGCCGCCGCATAGCCCGCCATGTCGCCGATGACCCCGCCGCCCAGGGCAATCACCGCCCCGTTGCGACTCACCCGCGCCCCGAGCAGTGCGTCGTAAATGCGATTGACCATCTCCACGGTCTTGAACTGCTCGCCGTCCGGGAGCACCACCTGGCTCAGGCGATAGCCGTCTAGCGCTTCGCAGACCGTGGGCAAATACAGCGGCGCCACCGTTTCATTGGTGACGATGCACAGTTGCTGCCCGTTCAGATGGGGTTTGAGCAGCGCATTGGCTTGGGGCAGCAGCTGGGGACCCATGTGGATGGGATAGCTGCGGGGGCCAAGATCGACGGTGAGGGTCAGCATGGGGGCAATTTCCAGTGTTGGCGCAGGCGGCGCAGGATGTGGCGGACCACGACGACGGCGGGACGGTGGTCGGTGGTCACGAGCCAATGGGCGGTGGCCTGGTAGAGGGGGTCGCGCTCGGCGGCGAGGGCGTGGAGCCGAGCGCGGGGATCGGCGGTTTGCAGCAGCGGCCGTTGGGTATCGCGGTGGAGTCGCCGCAGCTGTTCGTCCACCGAGACCTGTAAGTACACCACGACGCCGCTTTGGCGTAGGGCATCGCGGTTCTCCGCGCGCAATACCGCGCCGCCCCCGGTGGACAACACCACCTGTCGGTGGCGACAGAGGTCGGCGATGACGGCGGCTTCGCGGTCGCGAAAACCGCTTTCCCCTTCCAATTCAAACAGATGGGCAATCGTGGTGTTGGCGCGGCGTTCGATTTCTCGGTCGCTGTCCACAAAAGGACATTTCAGCGCCCGACTCAGCCGCTTGCCGAGGGTGCTTTTGCCCGCGCCCATGGGGCCAATGAGGATGAGGTTGCTGTTCATCCCGCCAAAGTACCGAAGGGGGGTTGAACCTGAAAAGCGCCCCAAAAAAACGCCCCGCGTCAGCGGGGCGTGGACTTGCGACAGGGCCAGTTACGGCGCGGTGAAGATCACATCCGCCGTGCCTCGGTGGGGCAGTTGGTTTTCAAACCGCACCTCGATGCGGCTCCCCCGAGCCACCGGACTAAAGTCGATGGTGACTTGGGTTTCGCCGTTGAGGCTGGTTAAGCCCAAGCCCCCCGAGTTGGGGGCGTAGGTGATGTTGGGCGTCTCCCCGTCCAGGATTTGGTCGCTAATCAACACCGACTGCACTACCTGAACGATATCCGTGCCTGTAGTGACATCGGTCGCCAGCCCCGTGGCCCGCAATACCAGGGTACACACGCGGCTGTTGGCATTGCAGCGGATGTCCCGGGCTTGCAGGCGGTCGGCAGCGATGGGCCCGATCGTGTCCTGACTCGTGGTGAACTCGAACGAGTACGGCTGGGGCAGGGCTTGGCCCAGGGTGTCGCGCACCGAGATGGTCACGGTCACTCGGTACTGGCGGTTCGGGCTGAACAGACCACCACTGCCATTTTCCAGGGAAAACACGAAGTTATCGCCATTGGCGTTAAACAGCGGCGGCCCAAAGAAGAAGGTAGGCGCATTGATGTCGCCACTGATCTCCGTCAGCTCCACTGCCGACTGATTCACCGTCAACACATCCATGGGCTTATCGAAGCGCACGGTGACCGTGGCATTGATGGGCACATTGGTTGCCCCAGCCGTCGGGATGGTGAAGCTCACCCGGGGCGGGGCGTTCGGGTCCCCCGCGCTGGAGGTGGTGAACTCGAAGAACGGCAGCCCCGCTGCATTCAAGCGGAACGGCGGACAGCTCGGGTCAAGCACCGGATCGGGATTGGGATTCAGCGGGTTGCCGTTCTGGTCGCGCACCGACGTGGACACCCGCACCCGATAGGTTTGGCCGCGGGCAAAGGCGCCATTGTCGAAATGCTGCAACACGAAGGTCTCGTTGCTGTTGCTGCCCACCGCCACCCTGCCCATGGGAAACACTTCGCCCACGTTGGTGGTGATCGACACCGAAGCCAGGTTCACCGTGAGCGGATCCATGGGTTTGCTAAAGCGAATCACGGGTTCGGCGCTC